>NZ_JBQFXM010000010.1:0-130462 GCF_056540845.1 Ruegeria sp. AL2
CCGGTGCGTCTCAACCGTCTTTCCAGTCCGTCAGGCCAACCTCAGCTGCGCCGGTGAAGGGGTATTTACGGATTAGAATCCCTACCCGCAACCCCCATTTTGAAAAAACTTTGCTTTTCTCACTAAATTCTAAATTAATTATTATAACTCAAATACTTAAACGTTTATTTTGCGATTTCCGCCAGCCACTTAAGGTGCAGGCTCATCAGAAGAAGTGGGTGAAATCTGCGCTTTGGCTGGAATCGTCGGCCCCGACAGCAAACGACGACATTGATATCCGTCTTGAGTCTTTCGATCGACGCGGGCGTACCGTTTCGCTGAATGTCGAAGAACACTTGGAAACTGACTTCAAGTCACAATTGTTTTTTCACTCAATTGACGCAGTCTCAGGGAAGCCTGGCTCGGATGACGAACAGCGGACCAGCGCATCAATGGTTCTGATAGTAGGGAAGCCAGCATGCAGTTCGACTATATCATCGTGGGCGGCGGGTCGGCAGGATCCGTTCTTGCAAACCGCCTCAGCGAGAACCCGGCTTCACGCGTTTGCCTGCTCGAAGCAGGCGGGAACGGAAAGGGCCTGACTGTCAGGGTGCCGGCAGCTGTCGTGGCAACCCTTCCGGGACGCCCCAAGATCAACAACTGGGCTTTTGAAACCATACCGCAACTCGGGTTGAACGGACGCCGGGGGTATCAACCCCGCGGTAAAGCACTGGGTGGTTCGAGCGCGATCAACGCGATGCTTTATGTCAGAGGTCAGCGGCAGGATTATGATGGGTGGGCCGATCTGGGCTGCGACGGCTGGGATTGGGACAGCGTATTGCCGTATTTCAAACGGTCCGAGAACAATGAGCTTGGTGCAGACAGCTGGCATGGTGACAAAGGCCCGTTACAGGTGTCACAGCAAAAAGAACCTCGCCCGATCACCCGCGCGTTCATTGAAGCCGCGCAGCAACTCCAACATCGCCACACTGAAGATTTCAACCGAGGCGATAACGAAGGTGTCGGGGTGTACCAGGTAACGCAGTATCATGACCCTTCAAAGAATGGAGAGCGGTGCTCAGCGGCTGCGGGTTACCTGTTCCCGATTGCCAACCGCCCGAACCTGACGGTCATTACACATGCCTATGCGAAAAGGCTGGTCTTTCAGGGTAAGCGCGCAACTGGCGTTGTTTTCAGGGTCAAAGGCAAAAAGGCAGACACCACCGTTACCGCCACGCGCGAGATTCTCCTGTGCGCGGGAGCATTAAAAACACCTCAACTGCTGCAAGTCTCAGGGATTGGAGCAAGCGCTGATCTTGAAACGCACGGGATCGCTGTTCTGCATGAACTGCCGGGTGTGGGGCAGAATTTGCAGGACCACCTCGACTTTACGCTGACCTACCGAACCAAAGACACGAACAACTTTGGGATCGGCGCGACAGCAGCGGTGCGACTGCTGAAGCACATCCGTCAGTGGCGCAAGACCGGTGTGTCAATGGCGGCCACACCGTTTGCCGAAGGGGCGGCGTTTCTGAAGACCTCACCCGAATTGGAACGCCCGGATATCCAGCTGCATTTCACCATCGCAATGGTCGATGATCACGCCCGCAAGCTGCATTACGGTTACGGGTACAGCTGTCATATCTGCAAGCTTCGCCCGGAAAGTCGGGGAACCGTTGGCCTGAGCAGCGCGGACCCAATGGCAATGCCTGTCATCGATCCGGGGTTTCTTTCAGATGCACGAGATCTGGACACCATGATCAAAGGCGCGCGAATGACGCGAGACATCCTGCAAGCGCCGGCTTTGGCCAAATATCGGCACAAAGAGATGTTCGGAACCGATACGGCGAAATCCGACGCCGATTGGGAGGGGCATATCCGCGCCCGTGCCGACACGATCTATCACCCGGCTGGCACCTGTAAGATGGGCACCGACGATCTGGCGGTTGTGGATCCTGAACTACGGGTGCGGGGGATCGAGGGGCTGCGTGTGGTTGATGCGTCGGTGATGCCAACGCTGGTATCGGGAAACACAAACGCGCCAACAATAATGATCGCGGAAAAAGCCTCGGATATGATTAAAGCAGCCGCGCAGTAAAGAACCTACCGGTCCTTCATCAGCGCCTCCAACCCCACCCGGTAGTTTGGATAGATCAATTCGACACCCAACTCATCCTTGATCCGGTCGTTTCGGACGCGTTTGTTCTCGTTATAAAAACTGCGCGCCATCGGTGTCAGGTCAGCCTTGTCAAATGAAACCGCCGGGGGCAGAGGAAGCCCCTGCAATTCGGCGGCATACCCGATGACATCCTGTGGCGGGACAGGTTCATCGTCGCATACGTTGTAAACACTGCCCGGATTCGGCCTTGTCATCGAGGCTTGCAGAACCTGCGCAATGTCATCCACGTGGATACGCGAAAACACTTGCCCCGGCTTGATGATGCGCCGCAGCCCACCGCGTGTGAGCTTGGAGAACGGCCCACGACCTGGGCCGTATATCCCTGCCAGACGGAAGATGTGAACAGGCAGGCCCGGCACAGCCGCCCATTGCTCTTCAGCCAGCATGCGCCACTTTCCACGCTTGGCGGTCGGTGTTGGCGGGGTGTCTTCGTCAACCCAGCCGCCCTGATGATCGCCATAAACAGCCGTTGTCGATAAATAGCCCACCCATGTGAACTGACTTGCCCGTTTTCGGATCTCATCGCCCAGCGCCGCCAGTACCGGATCGCCCGCCTCGCCCGGTGCCGTCGAGATCAGCAAATGCGTCACCCCATCCAGATTTGGGACCTCACCGGGCCAGATCAGCGGGTCCGCGCCAGAGGCACGTATCGCATCTGCGCCTTCGCCATCTCGTGTGGTGCCAAAAACCTGCCAGCCTTTCGGGGCAAGAATTCGGGAAAGGGCCTGCGCAGAATAGCCGTGGCCAAATGAGAAGAGTGTCTTGGTCATGCCCCGTTGATGGGCTTCAGCGCATCGGGATGCAAGCGCCGCATGGACGCACTTGAATCGAATCTTCTGATGCGCCTTTCTGTGGATATGAGCAAAAAGAAACCAGACCTGCATTCTGCCTACGCGCTGAGCTCTCCGGACGAAAACAAACGCCTTTATGCGGAATGGGCCGGGGATTATGACGACAGCTTTGCCGCGCGTGAGGATTATCAGCTTCATATCCATACCGCACGGGCGTTTGTGGGCGCGGGCGGTCAGGGGCCGGTTCTGGATGTCGGTGCGGGAACGGGCCTATGCGGCGCGGTGTTGTCTGGGCTTGGCGTTGGGCCGATTGATGCCACGGATATCAGTTCGGAAATGCTGGGACAGGCTATGCGCAAGGATATCTACCGGGACGCGATCGAGGCTGACCTGACCCATGGCATCCCGGTTCCGCCTGACAGCTACTCCGGCATCGTGTCATCTGGCACGTTCACGCATGGCCATCTGGGTCCCGAAGTATTACCCGCCCTGCTTCGCGTCGCACGGTCAGGCGCGACGTTCGCCCTGTCAATAAACGCCCACCATTTCGAAAAGATGGGCTTCAAGGGCAAGCTGCACGAACTGGAACAGGATCAGATTCGCAACCTGACCCTGCCCGAGGTTCGCATCTACGGTGATCTTGCCGCGGGTCCAAACAAGGATGACACGGCCTTCATTGCATTGTTCGAACGGGTTTAGGCCCCGGACAGGTCCAGCCTCGTCAAGTATACATCTGCTTTTTGTAAGCGCGCGTGCGTGTCGTCGCCTCGGCCGAGCCATCGTGATAGGTGCCAAACCACTTGTCGAAAGGAATTTCGGATGTGCCGTAGTTGCACTCGAAATACCGGTGGTGGAGCTGGTGAAAAAAGTCGCCCGCCCGCGCGGCTTCGGTCTCACCGGCCTTTATCTTCTCGAACCCAGAATGGGACAGTATCGGGCTGACCTGCTGGAACGAGCTGTGAAACAACACATGCAGCGGATGGGATGGCACGATCAGGTGGATGAAATACGTCGTGAAATACAGCATGTTTTCATACCAGTGATTCGAAATCCCTGACCACGGCCCGGTATTGACATTGCGGTGATGGACCGCGTGCACATGTTTATAAAGCCTGGGATGATGTTCCAGCCGGTGCACCCAGTAAAAATGCAGGCCGGACCACATGGGAATGAACAGCATCCAAACCACAAACCACACCGGCGCGCTGGCCCAGGTAATCGTAGGAACCCAGCCATTTGCCATCGCCCAAAAGATGACCCACTGGTAAATGGTCGCCACCGTCATGGCGCTGCCCAGCGTCCACCAAATATTATCCCAGACCTGATTGCGGAATGTGAATGTTCCGTTGTCCCGCGTCAGGTCTCTTCGATCGAACTTTTTGTACATCCCCTGCCCTTTGCGCATGTACAGCCACCAGTGCAGGCTTCCTGCTATCAGAGTTTGCGGCACCATGTTCAGCAACCAAATCCTGAACATCCAGCCGGGTGCAAAGCTCTTCATCGTCTCTAACTCAGGGAAAAAGAACGCATAGGCGATGACGGCCAAAGTCATGCACAGGGTCAGGGCGGTGATTTGCAACCACGCTCCGCCGTACCATTTCAGCACGGCGGATGGGCACGGCGGCCAACTGAACAGCGGATTGAGGCCTACTGGCCCGTCGGGGTGGTAATGCCAGCGGGCGGCTTCAGGGTCCTGAGCGGTATCTCGCATGTCGGTCACTCTGTCTTGCATCAGGTTGCGTAATCCGAGCCTTCTGCATCGAGTATTGCCTTGATCTCTCGCAGATGCGCTTCGGCCTGATCGGGGTAGTCGTCCAGTTCCTGCGCTGTTTTCTCGGCAATCTCATCCGACAGCACCCGCAGGGGCAGACCTGTTTGCAGCGCCCGGATGTAAGTTTCGGCAGCGCGCTCGAAATAATAGAGCCTGTTAAAAGTATCTGCAGGGTCGCTACCGGTGATCAGAACCCCGTGGTTGCCCATGATCATGACCTTCATTTTCGGATCAGCCAGCATCCCGGCGCACCGCTCGCCTTCGCTTTCAAAGGCCAACCCGCCAAATTCTTCGTCAACCACGTAGCGGTTGTAGAAGGTCGCGGTGTTCTGATCGATTGGCGGAAGCGTACTGTCGGCAAGTGAGGCCAGAACCGTTGCGAAAATCGAATGCACATGCATGACGCAACGCGCGTGCGGGCAGTGGCGATGGATCGAGCCGTGCAGGCCCCAGGCCGTGGGATCAGGGGCACCGGGCTGTGACATCACATCCGGATCGTTGGCGTCCAACAACAACAGATCAGACGCGCGAATACGCGAGAAATGCGCCTGATTGGGGTTCATCAGGAACTGCGTCCCGTCTTTGTTCACAGCAAGGCTGAAATGGTTGGCAACGGCTTCATGCATATTCAGCCGGGCTGTCCAGCGAAAGGTCGCGGCCATGTCCACACGTTCTGACCAATGATCGATATTGGGGCGAAGGCTAGTGAGGCTCATGTGTGGAGTCCTTTGACAACTGCGAATGACCAAAGCCTGCATTTGGTCCGGCAATTTGACCAACGAAAAAAACGCAACTATCCCATTAGCTGAACTTATGCCGGAGTTATGTCGATGCAAAACAGGCTTCCCCCGCTGGGCTGGCTGCGCACATTCGAAGCCGCAGCCCGCCAACTGTCATTCACCGACGCGGCGCGGGATCTGAACATGTCGCAAAGTGCGGTCAGTCAGCAGATCAAATCGCTGGAAGGTCATCTGGGTCAGCCATTGTTCCTGCGACGCCCGAAGGCGCTTGAGCTGACAGAGGCCGGGATCACCTATTTGCCGGTAGTGCGCGAAGCGTTTCGGACGCTGATACGGGGCACTCAGGCGGTTACTGGCGCGCAACAGAACGCGGTACAGGTTCAGTGCAACATCAGTTTCGCCGTGAACTGGCTGGCCCCGCGCCTGCCGTTATTTCGGACTGAACACCCGGATGTTCAGCTGAACATCTTCACCGAACTGTGGGAACCGCGCGAGATGGCCGAAGGCGCAGCGGTCGAAATCAGGTTTTCCCTTCGACCCTCGGATACGACCCGGACAGAGATGCTGCGCTCTGAATATTACTATCCCGTCTGCGCGCCGGGATATCAGGTGTGTCTGCAAGACCTTCAGGAAAAACCCCTGTTCGACTGTTCCAACCTTTTGACCAACTGGGCGACATGGGCGGAAGATCAGGGTCTGAATTGGCAGAATCCTTCTATTACCTACGCGACAACCTATCTGGTTTGTTTGTCAGCCGCGATGGCCGGAGGTGGCCTGTGCCTGGCCCATGACACCATCGCGGGTCACCTGATCGATCAGGGGCGGCTGATCGCACCATTTGAGCATCGCGCCCCGATGCCCGAGGCGTATTATCTGCTGCTCTCCCCTCAGGCTGAGGATACGCCCGGGGCCGTCATCTTTGCGAACTGGATACGGCGAGAATTCGGGTCCGAAACGTAAACTCGACGGGTTCCTGGGCGCTGTCGGCGCCTATGTCAGCTTTCGATGGCCGGGTTGGGCAGATTTGCAGGATTGTGATCCGTCGGCAGTAGTGAAGAACCGGGGTTGCACCCGCGCGCGCATTCGTGAAAGTTGAGCCATGGAAAACACACCCTTCCCAACTTGGCCCGATGTCGCCCCCAGATTGATCGCAGTTGCTGCCGGACGTGAGGCAGCAGATACGGTAATAACGGGTGGGACTTGGGTAAATGTGCACAGCCGCGAACTGCTGCCGAACCATTCTGTTGCAATCGCCGCAGGCCGGATTGCATTTGTCGGTCCAGACGCCTCGCATTGTACCGGACCAGAGACACAGGTTATCGACGCGAAAGGCCGCTATATCCTGCCCGGCTTATGCGACGCGCATATGCACATCGAATCGGGGATGCTGACCCCCGCCGAGTTTGCTCGCGCGGTGATCCCTCATGGCACAACCAGTATGTTCACCGACCCGCACGAGATCGCCAATGTGTTGGGGCTGGATGGTGTGCGCATGATGCATGACGAAGCAATGATGCAGCCGGTCAACATCTTCACTCAGATGCCCTCCTGCGCGCCGTCTGCACCGGGGTTAGAGACGACAGGCTATGAAATCACCCCCGAAGACGTCGCCGAAGCGATGAACTGGCCCGGGATCATCGGCTTGGGTGAAATGATGAACTTCCCCGGCGTGATTCACGGCGATCCCAAGATGCTGGCCGAGATTGCGGCCACGCAGCGGGCAGGAAAGATTGTTGGCGGGCATTACGCATCCCCTGATTTAGGGCCTGATTTTGCGGCTTACGTGGCTGGCGGACCTGCCGATGACCACGAAGGCACCTGCGAAGCGGATGCCATCGCACGGGTCAGACAGGGAATGCGTTCGATGATGCGGTTGGGCTCGGCCTGGTATGACGTTGAAAGCCAGATTACCGCAGTAACCGAGAAAGGCCTGGATGCGCGCAATTTCATCCTGTGCACGGATGACTGCCACTCTGCAACGCTGGTCAATGAAGGGCATATGAATCGCGTCGTGCGCCACGCCATTGCCTGCGGCTGTGACCCGCTTGTTGCCGTGCAGATGGCGACGATCAACACCGCCACGCATTTCGGTCTGGAACGCGAGATTGGATCGGTCACGCCGGGACGACGGGCGGATATCATCCTCAGCTCTGACCTGACCGAATTGCCGGTCGAACTGGTCATAGCGCGCGGGCAGGTTGTCGCGGAAAACGGGGTGATCAAGGTTGATTGCCCCCATCTAAACTGGCCCGACAAGGCACGTCGCACGGTTCATCTGAAGCATGCGCTGACCTCGACCGATTTTGAGATCACGGCGCCGAAGGGCGCAAACAAGGTAAGGGGCAACGTCATTGGCGTGGTAGAAAACCAGGCCCCCACTAAAGCGCTGAAAGCCGAATTGCCGATTATCGGCGGGCTTGTTGAAGGTGAGGGTGACGTATGTCAGATCTCACTGGTCGAACGACACCGGGCGACAGGGGGCGTCACCAATGCCTTTGTCTCGGGGTTTGGATATCAGGGAAAAATGGCCATGGCCTCGACCGTGGCACATGACAGTCACCACATGATCGTCGTCGGCACGGACCGTGAACAGATGGCGCTGGCCGCGAATCGACTGGCCGAGGTGGGTGGCGGCATCACGATCTTCCGGGACGGCCAGGAACTGGCGATGGTCGAACTTCCCATTGCCGGTCTGATGTCCGACAGCCCGGCCGCTGAAGTTGCGGCCAAGGCGGACAGGATGGTTCAAGCCATGCAGGAATGTGGCTGCAATCTGAACAACGCATATATGCAACATTCGCTGCTGGCGTTGGTCGTCATACCGGAACTCAGGATCTCTGATCTCGGGCTGGTTGACGTGCGCACATTCAAAAAAATTGATCTTCTGGAACACTTGGCATGACGACACTCCTGACACCTGAGGCCCTTTCGCCAGAACAGTTCACCGATCCCGCAGCCGCAGTTGCGCGACTGGAGGAGCTTTACACTCAAGCAACAGAATTTCTGTGCGACAGCTTCTCGAAGGTACTGCAAAATGGAGCACCAACCGCCAGATACAGGGCCTATTACCCCGAGATTCGCATAATGACGTCGACCTATGCTCAAGTCGACAGCCGCCTGAGTTTTGGGCATGTGGCGGAACCCGGTGTTCACGCTACAACCGTAACGCGCCCGGATTTATTCCGGTCCTACCTGACCCAGCAGATTGCCCTGTTGATCAAGAATCACGACCAACCGGTGACGATTGCAGCGTCGGACACACCTATTCCGGTGCATTTTGCCGTGGCGAATACGTCAGGTCTGGTTGTGCCGCATCAGGGGGCGGCTGCTTTCACCCTGCGCGATGTGTTTGACGTGCCGGATCTGACCACCACGAATGACGACATCGTTAACGGCGTGCACGATCATGAAGACGCCGTCGGGCCCTTGTCATTGTTTACTGCCCAGCGCGTCGATTATTCACTTGCGCGACTGGCACATTACACAGCGACAGATGCCCGGCATTTTCAGAACCACGTTCTGTTCACGAACTATCAGTTCTATGTTTCGGAATTCGAAAACTACGCCCGTGAGCAGTTGGCTGATCCCAGCAGCGGGTATACCAGCTTTGTCTCGACCGGGAATGTTGAGATCACGGAGCCGGACGCAGAAATCGAGCAACCGCTGAAACTGCCGCAAATGCCAACCTATCATCTGAAGCGTGAAGATGGTTCGGGTCTTACTTTGGTGAACATCGGTGTCGGCCCCTCGAATGCGAAAACTGCGACCGACCATATCGCGGTTCTGCGCCCGCACGCGTGGTTGATGGTTGGCCATTGCGCCGGATTGCGCAACACGCAGGCATTGGGCGATTTCGTTCTGGCCCATGCATATCTACGTGATGACAAGGTTCTGGATGATGACCTGCCGGTCTGGGTGCCCATCCCGCCCCTGGCCGAAGTTCAGGTCGCGCTGGAACGCGCCGTGGCCGAGGTGACCGAGCTGGAAGGGTATGAACTGAAGCGGATCATGCGGACGGGAACAGTTGCATCGGTCGACAATCGCAACTGGGAACTGCGCGATCAATCCGGGCCGGTTCAGCGCCTCAGCCAGTCGCGGGCCATCGCGCTGGATATGGAAAGCGCCACCATCGCCGCGAACGGCTATCGCTTCCGCGTTCCTTACGGCACATTGTTGTGCGTTTCGGACAAACCCCTGCACGGCGAACTGAAGCTGCCGGGCATGGCGTCGTCCTTTTATACCACCCAGGTCAGCCGTCATTTGATGATCGGGATACGCGCCATGGAGCACCTGCGTGGCATGCCGTTAGAGCGTTTGCACAGCCGGAAATTGCGTTCCTTCGACGAAACTGCCTTCCTCTGACGCAAAAAAGCAACGTTTTCCCCATATTTTTAGGGGTTTCTGCGCTACTATTCGTTGTGTTTGGCCACAATATCCCGTTACAGTTACGCGGTGAGGCCCTATAGATCGGGCACGTTAAGGAGACCAAGAAATGGCAAAACCTATGACAAAGACTCAGCTGGTTGCTGCTCTCGCTGAGGAAATGGGAACCGATAAGAAATCCGCGAACTCTGCGCTTGAGGCCATCACCGGCCTGATCACGCGTGAAGTTTCCGCAGGTGGTGCAGTAACCCTGCCCGGCGTCGGCAAAATCTACTGCCGCGAACGCCCCGAGCGTCAAGTCCGCAACCCGGCAACCGGTGAGACCTTCACCAAAGAAGCCGACAAGGTTGTGAAAATGACCATCGCGAAAGCACTGAAAGACAGCGTGAACGGCTGATCCAAAGCGCTTGGAACCATGTAAAGGGGTGGCGGTTACGCGGCCCCTTTTTTTGTGCCTGAACTTCACATCCTACGGCCCGCGTAACTAAGTCATAAGGCATTAGGTTGTGACTAAAGGCTACAATTCAGCACTGGATGTCCTTGGCACGTTTTTTTCGGACAACCCTTTGATTTCCTGCTCGGCCCGCTAAATCCCAGTTCTATGGAACAGGATATTACCTTCACGCGACTGCCCCTCGTCTCAGCGCCTGAGATACTGGCGCATATGAGAAATCCAATTCTTGCCGAACACATGCCTCTCCTGACGCAGGATTGGGATGAGGAAACAGTCGCCGGTTTCATTCACGCGAAAGAGTCGTGTTGGGCGCGGGACGGCCTTGGTCATTGGGCAATTCTGCACCGCGGACAATATGTGGGATGGGGCGGTTTTCAAAAAGAAGGTGAAGAGTGGGATTTCGGGCTGGTCCTGAAGCCCAGTGCATTTGGACTGGGTGCCAAAATAGCGCGTCAGGCCATCGCATTCGCAAAGCAGGACAATCGTATTCTGTTCGTGACATTCTTGCTGCCGCCTTCACGCACGAAACTGCGCGCAATGACTAAACTCGGCGCGTATTTTGTTGGGCAAGTAGACTACTCTGGCCACAGCTTCCTCAAATATCGTCTCGACACGGAATGAGGCGCGAACCGGGCAGCGCCAAAACACGGCTGCGGGCCCCGATGTCGAGGCCCGCTTTTGTTTTGGTAGGTTAGAAACAATCAGTGAATCGTCTCAACCTTGTGGAAGTCCAGATCACGATCTTCCGGCATGGCGTCGATACTCATCACCTCTTTTCGCTTGGTGACAAGGATATAGACCACGCACGCCAGGTAGAGACCGACTACGACGGCTCCGATCCACTGGATTTGCAACCACTGGCTCTGGAACAGCAGGGTCAGGACAAACAGCAGCGCGACGTTGCCGGCGACATAGGTCGCCTTGCCAAACCGCTCGGCGGTCATGTTCAGGTTGTCCGTATAGAGCCTAATCAGAGAGTCCAGCGAGTTGATCACAAAGGTCACGCCCACGATTACCATCGCGATATTGGTGATCCCTGCGGTGCTGATACCGTTCAGTTGATAGTAGTAGAGAACGGTGAACCAGATCCCCAGCGGGATCGACGGGAAGATCAGCAACGCCGCCAGCAACTGCCAGGTCTTCAACCCGCCCACAAAGCGCGAAGTAAACTGGCCAATCATGATTGACCACGCAAACCACCAGAACAGGTAGAAGGCATGGTAGTCAGTCAGCGGCAAGACAAATTTGTGCATATTGGTGAAATAGGCGCCAATGTTACTGCCGGTTTCGACAAACCCGGTCATTCCCATACCAGCGGCCGCCCACATTCCCAGGATCAGGGCCATGAACAGGAAGGTCGAGCCCACCGACAGGATCCGCACATATTTCAGGTCGGTCGACGAGTATGCCGCCGCCAATATGACCACAAACACGATGACGTAGAAGGTGGTAACGACAGATTCGCCATCTCCGACCTCTGGCAGGTAGCCAGGCAGGTAGATCAGGAACAGGCTGGCGGTAAAGGCGCAGGTGCCAATAATGACCACGTTGTTGATCAGTTTGACCAGCGGGATCTCAAAGAAGTTCACGCGCGGTTCGATCACGCAGAAATAGAAGGCTGTCAGGAAGTAAAACGCCCAGATCAGAAAACCCCAGAAACCGAATTCGATCGCCAGTGGATTAGCAAAGGCATATGCCGGATCTTCGGCATACCCACCAAATTCTGTCAACGGGAACATGATCAGGCCAACATCCAGACCGGACGTAAACAGGATCGCGATGAATGTGAAAAGGTGAACAGGTGTCACGCCAACGCAGCGCAGGTTCCACCATTTCACGACGAAGAACGCGACCAGGCCCAACGCCAGTAGGACGCCAAAAGATAGAATGTATTCCAGAAGCACCGACAACCCTCCCTTGATATGTCAGATCCCGGAGCTGATAGCTTTAATTGGTCAGTCAATCAACGAAAACATAAGGGCGACTTTCCTGTCATCACATATGCGTCTTTTATGACGCGCAGCGCTTGCGACCGATCACAAAATCGGGGACAGTCCGCGCAAAGTGACAGGGGGTCTCCATGGATCTGCGCGCCATTGCCATGGGGCTGACATTTGCCCTGATCTGGTCGTCCGCCTTTACCTCGGCGCGGATCATCGTGGCAGACGCCTCTCCTTTGTTTTCACTGGCTCTGCGGTTTTTGATCTCAGGGGTTCTGGGGGTTCTGATTGCCCGGGCGATGGGGCAAAGCTGGCACCTGACCCGGAACCAATGGCGCGCAACGATCCTGTTCGGAATTTGCCAAAATGCCCTGTATTTGGGTCTGAATTTTTACGCGATGCAAACGGTCGAGGCTTCGGTTGCGGCGATTATTGCGTCCACAATGCCCTTGCTGGTGGCACTGGCAGGGTGGCTTATTTTTGGCGAGAAACTGCGCCCTCTCGGAGTTTTGGGGTTGTTTGCCGGATTCACCGGCGTCGCCTTGATCATGAGCAGCCGGATCAGCTCTGGTGTCGACATGTTCGGCGTCGCGCTATGCGGCATCGGAGCTTTGGCGCTGACCTTTGCCACCCTCGCGGTTCGCGGCGCAACCTCAGGCGGCAATTTCATGATGGTCGTGGGCCTGCAGATGCTTGTAGGTTCCGCCACGTTGTTCGTGGCCGCTCCGATCTTTGAGACCATTTACATCCACCCGACGCTGCCACTGGCATTGGCGTTCACTTACACAACCCTGTTTCCTGGGCTGCTGGCCACGCTGATCTGGTTCCTTCTTCTGGATCGCATCGGCGCGATCCGCGCAGCCACGTTCCACTTTTTGAACCCGGTATTTGGTGTCACGATTGCGGCCATATTATTGGGCGAAAAACTGGGCGCGATGGACGCAATTGGCGTTACCGTCACGACGCTGGGTATTCTTGCTGTTCAGCTGTCACGCCAACCTTCTGGCAAAACGGCTTCGGCCTAAAGCAAGGACCCAAATGTTTGCGTCTGACCGACTGCACGACTGTGAGAGCTGTTTGAAATATCGCTTTGCTTTCTACCCTGCAGCCCCCAGATAATGGCTCAAACGTCAAATCAGCCGGAGGATCCATGACACGCTACACCAAAGACCCCACGGTTATCGCGGCGCTTTCGCCCGAAGAATTTCATGTCACCCAACGCAACGGCACCGAACGACCGGGGACAGGCAAGTATTTAGGGAACAAGGAACCGGGCATCTACGTGGACATCGTGTCAGGCGAGCCGCTGTTTGCTTCGACCCACAAATACGAATCCGGATGTGGCTGGCCCAGCTTCACCAAGCCGATCCTCCATGAGCATGTGGAGGAGTTTCGCGATACGACGTATGGTATGATCCGGACCGAGGTTCGCTCGAAACACGGCGACAGCCATCTGGGGCATGTCTTCCCCGACGGCCCGCGAGAACATGGTGGCCTGCGGTATTGCATCAACTCGGCCTCGCTCAGGTTCATCCATCGGGATGAGATGGAGGCTGAAGGTTACGCCGAATTCCTGATCCACGTGGAGGAACTCCAATGACTGAACAACGTGCTGTACTGGCCGGAGGCTGCTTTTGGGGTATGCAGGACCTGATCCGCAAGCTGCCGGGCGTCTTGCGAACCCGGGTGGGCTACACCGGAGGCGATGTGCCCAACGCAACCTATCGCAACCATGGCACCCACGCCGAAGGGATCGAGATCTGGTTTGACCCGTCGCAGATCAGTTACCGCGACCTGCTGGAATTTTTCTTCCAGATTCACGACCCGACCACGGTGAACCGGCAAGGCAACGACCGAGGCATGAGCTATCGTTCCGCGATTTACCACGTCGATGAAGCCCAAAGAGCAACCGCGCTGGATACTATCGCAGATGTGAATGCCAGCGGCTTGTGGCCGGGAAAAGTCGTAACCGAAGTCGAACCCGTCGGCGATTTCTGGGAGGCCGAACCCGAGCATCAGGATTATCTTGAGCGCATCCCGAACGGATATACCTGCCACTTCCCGCGCCAGGACTGGGTTCTTCCCAAACGTGCCAGCGCCGCAGAATAATGCACCACCTGCCCGGCCCCTCTGTACAAGTCAGAGGGGCTAGCCCGCCGCAACCCGCGGTCGCCCGCTTGCCTCGACCGTGATCATTGCCTCGACAAACACATCATTGGCCTCGACCCGCGCGGTTTTGATGTCGCGATCCACGATCACGCGGATATCTTCTGCACCGGCTTCGCGCACCGCACCTTCAGCTTCCGACCTCAGAACATTTTCCAGCAAAGCCAACGCGTCTTCTGATGCGGAAAAATCCTTGGGCCCGCCCTTGAGATGTACACGATACCGCCCTTCGGCAGGGCTTGTCACCGTGCCCGATCGCCGTAAGGTCAACCGTCCCACTACGGCGCCAATCGCATTGGCTACGCCCGCATGTTCCGGCAGGATCATCCGGCAGTGCAGCCGTTCACCAACCGTCGGGTAATAGCTGGGGGCTGATGCCCCAAGCCCCACAACATCAACGTTTAGAGCTGCGGTCAGCGACAACAAACCGCGATGCCGCGCCAATCCGCGCTGTGTCAGGACATGCCGCGCCAACTCCTGTGGCGGCAGCCCGAAACTGTTCGGTTCCTCATCAAAAGCAGCCTCTAACAAGATCAAACTGGTCTGTTCCGTCAACTGGTCCACGATCATTTGCGCCAGCGCCTCGGCGGAACTTGCCAACATATCCCCGGACCCGACCCGTTTGCGCGCAACCAGTTCTAGTGCCTTACGGGCGGCTTCAGCATCCCAGGCATCCACCCGCCCCAGTACATGGCTGGCATCCGACGGCGTCACGCCCGAGATCTGAACGATCCCGCGATCCACCAACCGGGTCAATGCGCCGCTCTCCATTCGGGACCTAAGCAAGGAACCAATCGGCAGAACCTGATCTCCCAACCGCTCCAACAGGGCTTCTTCGCGCACATCTATACCGTCGTCACGTATTCCCGGCACGCGTCGGGCAAAGCGCGTATCGTGCTCACCCACCGTCGTGGCCCGCAATTGCTCGTCCAGAACGGCATGAACGATCTCGGGCGCTTCCGAGGCGATCAGGGACACCGGAAGAACGCGGCGCGGCCCCAGAAAAACACCACCCTGCAACCCCTCGGTCACGACATGCACCTGACTGTCACCTCCAAGGCCATGGGTGCGCATCGCAACTGCCTCGACCATTGTGCGGAACCCGCCCACCTGTGCCCCTGCCGTGTCGATCGCGGGCTTACCGTCACGGATCAACGCCACGTCAGTTGTCGTACCGCCAATATCCGACACCAACGCATTCTCTGCGCCAGTCAACCAGCGCGCGCCGACAATTGACGCGGCAGGTCCGCTCAGGATCGTTTCAATGGGGCGTTCACGCGCCTGTTCAGCACTCATCAACGCCCCATCACCGCGAACAACCATCATCGGGGCCATAATCCCCAGCTCGCGCAGCCGGTCCTGCGCCCGCCCGATCAAACGGTCGATCATCCCGATCAGCCGCGCGTTCAACACTGCCGTCACGGCGCGTTTCGGCCCATTCAGCTTTGCCGACAAGTGATGCGAACATGTTACCGGAGCCCCGGTTCTTTCCGAAACGATTCGCGCGGCTTCAAGTTCATGCGCGGGATTACGGGTGGCAAACTGAGCGGCTATGGCAAAGCCTGAAATCCCCTTGTGAGTGTCTAAAAACTGCTCCAGCGCGGCAACATCCAATGGTGCAGCTTCGCTGCCAGAATGGGAATGCCCACCAGACATAACCAGGGCCGGGTCCCCTTTTAACGCGTCCTTCAAACCGTGCTTTTCAAGGTCGCTGTCTTTGAATCCGATATAGATCAACGCAACGCGCCCGCCCTGCCCTTCGACCAAGGCATTAGTCGCCAATGTTGTGGACAAAGACGCCATCGAAATCTGATCCGGCGCAACTTTTGCCTGCTCCAAAACGGCAGAAATCGCCTTGCCCACACCAATTGCCAGATCCGCGCGTGTGGTCAGGGACTTCGCCGAGGCTATTACCTCTTTTTCATCCCGGATCAGTACCGCATCGGTATAGGTTCCACCCGTATCCACCCCCAAAGCCAACGCCATCGGGTTCTCCTTACTGTTCGCTGCAGATTGGTGTAGCGATTAGGGCCGACACGTCCAGCCTGTTTGCGGCAATTATGAAAGTTGTTCCACCGCCCAGCGCGCTGCGTCGGCCACGGTTTCATCTGGGTCATCTGTCAAACTTTGGGCCGCGGCCCTCAGTTTCGACTGCCCCGAGTTTCCAATGGCATAAAGCACGTTGCGCACAAACCGGTCGCGCCCGATCCGTTTGATGGGTGAGCCCGAGAATTTCGCTCGGAACGAAGTATCATCAAGCGCCACCAGCTCTTCCAGCGCAGGCGCCGCCAGATCTTCGCGCGCTGCATAGCGCAGGTCGCTTGCGGCAACCGCAAACTTGTTCCACGGGCAAGCCGCAAGGCAATCGTCACAGCCGTAGATTCGATTGCCCAGCTTTCTGCGAAGCTCAGGCTTCACAGGGCCTTTATGCTCGATTGTCAGATAGGAAATGCACCGCCGTGCGTCCAACTGATACGGGCCCGGAAAGGCGTCCGTGGGGCAGCTGTCCAAACAGGCCCGACAAGACCCGCAGCGATCAATCTCAGCGGGATCCTCGGGTATATCCAAAGTTGAAAAAACAGACCCTATAAAGGCCCAATTACCCCACTCCCTGCTGACCAGATTCGTGTGTTTCCCCTGCCAGCCCAACCCGGCGGCCTGCCCCAAGGCTTTCTCCGGCACGGGTGCAGTGTCAACAAACACCTTAACCTCGCCGCCCGCCTCGGCAATCAGCCACCGCGCCAGGCGCTTCAGTCGCTTTTTGACCAGATCATGATAGTCTTTGTTCTGCGCATAGACAGAAATCGCCCCGTGGGCGCGTTGCTTCAAGACGTCTGTAGGATCATGTTCCGGCGTGTAACTCTCGGCCAGCATGATCACTGATCGCGCCTCGGGCCAAAGGGCCGCAGGATCACCGCGCCAATGCGTCCGCTCGGCCATCCATCCCATCTGCCCATGATACCCTGCGTCCAGGAACGCTGCCAAACGCTCGGGAACTTTTGGAACATCCCAGGGGCGGCAGACACGGCACGCAACAAACCCCTCTTCAAGGGCCTGCTGTACCAGCTTTTCCTTCAAATCTGATCCGCTCTTCATCTGGCCAAAAATATCCTCGGGGGGAATCGCGCAGATGCGCGATGGGGGGGTCAGACAGCCCCCCTGGCACACCCTATCAGAAATCCAGATCCGCGTAATGGGGCGGCGGCCGGAAACCCGGCACCTGATCCGCCAGAATAGAGCGAAAAGCAGGGCGCGATTTGATTTTTGCATACCAGTCCTTGACCACCTGACTGCGGTTCCAATCCACATCCGAGATATAGTCCAGCGACGACAGGTGCGCCGCTGCCGCGAAATCAGCCAGTGTCATCTGATCACCGGCCAACCACCGGCGGTGATCCAACAGCCATGCCATATAATCCAGATGGTACTTGATCGCTTTGGCACCCTGTTTGACGTTCTTGCTGTCAGGATAGCCCTGACCCGTCACTTTTTTGTTCACCCGTTCGTACAGCAGCTTCGACGTCACCTCATGATGGAATTTGTCGTCAAACCAGCCGACAAGGCGCCGTACTTCGTATCGGGCTTCGGGACTTTTTGGCATTAATGATGGTTCGGGGCGGGTTTCCTCAATATATTCGCAGATCGCCGCGCTTTCCGACATCATTTGTCCGTCCAGACGCAATACTGGTACTTTACCCGCAGGGTTTCGGCGCAAAAAGTCGGGATCCTGCTCCCAGTATCGCTCTTCGACAAGCTCAACCTCGATCTTCTTTTCCGCCAAAGACAGCCGAACCTTGCGGCAATACGGAGAGAGGGGAACATGAAACAAACGCGCCATGGGCTTCCAATCGAACCAGTGAGTACCCGACAGATTTAGCCTTGGCAGGCGACGGGTTTCAATCCTCGAAACAATCTGCGCGACCATCTGCGCGGATGGTGGCCGCCCCATCCAGAATAGATGCCGCCCGTCTGCGCGTACGCGCCGTCGGATCTGTGACTGACCTGTTGCGCGGTGACGGCAGAATGGCGGCAATCCGCGCTGCCTGAACTGGGGTCAGTTTCGATGCGCTGGTGTTGAAATACTGTTGCGCGGCAGCCTCGACCCCAAAAACGCCATTCCCGGTTTCGGCAACGTTCAGATAGACCTCAAGGATGCGCCGCTTGCTCCAGAAAATCTCGACCACAGGTGTGATCGAAGTTTCCAGCGCCTTGCGTATCCAACTGCGCCCCTGCCAAAGGAATACGTTCTTTACCACTTGCTGTGTAATGGTCGAGGCACCGCGATTTCCGCCATCCTCAAGCGCATCTCGAATGGCCTCTACATCAAATCCCCAATGCAGGCAGAAATTCGCATCCTCTGCTGCCACAACCGATCGCGCCATGATCGGGGCCATGTCCTCGATCGGTACCCATTCACGCTCAACCTTTCCCAATCGGCGCCATTCTGACCAGATCGTATGGGTTACAGGTGGGTTCACAACCGAATACAACAGGATTATCGCAAGCAAAGCTCCTGCAATTGCCGCAACCGCACGAGTCAGCCAACGGCGTATCTGACGCACCGTTGGTGATTTCCTGCTGGATGCCTTGTTTTTCTTACCGCTTGATTTGCGGGCTGCTTTCTTCGCCATACTTCAGCTATACGACGCGCGGTCCGGGTTTGAAACGGCCTAAATTGCGAAGGCGCGCGCTTCGCGCGGGTGAACAACCGGGCGTGCGGTTTCTACCGACATCGGATCATGACCTGCCAGTTCAGGGAACAGATGCAGGACCTCGCTCTGCGTTTCGCGGTCCGAGGCCGACAACGCATGCCCCGGATAATAGCTTTCGCTTTTGGCGCCATTGGCGATGACGATCTCGTGCTGCTTGAACAAAAGGTGGAAATACTCTACCTCACCGCCTTCCAGCCGGGTCACCGTTTTTCCATTGACCAGAGCATGTGCCGGAATCAGCGCTTCA
Source organism: Ruegeria sp. AL2 (assembly GCF_056540845.1). Classification (NCBI taxonomy): domain Bacteria; kingdom Pseudomonadati; phylum Pseudomonadota; class Alphaproteobacteria; order Rhodobacterales; family Roseobacteraceae; genus Ruegeria; species Ruegeria sp. AL2. Next base: position 19,363 of record NZ_JBQFXM010000010.1, read on the forward strand.
GCGTGCCCGGACAGATACGAGGCTCGCCAGTCTTCAATCAGCATCCTATGCTGAGGCGAAACAAGCAGCGGACGATCCAGGTCGAACACTCCGGCCTCAAACCGGATCGGGGCCAGCTTTCCTTCGGCGGCTACCACTGTACGCCCAACCCAGATCAAAGGCCGAGGGCCATGATCCACGGTCGTGACCAGATCACCGACCTTAAGATCTTCCACCGCGCGTTCCCCATCCGGGGTCATTATCATGGTGCCCCGCGTAAAACAGGGCGGGCCCAAATTGCCGACATTCAGCGGCCCCTGTGTGTTGACAAAGGTGGCTGAAACAAATGTTCCCGGCTGCAAGACCTGGCCGTCTGTCGGTGTAAAAACCCGAGATCCATCAGCCAGATAAAACGTGGTGCCGGTATAGGTTACATTCCCGACGCCCGCGACGTTGATGGTAACAGTGTCTCCTGGCCAGGAATTCGTAACGTCTTGGCCATTGACTGTATCACCACTCGGTGCATCAATTTCGTTGTCATCATCTGCATCGATCAAAGTGAAACTGCTAACCGCGACAGCCGTTCCCGCAGGCGGCGGGTTTGCTGGATCGAAAGTATAAAACTGATCCTGATACGGTGTTGGCATCCGGTTGCCCCTGTCTACTTATCATCTGGTGCCTAGATTGGCCCATGATTATCGCCTGAGTGTGAAGAAAGATTGGCGATTTTCGGATAAACGGGCAAGATCTGCACTGAAACGTCGTTAATATACGAACCCCGCGTGGTGCAAATGACACGCGGGGTTTCGCGAGGTAAAAAGTTTCGGCTTATTCCGCCGGAACTGCTTTGGCTTCAACACTCAGTGGGTGGCTAAGTTTGTTCAGCATTTCCTTCGGGCAAACCTGCAGGAAGTTGCCTTTTTCCACATCCCAATGCTGAAGAATATCAGCAGCCTTGCGGCTTTGTGATTCAGAAGCGTGACGCATGATAAGCGTTTTTAACTGCTCTTCCCAGTGGTCCACAGTGACCGGGCAAGTGACCAGCGTTTCCCTGTTCATCAGCGCCTCGGCCTTGCCTTCGGGATCATACAGATAGGCCATTCCGCCTGTCATGCCCGCACCAAAGTTGGCTCCGATCGTTCCAAGGATAACGGCGACACCGCCGGTCATGTATTCACACCCGTTGGAACCGCACCCCTCGACAACAACCTTGGCGCCAGAGTTCCGCACCGCGAACCGTTCACCGGCGCGACCGGCGGCAAACAGATACCCATCAGTGGCCCCATAGAGAACCGTGTTACCAATGATCGTATTGTCATCTGCTTTCAGCGGGCTGACTTGCGGCGGGCGCACGACGATCATACCCCCGGACAGGCCCTTACCGACATAGTCATTGGCATCGCCCGACACTTCCAGCTTCAGACCCGGGGCCGCAAAAGCTCCCAGCGATTGCCCGGCAGAGCCTTGCAACTTCACATGCAGATGGTCGTCCTGAAAGGTATTCCGCATCCCGAAATTCTGCACAATATGGCTGGACACACGGGTTCCAACGGTCCGGTGCGTGTTCTGCACGGCATAAGACAGCTGCATCTTTTCACCATCCTTCAGGAACCGGGCCGCATCACGAACGATTTCGGCGTCCAGCGTATCCGGCACCGCGTTGCGCTCTTTGTCGCGGTTGTAGACGATGTTATGTGCCCCATCGACAGTGATCAGCAGCGGATTGAGGTCCAGATCGTCCAGATTCGCCGATCCCCGGCTGACCTGAGCCAACAGGTCGGCTCGGCCGATGATCTCGTCAACCGAGCGCGCACCGAGGCTGGCCAGCAACTCTCGCACTTCCTGGGCATAGAAAGTGATCAGGTTCACCACTTTATCCGCATTGCCGGTGAACTTGGCGCGCAGGGATTCATCCTGCGTACACACGCCCACCGGACAAGTGTTCGACTGACACTGACGCACCATGATACAGCCCATGGCGATCAGCGCGGCGGTACCGATGCCGTATTCCTCGGCCCCCATCATCGCGGCCATGACAATGTCGCGACCGGTACGCAGACCACCGTCGGTCCGCAGGGTGACGCGATCCCGCAGGTTGTTCATCGCAAGAACCTGATGCGCCTCGGTCAGGCCCATCTCCCACGGCAAACCGGCATATTTGATCGAGGTCGCAGGCGACGCGCCTGTACCGCCATTGTGACCCGAAATAAGGATAATATCCGCTTTCGCTTTGGCTACACCGGCAGCAATCGTGCCAACGCCCGAGGACGCTACCAGCTTGACCGTCACCTTGCAGCGCGGGTTGATCTGCTTCAGATCGTAGATCAGCTGCGCCAGATCCTCGATCGAATAGATATCGTGGTGCGGCGGCGGCGAGATCAGCGTCACGCCCTTGGTCGAATGGCGCAGGCGCGCGATCAGGTCGGTGACCTTCATACCTGGCAACTGACCACCTTCGCCGGGTTTTGCACCCTGAGCGACCTTGATCTCAAGCTCTTCACACTGGTTGAGGTATTCCGCAGTCACGCCAAACCGGCCCGAAGCCACCTGTTTGATCTTGGCCGAAGGGTTGTCGCCATTGGGTTCAGGCACGAAATGTGCCGGATCTTCGCCACCTTCGCCACTGTCGGATTTCGCACCGATCCGGTTCATCGCCACGTTCAGTGTTTTATGCGCTTCGGGCGACAATGCACCCAGCGACATACCTGGCGTGACAAAGCGTTTGCGGATCGAGGTGATCGATTCCACCTCTTCGATCGGCACCGGCTTGCCCAACGGTTTGAAATCCATCAGATCGCGCAAATGAATTGGCGGGTTCGACTGCATCTTGGCCGAATACTGTTTCCACAGCTCATACGAAGCCTTGTTGCAGGCCATCTGCATCATGTGCATCGAGGTCGCTTCCCACGCGTGGGTCTCACCTGACTTACGCGCCTTGTAGAAACCACCGATGGGCAGCACATCCAGACCGCTGTTCCAACCCTTGGCATGGATTTCTTCGGCCTTGGCCTGAATACCTTTGATACCGATACCGGAAATCCGGCTGGTCATACCGGGGAAATACTCGGCCACCATGGCACGGCTGAGGCCGACGGCCTCAAAGTTCAGACCACCGCGATAGGACGAAATGACCGAGATGCCCATCTTGGCCATGATCTTCAACAGGCCCTGATCGATCGCCTCGCGATAGCGCGCGACGTTTTCTGTCAGGGTTCCGTCCAGCAAACCGCGGTCGATGCGGTCGGCCAAAGAATCTTCGGCCAGGTAGGCGTTCACCACAGTCGCACCACATCCGATCAGAACGGCAAAGTAATGCGGGTCCACACATTCGGCCGAACGAACGTTCAACGAACAGAAGGTCCGCAAACCCTGACGCGTCAAATGGGAATGCACAGCGCTGGTCGCGAGAATCATTGGTATCGCAATCCGATCCTCGCCCGACCGCATATCAGACAGGACAATATGCCCGGCACCAGATCGCACCGCCTCTTCGGATTCGGCTCTGATACGGGCCAAAGCTTCGCTCAATGCGCCTTGACCAGCCTCGAAGCTACAGTCGATTTCCGCCAGCGGCGCATCAAAGTTCTCAACCAGTTTGTCCCATTGCGCGTTGCCGACAAAGGGGCTTTCCAGAACCACGATCTCGGTCTGGCTGCTGTCTTCGTCCAGCACGTTCTTGAGGTTGGCAAACCGGGTTTTCAGCGACATCACGCGGTATTCACGCAGGCTGTCGATCGGCGGGTTGGTCACCTGGCTGAAGTTCTGACGGAAAAAATGGCTCAGCGGGCGGTATTGTTTTGACAAAACAGCCGAGGGCGTATCATCACCCATGGATGCCAAGGCTTCCTTGCCATCCTCCGCCATCGGAGCAAGGATTTGCTCCAACTCTTCTACCGAGTATCCCGCAGCAATCTGGCGCTTGCGCAACTCGCCACCCGCAAAGATCGGAGCTTCGGTCACACCCGCAAGCGTTTCGTCCAGGTCGTTTATCTTGCCAACCCATTCGCCGAATGGAAGCGCGCTGGCCAGTTTGTTCTTGATTTGGGTGTCCCGGTACAGCTTGCCTTTTTTCATGTCGACCGCCAGCATCTGACCCGGCCCCAATGCGCCTTTTTCGGTCACGGTGGCTTCGTTGATCGGCACCATTCCGGCCTCCGACCCTGCGATGACAAGGCCATCGCCAGTCACGACGTACCGCATGGGGCGCAGCCCGTTCCGGTCCAGACCAGCGCAAACCCAGCGTCCATCGGTCATCGCCAGCGCGGCCGGACCATCCCATGGCTCCATCACCGAGTTGCAGTAGGAATACATGTCGCACCACGCTTGCGGCAGCTCGACCGCCTGCTTGGACCAGCTTTCCGGAACCAGCATGGTTTTCGCCATCGGGGCCGACCGCCCCGCACGCACCAACACCTCGAAAACCGAGTCTAATGCGGCGGAATCTGACGAACCACCAGCGATGATCGGCTTGATGTCTTCGGCATAGTCACCAAAAGTTCCGCTAGCCATCCGGATTTCATGGCTTTTCATCCAGTTGACGTTGCCCTTGAGGGTGTTGATCTCGCCGTTATGGGCCAGCATGCGGAATGGTTGTGCCAGCCACCATTGCGGGAAGGTGTTCGTGGAATACCGCTGGTGGTAAATCGCAAACGCCGATTCAAAGCGGTCATCCATCAGATCGGGATAGAATACAGCGACCTGTTCAGCCAGCATCATGCCCTTGTAGATGATCGACCGGCAGGACAGCGACGCAAGATAAAGGCCCGAAATGCCCGACGCCAAGGCCGCTTTTTCGATGCGGCGACGGATGACATAGAGTTCGCGCTCAAAAGTTTCTTCGTCCACACCCTTGGAGTTCGAGATCAGGATCTGCTCAATCTCGGGGCGGGTCGCGTTGGCCTTTTCCCCCAGGCAAGTCACATCGACAGGCACGTGTCGCCAGCCATAGATGTAATACCCCATACGCAGAACTTCGCTTTCGACGATGGTCCGGCACCGCTCCTGTGCGCCAAAATCGGTGCGGGGCAGGAAGACCTGACCAACTGCAATCAGTTCATTCAGCTTGGGTTCGTGGCCTGTGCGGCGGATCTGATCATAGAAGAAGGGAACTGGAATCTGCACATGGATGCCCGCGCCGTCGCCGGTCTTGCCATCCGCGTCCACGGCTCCGCGATGCCAGATCGCTTTCAGGGCATCAATCCCGGCATCCACCACCTTGCGAGACCGTTTGCCATCAACGGACACAACAAGGCCCACACCGCACGAAGAATGCTCTTCTGCCTCGGAGTAGAGACCATTTTCGGCCATCCACTTGCGTTTTGCTTCTTCTGCCCGCACCCAATCGGCATCATATTTGGTCATTGGCTGTCTCCTTCGTCAGAGAGGGAATACATGGCTTCGACCTCGGCTTTGGTCATTTGCCGACGTTCGCCTGCGAACGCGTATCCCTCGGGCTTTTTGTCGATATAAAGTTCAAGTTTCAGCGGGTTGCCTGTTGCATTTTCAAACAGGCCAGCCGCCATTTGTGTCTGTCCGTGCATCTCACCCGGTAGCGTGATCCGGTACCAGAGCGAGGATCCGCATTCGTCGCAAAAGGCACGTTCTGCCCAGTCGGACGAGGTAAATGTCTTGACCGGGCCTAGCGCGGCATAGCCTTCTTTCGCCTGAAACGTCACCAGCATCGAACTGGTCCACCGACGGCATTGGTCACAGTGACACGCCCCCAGCGCATCCCGCGCCGGTGTAGCAGTTACAGTGACCGCACCACACATGCATTGGCCTTGAAGTTCCGACATTTCGAACCCTCCTGAAAGCTGGGGTTATTCCGCTGCGACGGCAGTCTTGGCATTAAACCGGTCGATGATCGCGTCGGCGCAGTCGCGCCCGTCACGGATCGCCCATACAACCAGCGAAGCACCGCGCACGATGTCGCCAATTGCGTACACACCTTCCATTTCGGTTTCCCCGGTCTGGAATGCTGCCCGGACCGTTCCCCATCGGGTGACGGGCAAGTCGGGCTGCCCGAACAGCGTTGGCAGGTCTTCGGGCTCAAAACCCAGCGCCTTGATCACCAGATCGGCGTCCTCGACATAATCCGCGCCTTCGATCACTTCGGGGGCCTGGCGACCAGATGCATCGGGTTGCCCCAGGCGCATTTTCTGCACCATCACGCCGGAAACCTTGTCGTCGCCCGTGAACCCCTTGGGTGCACTGAGCCATTCGAATACCACGCCTTCTTCCTCGGCATTCTGTGTCTCGCGCTGCGAACCCGGCATGTTAGCCCGGTCACGACGGTACAGGCATTTGACTGACGTCGCGCCCTGGCGGATCGATGTGCGCACACAATCCATCGCGGTGTCACCACCACCGATCACGACAACCTTCTTGCCCTCGGCATTCAGCCGTCCGTTGTCGAAATCCTCAACAGCATCACCAAAGCTTTTACGGTTTGATGCGGTCAGGAAATCGATTGCCTTCTCGATCCCGGCAAGACCACTGCCCGGCATGGACAGATCCCGCGACTTGTAAACGCCCGTCGCGATGATGACCGCGTCATGCTTGGCGTGAATTTCCGCGAATTTGGCAGCGTCCACGTCGCAGTTCAAAACGAACTCGACACCGCCGTCAGCCAACAGGTCGTTGCGCCGCTGGACGACTTCTTTTTCAAGCTTGAAGCCCGGAATGCCATACATCAGCAACCCACCCGCACGGTCGTAGCGGTCATAGACCGTGACCTGAATACCGGCCCGACGCAGCATGTCTGCCGCGGCAAGACCGCCCGGCCCGCCACCGATGATGCCGACGCTTTCACGGCGCTCTGCCGCAGGGACCACTGGCTTGACCCAGCCTTTTTCCCACGCCGTGTCGGTAATGTACTTTTCGATCGTTCCGATGGTAACTGTTCCATGACCGGATTGTTCGATCACGCAATTTCCTTCGCACAAACGGTCCTGCGGGCAGATGCGGCCGCAAATCTCGGGGAAGGTGTTTGTCGCCTGGCTGGTTTCGTAAGCTTCTTCCAATCGTCCGGTTGCAGTCAGCCGCAACCAGTCGGGAATGTTGTTATGCAGCGGGCAGTGCGATTGGCAGTAAGGCACACCGCATTGACTGCAACGGCTGGCCTGTTCTGCTGCTTTCTCGGCAGCGAATTCTGCATAGATCTCGTTAAAGTCTTCTCTGCGGTCATTGGCGGCACGCTTTTCCGGCATGACGCGGTCGATCTGCACAAATTTCAGCATCGGTTGCTTGGCCACGGGTTAGACTCCATGAATTGGCTTGGTTCGGTTTCTTTATGCGATGCGCAAACGGATGAAAAGTCATATATACTGACCTATTATGAGAATTTTTCACCCTTCCACTCGAAATCGGCAAATTATGGAGGGAATTTTAGGTACGATCCGGACCTATATGAAGACTTTCCTTTTCTCCACTGCCCTTATAGCCATACACCACAAGAAAATCGTGGCGACAGCACGGCAGGGCAGATGAGTCTTTTCCACCTGATTCTCGTGGCAATCATTCAGGGAATAACTGAGTTTTTGCCCATTTCGTCTTCGGGTCACCTGATCCTGCTGCCGAATTTGTCAGGCCTTCAGGATCAGGGTCAAGCCATAGACATCGCGGTGCACGTCGGAACCCTCGGAGCGGTCGTTCTGTATTTCTGGACGGATGTGAAGCAGGCCCTTGCCGGGTTGCCGCGCGCCTTGAACGGCCGGACAGATACGCCGCAGGCCCGTTTGGCTCTGGGCCTCATCATTGCAACAATTCCAACCGTGATTGCAGGTCTGATCCTGCATCTGACCGGGTTAAGCGAGGCCATGCGTTCGATCGCTGTAATCGGATGGACAATGCTGGGCTTTGGCCTGCTGCTTTATTGGATTGACCAGAAAGGCCCACAGACGAAAGGGGCGTCTGATTGGGGTGTGCGCGATGCTTTCATCATGGGGCTGTGGCAGGTTCTTGCGCTGATCCCCGGAACATCGCGATCCGGGATCACCATTACAGGAGCACGTCAACTGGGCTATACCCGAGCAGACGGCGCACGGATTGCCATGCTTATGTCAATCCCAACCATTCTGGCCTCAGGCACACTGCTGGCACTGGATGTGATACGCGACGCTGATGCGCAACTGGCACGGGACGGGGCCATTGCCGCGGCATTTGCTTTTGTCTCGGCACTTCTGGCGCTTAGCCTTATGATGCGACTGCTGCGCAGTGTCAGCTTCACGCCCTATGTGATCTACCGCGTCATACTGGGCGCGGCATTGTTGTTCATGGCCTACAGCTGATCAGATACGCAGGTTTTTCGCCGAGTTCTGAATGTCGTCATACTGCCCCGATGGGCGGAATTTCCAAAGATATTCCGGCAGCACCGATTCCAGAGTGGTCGGCGCAATGCCAAGATCCGCAAAGGACTTGGCCCCGTCAGATACCACGTTGTCATGACGCAGATTCCTGACCTGGTCGCGGGTCAGAATGTTGTTCGGGAACAGCTGGAAGCTGACGAATTTCGCAATATCCAGCACGCCCGCCATAATCCGGGCAGCAAAGAACGGCAGACCGACAATGATGCGCCGCCGGTGGATCACTTCAAGCATCTGTTGCATCAGGGCGCGGAAGGTTTTCACTTCCGGCCCGCCAAGCTCGTACACGCCCGGCTCAGCCTGCCCCAGAATACCTTTGACCGCTGCCTGGGACACGTCGTCCACGTAGACGGGTTGGAATTTGGTCTCAGCACCAACCACCGGCAGGAACGGACCCATGCGAGTCATCCCGGCAAATCGGTTAAAGAACTGATCCTCGGTACCGAAGATCACAGATGGGCGAAGGATCACTACATCCGGCATGTGCTTCAGCACACCCGCCTCGCCCAGCGCTTTGGTCCGGGCATAATCGCTGGCCGCGTTTGCATCTGCACCTATAGCCGAGATATGCACCATTCGACCAATGCCCTGCTGTGCGGCCAAGCGCGCAATCCGCTCGGCCCCTTCGGTCTGAACGGCATCAAACGCGTTCTTGCCCAGTTCATTAAGCACACCCACACAGTTCACCACGACATCGGCGCTCTGCATTGCCAGCGCGACCGAGGCGTCATCGCGGATATTGCACAGCACAGGCTCAACCTGTCCCACGGCGCCGTAGGGTTTCACGAACATGGCTTCGTTCGGGCGTCGTACAGCCACCCGCACACGCCACCCCTCTCTCGCCATGCGCCGCGCGATGTAGCGACCGACAAATCCCGATCCGCCATAAATCGTCACCAGTTTCGACATGAGAGGGCTCCTGCTGAGAAATTGCGCCCTAGAACTAACGCCCGCAGGCCAACCAAACAAGGCACTAATTCGCCGCGCCGGTCATGAAATAATAAGGCCAAAACTTCAGTTCGAAAACCGAACTTAAAAAACTTTCAAAATTCATTCAGAATCCGGTTGACGCCCCGCGCCAGTCAGCTTAAACGCCGCTCCACGACACCTGCCCAGGTGGCGGAATTGGTAGACGCGCTAGCTTCAGGTGCTAGTGTCCGTATGGACGTGGAGGTTCGAGTCCTCTCCTGGGCACCATTTCTTCCCAAAGAAAATATGGAAGCAGCCGCCTAATGAGCTGGTGATGTCTGAATCAGTGTCTTATCGCTTCAAATCATCTTTGAAACAGCGGCGATTCTGTCATGACAAGATAAACCGCAATAAAGGGTCCTCGTGGCGCTATGTACACCCGCTTGGTTCTGGGTCGCCTATCCCCTCCTGCTTTTGGTAAGCGGCAAAGCCAAAGAAGGGTAAGGCAGCGCCGGTATTACGCGCGCTTTTCACTGATCGAGGTTACGCCCAGAACATCCAGCACCCTGGCTTCGATCTGCTCTGCATTCATACCCGCAACGGCATACATATCCGCAGGGCTGGCCTGATCAATGAAGATGTCGGGCAAGACCATCGAGCGGTATTTCAAGCCCCGGTCAAAAACACCCTCATCCGCCAGAAGCTGTGCTACATGGCTGCCAAATCCGCCAACAGCGCCTTCTTCGATGGTGATCAACGCCTCATGATCCGCAGCCAGATCTAGGATAAGGTCCCGATCCAGCGGCTTGGCAAAGCGGGCGTCGGCGATGGTTGGGTTGATGCCTTTGGCGGTCAGAGACTCGGCTGCTTTCTGAACTTCAGCCAGCCGCGTGCCAAAAGACAAAAGTGCGACGCGCGCGCCTTTTCGGATCATGCGGCCTTTGCCGATCTCCAGTACCTCACCACGTTCGGGCAGGTCCACTCCGACACCTTCGCCGCGCGGATAGCGGAAGGCAATCGGCCCTTCATCATGCGCAACAGCGGTTGCCACCATGTGCATCAATTCCGCCTCATCCGCAGCGGCCATGACGACCATGCCCGGTAGATTGGCCAAATAGGCAATATCGAACGACCCGGCATGGGTGGCACCGTCAGCGCCCACCAAACCTGCGCGATCAATGGCAAACCGAACGGGCAAGCGCTGAATTGCGACGTCATGCACAACCTGGTCGTAACCCCGCTGCAAAAAGGTCGAATACATGGCGCAGAATGGCTTCATCCCTCCTGCCGCCAACGCCGCTGAGAAGGTCACGCCGTGCTGCTCGGCAATCGCCACATCGAAACAGCGCGACGGGTACCGTTCGGCAAACAGGCCCAACCCGGTGCCATCTGGCATCGCGGCAGTCACTGCGACGATCTTGTCATCGTGCGTGGCCGCATCCACCAGAGCCTTGCCAAAGACAGACGTGTAAGAAGGCGCGTTTGACGGAGCCTTTTTCTGCTCACCCGTGACCACATCGAATTTGGCAGTCGCGTGGCCTTTGTCGCGGGCCTGTTCGGCTGGTGCGTACCCTTTGCCCTTCTTGGTCAAGACGTGGATCAGGATCGGCCCGGTTGCCCGCGCCTTGACGGTGCGCAGAACCGGCAGCAGCTGATCCAGGTCATGCCCATCAATGGGCCCGAGATAGGAAAACCCGAGCTCTTCGAACAGGGTTCCGCCGACGGCCATACCCTTGAGCATTTCCTTGGCGCGCTTGGCCCCTTCGCGGAACGGTTCGGGCAACAGTGAAACAGCGCCCTTGGCGGCGGCTTTCAGATCGTGGAACGGCGCCTCGGCGTACATTCGGGACAGATAGCTGGACAAGGCACCTACCGGGGGGGCGATGCTCATCTCATTGTCATTCAGAATGACGATCAGGCGTTTTTTCAAGTGACCTGCGTTATTCATCGCCTCAAAGGCCATACCTGCCGACATCGATCCATCACCGATCACGGCAATGGCGTCGCCCAACCCTTCCGGAGTCACACCGCCCAGATCACGCGCAACGGCAAAACCCAAAGCGGCGCTGATGGACGTACTGGAATGCGCGGCGCCAAACGGGTCATAGGGGCTTTCGCTGCGCTTGGTGAAACCGCTCAGGCCGTCTTTCATACGCAACGTGCGAATGCGGTCGCGCCGTTCGGTCAGGATTTTATGCGGATAGCACTGATGGCCTACATCCCAGATGATCTTGTCGCGCGGTGTTTCGAAAACTGCGTGCAGCGCGGTCGTCAGCTCCACAACGCCCAGACCCGCGCCCAGATGCCCCCCGGTTACGGAAACCGCCGAAATCGTCTCGGCCCGCAATTCCTGCGCAACCTGATGCAGCTGCGCGTCCGAGAACCGCTTGAGATCGGCGGGGCGGTTCACAAGGTCCAGCAGAGGCGTTTTGGGGCGGTCAGACATTTGGCGCGTTCCTGGCTTAGCTGTCCCGGGCAATAACGAAGCGAGCGGCTTCCTTCAAGGTTTCTGCCGTCGGGCCATACCCGTCCAGTGCGGCACAGGCCTGATCAACAAGTTCACTGGCACGGGTTCTGGCAGCATCCAAACCCAGAAGAGATACGAAAGTGGCCTTTCCCGCATCCGCATCTTTCTGAAGACGTTTGCCTGCCTTTGACGCATCACCTTCAACATCAAGGATGTCGTCTGCAATCTGAAAAGCAAGACCAAGGGCCCGGGCATATTGGCGCAAGGGCTCTGGATCCGCTTTTGCCAGACGCGCACCCGCACAGGCGGACCATTCGATCAAAGCGCCCGTTTTGCCGCCCTGAAGCCGTGTTATCGCATTCAATGTCAGAGGCTCAGAAGCGGTTTCTGCTGCGATATCAAGCGCCTGCCCCAAAACCATACCTCGCGCACCGCTTGCCCTGGCCAGTGTCAGTGCCAGATCAACGCGAACGTCTGCATCTCCAACCTCGGGCCGGGTGCACAGTTCAAAGGCCAGTGTCTGCAGCGCGTCCCCGGCAAGTACGGCCGTGCCTTCGTCCCATTTCACATGAACCGTGGGGCGTCCGCGCCGAAGATCGTCGTCATCCATACAAGGCAGATCGTCGTGAACTAGAGAATAGGCGTGAAGGGCCTCGATTGCGGTCGCGGGCCAGATCGCGCGGGACTCGTTGATTTGGTGCAGGCGCGCACTTTCCAGAACCAGAAAGCCGCGCAGCCGTTTACCGCCACGGGTGGCATAGGCCATTGCCCGTGTCACATCCAGATCGGCCAGCGCGCCCATTGTCAGGTCAAAATGATCCTGAAGACACGCCGCGTCCTGCGCCAGTCTTTCCTGAAACATTTACTGACCTTCGACAGGTGTTGTCCCGGTCGGTTGGCCATTCGCGTCCAGAGTGATCGCGGCCACTTTTTCCTCGGCCCGCTTCAACTCGTCCTCGCAACGCTTTTTCAAAGCGGCCCCGCGTTCATACAGCGCAATCGACTGATCCAGCGCCACGTCGCCGCGCTCAAGCTGGCCAACCACGGCCTCAAGCTCTTTCATGGCCTGCTCGAATGTCATCTGTTCAACTGGGGTATCGGTCATCGTGCTGCCTTCATCAGTTCTTCCACATGGGCGCGTGCCGCCTCGGCCAGTGCGTTCAGATCATACCCGCCCTCCAGAGTCGAGACGATACGGCCCTGACACACCTCATCGGCTATCCCGCACAGCTCTGCCGTGATCCAAGCAAAATCGCCGGTCGACCAGTTCAGGTTGGCCAGAGGGTCGTCCTGATGCGCATCGAACCCGGCCGAGATGATGATCAGTTCCGGCCGGAACGCCCGCAAGCGTGGAAAGGCCTGCGTTTCATAGGCGGATCGCATCTCAGCCCCGCCGGTGCCCGGGGCAAGCGGGATGTTCAGAACGTTATCGTAAGCGCCTGTCTCGTCCGGGCGGCCCGATCCTGGCCATAACGGCATCTGCTGGCTCGTGATTACCAGGGCCCGATCTTCATCCCACAGCAGGTCCTGCGTGCCGTTGCCATGATGAACGTCGAAATCGACCACTGCGACCCGCTTCAGCCCGTGGTAATCCAGCGCATGTTTCGCAGCCAGCGCCGCATTGCCAAACAGGCAGAACCCCATAGCTTTCTCGGCTTCGGCGTGGTGCCCCGGTGGGCGAATGGCACAAAAGGCGTTCGGCGCCTCACCGCCCAAAACCAGATCAACGGCCCGTACCGCCGCACCAGCCGCACGATAGGCCGCATCCACGGAACCCGGTGACATGAAGGTGTCCCCGTCGATTTGCGCAAACCCGTCAGTAGGGCGTGACGATCTGATGTCTCGGATATGGCTTTCGGGATGAACACGCAGCAAATCATCGTCTGCCGCCAGTGGAGCGGTCACGCGCTTCAGGTCAAGTCCTTCAAGCGCGTGCAGGATATGCTCCAGCCGCGCCACCTGTTCCGGATGACCTTGCGGTGTGACATGTCCAAGGCAATCGGCATGTGTCAAAAGGGCGGTTTTCATCGGGATCCCATCTTCATCTGGCTAAAATATCCTCGCCGAAGGCTTAAATCGCCGCACAGCGGCTCATTCAATCGGGCGCCAGCATATAGCCCGCGCCCCGGACTGTCTGCAGATACCGGGGCTGTTTCGGGTCCTGTTCGATCTTCCGGCGCAGGCGGGTGATCTGCACGTCCACCGCACGTTCCTGTGCCTGTCCTTTATCCCGGCCCAGATCTTCCACCAGTTTTGCGCGGCTGATTGGCTCACCAAGTTGGGCCGAAAAGATTTTCATCAGCTGGCTTTCGGTCGCGGTCAGGCGGACTGGCCTTTCGCCCTGCCACATTTCACCGCGTTCAATGTCATACCGGATGGGGCCGAGATGCAGGATCTTCGCCGCTGTTTCCTCGGCCGGGGTTTCCGGCATCCGGCGCAGAATCGCATTGATCCGCAGTAGCAGCTCTTTCGGCTCGAAAGGTTTGGCGAGATAATCATCCGCCCCGGCTTCAAGCCCTGCAATCCGATGCTCGGTCTCGCCCTTGGCGGTTAGTAACAGGATCGGCGTCGTATGGGTGTCACGCAGCGATCTGGTCAGGCTGACACCATCTTCGCCGGGCATCATCACATCCATGACGATCATGTCGAAATCCAATCCCGACAGAACCCGCCGCGCATGGGCCGCATCCCGTGCCGCCGTCACCAGAAACCCGTTTCGCATCAGGAATTTCTTGAGTAGATCGCGAATGCGTTCGTCATCATCAACAATCAGCAAATGTGCATCTATTTCGCTCATGAAGTCGTATCCCGCAATTTCGTATAGGCATGACGCATATCAGCATCCATCATTGCTTCAAGCACTTTGCGAAACCCGGCCACGGCCTCGGGACCGGCATCCTTGAAGGCCGCGCGCATTCTTGTTCGTTGCGCATCTGACAACGTGGCCTCCAACGTTTCGCCCTTTTCCGTCAGAAATAGATGTCGTTCGCGTTTGTCCACGGTTCCGACCCGGCTTTCCACCAGACCATCCTCGATCAACGTCCGAAGGACCCTGTTCAGAGACTGTTTTGTAACCCCGAGGATCGCCAGCAAGTTGTTCACCGTGGTGCCCGGGGCGCGATTGATAAAATGGATCGCGCGGTGATGGGCGCGGCCATAGGCCATTTCGGACAGGATACGATCGGGATCCGCGGTAAAGCCGCGATAGGCGAAGAACATGGCCTCGATCCCCTGCCGCAATTGTTCATCCGTCAAAAACAATAGGCTTTCGCCCCCATATCGCGGGGCCGGGCGGATTTCGGACATATCATGCCTCATTCGTTACTCGGGTTCGACTTTATGTCAGCGTTATTGACATTCCAAGGGCAGAGAGGTATCGAATCGCAGTTTTTGCGCAACATTGTGTCCGCATCGGACCTAAGTAGCGCAACAATCGGAAATTTAACCCGGTTCAGGAGGTTTCGCATGGCAGGGTATGATGATCGTGACGGTGTCATCTGGATGGATGGCAAGCTGGTGCCCTGGCGCGATGCCAATGTGCATATTCTGACCCACGCGATGCACTATGCCTCATCCGTGTTCGAGGGGGAACGCGCTTATAGCGGCAAGATCTTCAAAAGCCGCGAACATTCCGAACGTCTTATCGCCAGCGCCGAGGCACTGGACATGCCGATGCCTTATTCTGTCGATCAGATTGAAGCAGCCAAGGAAGAGACCCTGAAAGCCAGTGGCCTTCAGGATGCCTATGTCCGCGCATTGGTCTGGCGCGGGTCTGGCGAAGACATGGGCGTGGCGTCGGCCCGCAACCCGGTACGGATGGCCGTCGCGGTCTGGCCTTGGGGTGCCTACTATGGCGACGCCAAGATGCAGGGCGCAAAACTGGACATCGCCGAATGGAAACGCCCCAGCCCGGAAACCATCCCAGTTCACGCCAAGGCTGCGGGCCTTTACATGATCTGCACCATTTCCAAGCACAAGGCCGAAGCCAAGGGATGCTCGGACGCGCTGTTCATGGACTGGCGTGGTTATGTGGCCGAAGCAACAGGTGCCAACGTGTTCTTTGTCAAGGATGGAGAGGTTCACACCCCGCTGGCGGATTGCTTCCTGAACGGTATCACCCGCCAAACCGTCATTCAGATGCTGAAGGATAAAGGCATCACTGTGCATGAGCGGCGCATCAAGCCCGAAGAAATGGCTGATTTCGAACAGTGCTGGCTGACCGGAACCGCGGCCGAGGTCACTCCGGTCGGGCAAATCGGCGATTACACTTTCGAAGTCGGCGACCTGACCCGCGAAATCGCAGAAGATTACGAAAAGCTGGTCCGCTCATAATAACTTGATAACTTGCAAAACCCCGCTTCGGCGGGGTTTTTGTTGCAGATCGTGCAAATTGTCGTGCAAAGCGTTCCGTGATCTGGACGATCGGATCAGTTCCCGTATTTTCAACACATGTTGGATCTACTCAGCGATATTCTCACCCGCTTGTCCCTGCGTGGCACGTTCTACTTCCGCACGTCGTTCACACCACCATTTGGTATTCAGGTGCCGGAATTCGAAAACGTCGCGCGGTTTCATTTTGTTCAACGGGGTGAGCTCAAGGTCCATGTCTCATCCACCGGGGAAACGTTGCGGTTGCGGCAGGGGGACCTGATCCTGATCCCTCATGGGGCGCCACATGCGTTGTTGTGTGCCGAGGTCAGGCCACTGGATGCGCTTCCTCTGGAAAAGGTTCTTGAGATTGCCGGCTACAAGGGCGATGGCGTTCTTGTCTATGGCGGTGCAGACGAGGACCGGGACACACAACTGATCTGCGGTCATTTTTCATTCACCGGCCCAGCAGGACGAAAAGGCACCGGGCATATGCTGATCGACCGCCTGCCGCCCTACATCCTGATCGAGAATTATGGCGAAGAGGCCGGATCGTGGATGGAATCGACCCTGCGCATGATTGGATCCGAAGTGTCCGGGGCCCGTATTGGCGGCGATCTGATTGCCCTGAAGCTGTCCGAAGTTCTGTTTGCGCAGGCGATCCGAACCTACCTGGAACGGCAAAGCCCTCAGGACACCGCCCTTGCGGGCTTTGCGGATACACGCATCTCACGCGCATTGACGGCGTTCCACCAAGCGCCAGCGCAAGACTGGAGTGTTGCGACACTGGCGCGTGAATCCGGCATGTCGCGCACGGCCTTTTCTCAGTTGTTTGCCCAGAAGATGGGCACGACGCCGATGCAATACCTCACCGACTGGCGCATGCAGATTGCGTGCCATGGCCTTACAGAGGCACGATGGAACGTCGCAGATGCAGCAGCCGAAGTTGGATATGCCTCTGAGGCCGCGTTTTCCCGCGTTTTCAAGAAGCAGGTCGGCTTGTCACCAGCCGCATATAGGTCCATGCACTAAAACGCCGAATATTCTGTACGATCTGCAAGATTTTTGAAACGATCAAGAATTCAGCGTTCGGGTCAGGCTTTCTATCTTTCTTTCATCACTGATTGAAAAGAGGAAAATCTTATGTCCCTGCGTTTCGTTACCCGCACTGTCCACGCGTATCTGGACTACCCGGTTGCCATTGCCCTGATGACACTGCCATTCCTGCTGGGATTGGGTCAGTCCAACCCGCTGGCGCTGTGGCTTTCGGTTGTCACTGGCGTCGCCGCCTTTGTCCTGACGGTTCTGACCGACCATCATTTGGGAATTTGGCGCGTTCTACCCTACAAATTTCACTTGGCCGTGGACCTTGTTGTCGGCATCACCTTTCTGTTTGCACCTAGTGTACTGGGGTTTTCAGGATTGGATGCGGCGTTCTACTGGCTGAACGGTGCGGCCGTGGTTCTCGTCATCTCGCTCAGCGCGCCCGAGCAGGAAGTCGCTGCCTGAGCGCTGTGCCTCTGCATTGGCAACTTTGTCCAAATACTGCCAAAAAAAGCTGAGCTGCCTGTTTTAGAAATCGGCGGCTCAGAGCAGAGAAGTGTATCGACCGGTCGGGTGAATTTACTTGAAAAAGCTGACTGAATTCATCAGATTTATCCCAGTGCGGGGTGAGGTCACAGATGACAGACACGCTTGACGAAATCATGGCCCGACATGATGCGCTAGTTGCGTGCGGGTGCAACTGTTGCGAAGGCGACTATTGTGCCTATGCTGATCGCCAGAACCGGGACACCGCAACCGCAGAAGAAGCCCGGGCACAAGGCACCGTCCGTCAACGCAAGTCGTTGCGATATATCTTTGAAACTGTGCTAAGCGGCAGAGGATAACTGCGCAGCAATACGGGCTGCGCTATTGCAAGGTTCAGAAATCCACCCCGCGCTGGGCCTTGATTCCCGCCTGGAACGGATGCTTTTCTTCGGTCATCTCGGTGACCAGATCTGCATAATCACGCAGCGCCAGCGGTGCGTCGCGGCCTGTCAGGAACACACTCGTCTTGTCCGAACGCGCGTTCAGCCCGTCTATCACCTGCTCGACCGAGAGATATCCATAGCGAAGTGCGATGTTGATCTCGTCCAGAACCACCAGATCGTATTCGCCACTTGCCATAAGGGCGCAAGCCTTGTCGAAGGCGGCGTTGGCGGCTGCAATGTCGCGCTCACGATCCTGTGTGTCCCAGGTAAACCCCTCACCCATCGTGTGCCAGGTGACCAGATCACGTTCTTCGAAGAAACGGCGCTCGCCGGTTTTCCACTTGCCCTTGATGAACTGCACCACGGCGACCTTCTGACCCCAACCAAGCGCGCGGATGACCACGCCAAAGGCCGCAGATGACTTGCCTTTGCCCTTGCCGGTATTGATCAGAACAAGGCCGCGTTCGGGGTCGACGGCCTCGGACACTTTCTTGCGGTGCTGGGCCTGCACCTTTTGCATCTTTTCCTTGTGATCCTGCGCGTCGCTCATTGGGGAACCTCTTTGATTGTCCGGCCCAACCTAGGGAAAGAATGCAAAAGGTAAAGTCACGCTTTGGGGTCCGTGACAGAACGCGCCTTGCCACGCTCAAGCCCCAGCTGGTGTTCGCGCCAGATCACAACAACATTGCCTGCGATCACCAATGCGGCCCCGATCAGGATCGCAACGGTGGGCAATTCATCAAACGCGAAATAACCGATCACAATCGCAAAAAGCATTGTTGCATAGTCATAAGGTGCCAGCATCGATGCCTGTCCAAACCGATACGAGGACGTGACCAAGATCTGTGCAACTCCGCCAATCAGCCCCATGGTGATCAGTATTAGAGCCTGATTCAGTGTAGGCATTGTCCATCCCCAGATCGCTGTCAGCGCCGAAAGCAGCGTCGCTGTCAGCGAGAAATAGAACACGATTGCGGCAGGGTGATCGACCTTGACCAGTTGGCGGATGTGGATCTGCACAAAGGCCCGGGCAAAGGTCGCGCCCAGTACGCATAGCGCTCCGATGGTTGCAGCCGTTTCCATCTGAGTGCTGCCAAGCCGGGGCCAGATCATGATCATCACGCCAAGCAACCCAAGTGCCACGGCACCGATGCGAATCATGCGGATGCGCTCACCCAGCATCACGGCGGCCAAAATCAGGGTGAAGATCGGCGTGGCGTAACCGATTGCGGTGACTTCGGGCAGCGGCAGCAGGCTAAGGCCGGTGAATGTCAGCCCCATGGCGCTGGTCCCCAGAACCCCGCGCCAGAAATGCCCCATGGGTTTCTTGACGACAAAGCCTTGCGCCAGCTCTCGGCGCGCGGTCAGCCACAGAATGATGACCGGAATAGCAAACAGGGACCGGAAGAACACCAATTGGCCCGGTGGGAATTCGTCAGATAAGGCTTTGACTAAGGCTGACATCGACGTGAACAGGAACAGCGCGCCAAGCTTCAGCGCTACAGCCAGCAAAGGTCGATGCGATGTTAAGGGTTTTGTCATCGGCGCGACCCTGCGCCTTTGCAGAAAAAAGATCAACGGGGTGGATCAGGTGATGGTCCACGAGTTCGGTATCGATGCGCCGATTTCCGCTGCAAAAGCCTCAAGGAACTGAAACATTCGGCCCGCCCTTGCTTGCGCGATCTGCTTGCCTGCATCCGTCAGCATGTCGTCCGGCAGGGTCAGCAGTTTGACCTTCCAGTGATCAATCGAATACCGCAGATCGTCCAGCGGGCGCGCCTCTGCGAATGGATCAGCCGGATCATAGAGAACACGCCCCAAAGCACCCGATACAGAAAATGTGCGCGCAATCCCGATGGCACCCAAGGCGTCAAGGCGATCCGCATCCCGCAGAATCCGGGCCTCCAGCGTTTCGGGTGGGATGTTGGCCGAGAAGCTATGGGCCGCGATCGCATGTTGCGCGGCCTGAACCTGATCGTCGGAAAAGCCCAGTTTTGCCAGAATAGGCCCTGATTCAGTCGCTGACTGACGTGAGGCAAACTGTCGTTTCGGGTCATTCTTGGGTAGGTTGACCAGATCATGAAGATAACAGGCTGCCAACAGGACGGGGATGTCCGCCTGAGCGCCTGCAATGGCCTGAGCATTGGTCCAAACACGATCCAGATGGGCCAGGTCATGGGCCGGATCAGTTTCCATGCGTTGCGCGACAACAGCACGCAAACGCGCGCGCAGATCAGCCGATCCGTCCACGGTTTTCTCCGATCTGACCACGGTGCAGCAGCAAGTGATCTAGGATAACACAGGCCATCATCGCCTCACCGACAGGGACAGCGCGGATGCCAACACAGGGGTCATGACGGCCCTTTGTGATGATCTCGGTCTCTTCACCGGATTTTGTAATGGTCTTGCGGGTGGTCAGGATCGAAGAGGTCGGCTTGACCGCAAAGCGCACGACAATGTCCTGCCCGGTCGAGATGCCGCCCAGAATCCCGCCTGCGTGGTTTGAACTGTATTGCGGGCCATCCTGACCCATGAAGATTTCGTCGGCATTGGCTTCACCAGTCAGTTCGGCGGCAGCCATGCCTTCGCCGATCTCGACGCCTTTGACAGCGTTGATCGACATCATCGCGGCCGCAAGATCAGTGTCCAACTTGGCGTATATCGGCGCCCCAAGCCCTGCCGGGACACCGCGTGCCACAACCTCGACCACGGCACCGACCGAGTTGCCGGATTTGCGCAGATCATCCAGATAGATGGCCCAATCCCCGGCCGCCTGTTCATCAGGCGTCCAGAACGGGTTCTGTTCAATCTGCGCCCAGTCGAATTTGGAGTGGTCGATCTTGTGCGGACCGATCTGGGTCATGTAGCCGGTGATCTGCACATTGGGCGCAATCTGTTTGATGGCCTCGCGCGCCAGTCCACCCGCGGCCACACGCGACGCGGTTTCCCGGGCTGAACTGCGCCCACCCCCGCGATAATCGCGGATGCCGTATTTCTGCCAGTAGGTGATATCGGCATGGCCCGGACGGAACTTGTCCATGATGTCGCCGTAATCTTTCGAGCGCTGATCGGTGTTTTCGATCATCAGTTGCACGGGCGTGCCTGTAGTTTGGCCTTCGAACACGCCAGAAAGGATCTTGACCTGATCCGGTTCGCGCCGCTGCGTTGTGAACTTGTTTTGCCCCGGTTTGCGCTTGTCCAGCCAGTGCTGGATCATCGCCTCGTCAATCGCAACGCCCGGCGGGCAACCGTCGACAGTGGCGCCCAAGGCGGGCCCATGGCTTTCACCCCAGGTGGTGACGCGGAAAAGATGGCCAAAGCTGTTCATCGACATGGGGCGTGCTCCTTTGCGGATCGTGATTAGCGGGCAAGGCCCCCGGCCTCAAGCGGATTTGGCCGTTGATGGTTTGAACGCCGCCCGTCGGGCGGCGCATTTTTGAGTATTTTCGAAAAGATGAAGATCAGGCGGCCTGCGCGATTTTCGCACGGATTTCCGAGATCATCAGCGCGGCCTGAGCCGCTTCGCGCCCTTTTTGTACGAAATGGTCGCGATAGATCGAATTGTGATGTTTGGTTTCCTGATATTGGTGCGGGGTCAGCGAGACCGACAGGACAGGAACCCCTGTATCAAGCCCGGCGCGCATCAGACCATCGACCACGGCCTGCGCAACGAAGTCGTGCCTGTAGATGCCGCCATCAACGACAAAGGCAGCGCAGGCGACGGCGGCATAGCGCCCGGTCCGGGCCAGATCACGGGCCAGCAGGGGCATCTCGAACGCGCCGGGAACGTCATAGACATCGACTTGTTCCGAGGGGACGAGTTCGAGGAAGCCGTCGAGCGCGCGGTCAACAATATCGGAATGCCAGTTGGCTTTGACAAAAGCATAGCGGGTGTGTGTCATCATGATCTCCTTTCAGTTTGGTGGCCTGCCGGCAGTCGCGAGAACCAGATCCCATTTCGCTGCCAGCCCGGCATGACACGTCACCCAAGGCGATCACGAGCAGGCGCGCCGGTTCACCGGCGCGGCTTGCACGTTCTCTTTCATCCGGACTGTAACCGTCGGCTCTGGTATCTCACCAGATCTGCTGACACCCCGAAAGCCGGGGCCGCTCGCGGGCTTGCGGGCCGTGGCCTGCATACCGCCGGTGGGGAATTCCGCCCCGCCCTGAGAACGAGGCGGACCTTGCCAAGAACTGTCCGACGCTGCAAGAGAATTGACAGGAGGACATTCATGCACCCTAACCCCGCTTTTCGCGCCGAGGATCGAGCCCGGCATGTTGAATTCGCCCGCGACCGGGCGTTCGGCGTTCTGGCACTCTCTGCCGAAGAGGCCCCGCTATTAAGCCACGTCCCGTTTCTGCTGTCCGAAGACGGTTCACTGGCTGACCTGCATCTTGTGCGCTCGAACCCCATTGTACGAGCGCTGCGCGAGCCGCAGCACGCAAAGATCGCGGTGCAGGGGCCGGATGCATATATTTCGCCGGATTGGTACGGTGTCGAAGATCAGGTTCCGACTTGGAATTATGTCGCCGTGCACCTGATCGGAAAACTTGAGCTGCGCCCGCAGGACGAGTTACGTGACGTGCTTGACCGCCAATCGGCGTTCTACGAAAAGCGGCTGCTGCCCAAGGCCCCATGGGTCACGGGAAAAATGTCCTCTGACGCGCTGAACAAGATGATGCGCATGATCGTACCGTGCCGCATGCGCGTTGAAGATATTCAGGGCACCTGGAAGCTTGGTCAGAACAAACCCGAAGGTGCGCGAAATGCTGCTGCTGATCAGGTATCCACTGGCTTTGGCAGTGAAATCGCCCGGCTGGCCGCCTTGATGCACAAGGCGTAGCCAGCACCAGGCGCCGGGTTTACTGGGGGCTGAAAGTCGCCAGATAAGCGGCAATATCGTCCGCACCGCTCTTGAGTTTGACGCTCATGTTCGGACGGGCAGTTTCGTCATCCAGAAATTCCTTGATGAAGCCGATAGGATCCTGCGCATAGGCAACGATGTTTTCCTCGGTCCAGACCAGACCTTCTTCGCCGGCACGGATCATGTCGTCCGTGAACATGCCGATCGGCAGGCGCTCGCTTCCATAGCGATAATCGTTTTCGGACCCGGCCACGCGACCGATGACGCCGTACAGATTCGGGCCGGTGATTCCACCTTTGACCAGAACTTCACCATCCTTGATGATCGCATGACACGAAGAACAACGGTTATATATCGCCTCACCTTTTGCGGGATCGCCCGCGGCAAGAGTCTGAGTGGGAAGGGCCATTGTGCACAAGGCAGCGGCCAGAACGATCTTTGACATTGGGGTCTCCTTGCGGGAGTTCGCACGCCTTTTGCGCTGTCCTTTATTCGCGCGGAAAGTGCAACAGGTGGGGCGCGTGCAATTTATAATTTAAATCATCTATTTAGCGAGTATGTTTTTGCTGAAAACAATCCCCGTTCCGAGGTCTTGATTATGTACTTTGGGGCGCAAATCAGTGGTCCACGAGACAGGCTCCAGATACCTGATCCAGGTGACGGAAGACAGGGTGGGTAAGCGAATCAATGGCGCATGAATCGAAGTTGCCGACAAAGTCGCACGCGAGATTCACCAAAAAACACCGTCCGCAGCTGCTGGAAACGACACATGCGGCGTATTGCGCGTTTATGAACGCTGGACGAACACTATTCTCCCCGATAGTAAGCGCGGTTAAGACACCGCATTCGTGCGGTGCGCGAGCTATTTGCCCGTCCGCGGGCGCCAGACAATCGGAGATAACCTCGTGTCCCACGCAGAAGACCACGAAGGCACCCGCAGAGATTTCCTGTACTACGTCGCTGGCGGCGCAGGTGTCGTTGCAACGGGTGCAGCCGTATGGCCCCTGATCAACCAAATGAACCCATCGGCAGACGTTCAGGCGCTGTCCTCGATCCGTGTGGATGTGAGCGGTGTTGAGCCGGGTACGCAGCTGACCGTCAAATGGTTGGGAAAACCCGTCTTTGTCCGTCACCGCACCGGTGCAGAGATTCAGGAAGCTCAGAAACAGGACGCCGAAGGTGTTGATGCGCTGCCCGATCCGCTGGCCCGCAACTTTAACCTGAGCGCCGATGCCCCTGCGACCGACGCAAACCGGGTGATGCCGTCGCCGGAAGGCGAAGCGCCGGGTGCATGGGTCGTCCAGATGGGTGTTTGTACCCACCTCGGTTGTGTGCCTCTGGGTGATGCAGGCGACTTTGGTGGCTGGTTCTGCCCCTGCCACGGTTCACACTACGACCTTGCCGGTCGTATCCGCAAAGGCCCCGCGCCTGAGAACTTGCCCATTCCGCCCGCAGAGTGGGTGGACAACGGCACAATCAAACTCGGCTAAGGGAGACCCAAACTTATGTCCGGAATTCCCCACGATCATTACGAGCCGAAGACAAACGGCGAGAAATGGCTGAACAGCCGCCTGCCTATTGTTGGCCTGCTGTATGACACCCTCATGATCCCAACCCCCAAGAACCTGAACTGGTGGTGGATCTGGGGCATCGTTCTGGCGTTCTGCCTGGCGCTGCAAATTGTCACCGGTATCATTCTGGTGATGCACTATACGCCGCATGTTGATCTGGCGTTTGCCAGCATCGAACACATCATGCGTAACGTAAATGGCGGTTACTTCATCCGTTACCTGCACATGAACGGCGCATCGCTGTTCTTTGTTGCGGTCTACATCCACATCTTCCGCGGCTTGTTCTATGGCTCATACAAAGCCCCGCGCGAGATCACGTGGATCGTCGGTATGCTGATCTACCTGATGATGATGGGCACGGCCTTTATGGGCTATGTTCTGCCATGGGGTCAGATGTCTTTCTGGGGTGCGACTGTGATCACCGGCCTGTTTGGCGCCATTCCGTTTGTGGGCGATGCCATCCAGACCTGGCTGCTGGGCGGACCTGCGGTGGACAACGCCACGCTGAACCGCTTCTTCTCGCTGCACTATTTGCTGCCGTTCATCATCGCGGCTCTGGTCGTGGTGCACATCTGGGCGTTCCACACTACCGGCAACAACAACCCCACAGGTGTTGAAGTGCGTCGCGGCTCGAAAGACGAGGCGAAGAAAGACACGCTGCCGTTCTGGCCGTATTTCGTGATCAAGGACCTGTTCGCGCTGGCCGTGATCCTGGTCGTGTTCTGGGCTGTTGTCGGTTTCATGCCGAACTATCTGGGTCACCCGGACAACTATATCGAAGCCAACCCGCTGGTTACGCCTGCTCACATCGTGCCTGAATGGTACTTCCTGCCGTTCTACGCGATCCTGCGTGCCTTTACCGGTGAGGTCTGGGTTGTACAGTTCGCGAGCTTCATCACCGGTGGCATCGTTGACGCCAAGTTCTTTGGTGTTCTGGCGATGTTTGGTGCGATCCTGGCCATGGCGCTGGCGCCTTGGCTGGACACGTCGAGCGTGCGTTCGGGCAAGTACCGTCCGATGTTGAAATGGTGGTTCTACCTGCTGATTATCGACTTCTTTGCCCTGATGTGGCTGGGTGCGATGCCTGCGGAAGAACCCTATGCGACCTTCTCGCTGATCGCATCGGCCTACTGGTTCGCCTATTTCTTCGTGATCCTGCCGATCCTCGGCGTGATCGAAAAACCTCTGGCCCAGCCCGAGACCATCGAAGAAGACTTCAACGCGCATTATGGCAAGGCTGACGCCGACGCCACGCCGGCCGAGTAAGAAGAGGGACCGGAAACATGTTCAAGAAACTTGCAATCGGCGCCGCGTTTGCTCTGGCCCTGACCCCTGCTGCTTCCATTGCAGCAGGTGGTGGTGAGCAGCATATCGAAGATTTCGCCTTCTCGTTCGAAGGCCCGTTCGGCACCTGGGACCAGCATCAGCTGCAACGTGGCCTGCAGATCTATACCGAGGTCTGCGCGGCTTGCCACGGTCTGCAATATGTGCCGCTGCGCGATCTGAAAGCGCTGGGTTACTCGGAAGAAGAAGTCATCGCATACGCGGCTGGCAACTTCGAAGTCTTCGACCCCGAGCTGGACGATTTCCGTCCGGCGATCCCCACCGACCACTTCCCGGCCAATACCGGCGTCGGCGCACCTGACCTGAGCCTGATGGCCAAGGCCCGTGCCGGATTCCATGGGCCTTATGGCCTGGGCATCAACCAGCTGGTCAAAGGCATGGGTGGACCGGAATACATCGCGTCTTTGCTGCATGGCTACACCGGCCACGAAAAAGAAGAGGCGGGTGCGGTGCTCTATGAAAACACTGCCTTCCCCGGCGGCTGGATTTCGATGGCGCCTCCGCTGGCTGACGAGCAGGTCGAGTTCGCAGACGGGCACTCGAACACGGTCGAGCATATGGCCGAGGACGTTGCCGCATTCCTGATGTGGGCAGCCGAGCCAAAGCTGACAGACCGCAAGAACGCAGGCTTTGTCGGTGTGATCTTCCTGACCGTTCTGTCGGTGCTGCTGTACCTGGTCAACAAGCGTCTATGGGCGCCGCACAAGGGCAAACTCCGCAAGGAAGATTGATCCGATCCGTCCTACCGGATTTTACTAAATCAGCCCCCGCGCCGTCAGGTTGCGGGGGTTTTCTTTTGCCAAGTCGCCATCAGCGCGCGCTTATTTGGTCGAAATAAGCGCCGGGTCAATGGATTGGACAGCTTCACAGGCGCACATCAGCCACAACGGCTGATCAATTGCCGTTTGTCTGAAACACGGAGTCACGACAATGAAACTTCCTATTCTTTTTGCCTCAATTCTATTTGCAACGCCGGTATTGGCGCTGGATCTTGCACCCAATGCGGAACTTGGAAAATCCGAGGCCGAAATTCGGCAAACGCTGACGGGCATGGGATTCGATGTCCGCAAAATCGAGACGGAAGATGGCAAGATCGAAGCCTATGTCGTCAAGGATGGTCAATTGGCCGAGGTTTATGTCGACCCCGCAAGCGGCAAAGTCGTCAAGATTGAGGACCAGTAACCGGAATGTCTGAAACAGAATTGATGCATCGTGGGCGCACAGGCGCCCACGAAGTTCAGGTTTGGGATCCACTGGTCCGGCTGGTTCACTGGATCGTAGCCCTGTGCGTTCTGATCAATGGGGCGATTTCCAATCCCGAGGGCGCGTTCCACGAGTATGTGGGCTATGTTGTCCTGGCTTTGGTCTTGTTGCGGTTGCTTTGGGGGTTAACGGGTCCGGCTTTTGCCAGGTTCACCGCCTTTCCTTTCAGCCCCCGTGCGGCCCTTAATCACCTGCGGGACATGGGGCGGGGTGATCAAAGCGTGCACCTTTCACACAACCCTCTGGGGGCCCTTATGGTCTATAACCTCTGGGCGACGCTGCTGGCTTTGTGTGTGACAGGAATCATGATGGGAACAGTTCGATTCTTTGGCGTCGAATGGGTCGAAGACCTGCACGAACTGGCCTTCAACTGGCTGATGCTATCTGTTCTGCTGCATGTTGCCGGGGTTGTCATCGATCAGTGGCGAACAGGTGTCGCTTTGGCAAAGGCTATGATAACAGGGCGGAAGAATATACCTGAGGACTGGTCAATCAAATGATCAAATGGATCAGAAGCTATTGGCGGCCCGGCGATGCAGACGCTCACCGGGCTGTACTTATGTCGATAATGATCGTTGTTCAGGTACTTTGCGTGGTGTTTTACCTTGGCGACGTCGCCCTGGATTTGAAGGAAGGCGAGGGACCTTCTCATGTAAGTCTTGAGGCTTTTGTCGCATTTGTTCTGCTTGCCGGAATTGTTTTTTTCATGATTGAACTTCGACGCCTGCTGGCAAGGGTGGAACAGACCAAGCTTGGCCTACAGGCCGCGCAGGGTGAAATGAGCGTGGTCATCAACACGTTTTTCGACCGTTGGGGGCTCACCGCTGCCGAGCGAGACGTGGGTCTTTTGGTTCTGAAAGGGCTGGATAACGAAAACATCGCGCGCATCCGGGGGCGGGCCGTAGGAACCGTGCGCGCGCAGACCGCCTCGATCTATGCCAAAGCCGGGGTTGATGGGCGTGCGCAACTGATAAGCGTATTCATGGAAGAATTGTTTGCCGCAGATGGTGAGGCTGCAGACCTTCAGACAACCAAACTGTGATCATTCGCCCCGATGGCTCGGGCGGTTACGATCTGACCTTCGGGCTGAGGTGCATTGAACGTAACTTCGGTGAATTGTTCGGTCCGCCCCATATGCGGGTTCTCCATCAGGATCCGATGGGTTTTGCCGATCTGTTCTGACAGGTGTTTCCTGACCTGAACGTCCCCAGCCGCACGCAGACGGGCGGCGCGATCCTTAATTACATTCCCGTTCACCTGCTGCGGGATGCGGGCTGCTGGAGTGCCTTCGCGTTTCGAATATGGGAAGACATGCAGCCAGGTCAGTTCGCAATCGGTAACCAGCTTCAGCGAGTTCTCGAAATGCTGTTCGGTCTCGGTCGGGAAACCTGCGATGATGTCGGCACCAAAGGTCATGTCGGGGCGAAGTTTTCGGGCCTCTTCGGTAAACCGAATGGCATCGTCGCGCAGGTGGCGACGTTTCATGCGCTTCAGGATCAGGTCGTCGCCATGCTGAAGCGACAGGTGTAGATGCGGCATCAGGCGTGGTTCGGTTGCTATGGCCTGCATCAGATTCTCGTCCACTTCGATCGAGTCGATCGAACTGATCCTCAGGCGAGCCAAGTCCGGCACCAGTTTTAGAATACGCATCACCAGATCGCCCGGTTTCGGCTGCGCAGGCAGATCGGCCCCCCATGAGGTCAGGTCAACGCCGGTTAGCACCACCTCATGATAGCCCCGATCCACCAGCCGCTTGATCTGATCCACCACAACACCGGCAGGCACGCTGCGCGAATTGCCCCGGCCATAGGGAATGATGCAGAAGGTGCAGCGATGGTCACACCCGTTCTGGACCTGCACATAGGCGCGTGAGCGTGTGCCGAACCCGTCGATCAGGTGCCCGGCCGTTTCGGTGACAGACATGATGTCATCGACCTGAACGGCCTCGGTCTCGCCGATAAAGTCTGCGGCCATGCCTTTCCAGGTTTCTGGCCGCATCTTTTCCGTGTTGCCGATCACCGCATCGACCTCGGCCATCTGCGCGAAGGTGTCGGGTTCTGTCTGGGCAGCGCACCCGGTAACAATCAGCCGGGCGTTCGGATTTTCACGTCGAAGTTTCCGGATCTCCTGCCGTGCCTTGCGCACAGCCTCAGCCGTGACGGCACAGGTGTTTATCACCACGGCATCCGTCAGTCCGGCTTGTTGCGACAGCTCTTTCATCGCCTCGGTTTCATAGGCGTTCAGGCGGCAACCCAATGTAGCGAATTTGGGCGGGTTCATCCCAGTGTCCCTAGAAACTCGGGCGACAACGTGCCCGAGAAGACGTGGCAGGTTGGCCCGGTCATCCAGACGCCATCCTCGCGCCAGTCAACCCAAAGGGTTCCGCCATCAAGATCAATCTGCACCTTTCGCCCCGCCAACCCTCGCCGCGCCGCAGCCACAGCAGTTGCACAGGATGACGACCCTGATGCAAGGGTGATGCCCACGCCACGTTCCCACACCCGCATGCGGATATGATCCGGACCCACGACCTGAGCCACCTGCACATTGGTGCGCTCGGGAAACAAAGGATGGTGTTCATAGCGGGCGCCGAACTCGGCCAGCGGAATCGCCGCGGCGTTTTCAACAAAGAACGTGCAGTGCGGATTGCCCATACCTGTCGCTGTCGGGGCGCCCTCGATTGGCAGTTCCAGCGTGTCCATCTCTTCAGCCAACGGAATTTCGTGCCATTCCAACTGAGGAAGACCCATATTGACCGAGGTCAGCCCATCACCTGCGTCCTGCGCAACAAGCGTTCCACGTTCGGTTGTCAACGACAGTTGGGTTTTGCCCGTCTCATCCATCAACATTCGCGCGATGCATCTTGTGGCGTTGCCACACGCCGCCGAAGTTGATCCATCCGAATTGTAGAACACCAGATGCGCGTCAGCCGCACCGTTTTCGATTACGGCCAGCTGATCGAATCCCACACCAAAATGCCGATGTCCGATTCCTCGGGCCAGTGCCGGGGTAATCAGAGCATCCCGCGCACGCGCATCAACAATGACGAAGTCATTGCCCAACCCGTGCATCTTAACAAATGGCAAACTGATATCGCGTTTCTGTTGCATGGCGGCGATATAACGTCGGTCGGAACATGAATCCACCCTGTCGCGTAGAATCGTGAAAAAAGGGGTTGACCCCCCTGCGCCACCTGCCTAATTAGGCCGCCTATCGTTTCGCTGGAAACACAGGTTGTTTCAGCGAAACGAGGCGCAAAATAAGGGCTTGAACCCGGTTGGGAAATTGCCGTAAAGAGCGCCACGGATCGAGAAGATCCAACAAAAGAGTGGGCCGTTAGCTCAGTTGGTAGAGCAACTGACTTTTAATCAGTGGGTCGCAGGTTCGAATCCTGCACGGCTCACCACTTTTTAACAAAAAAATATATTGCGATGCGCATGCCATTGCTTTGCGGATAAGTACGTCCGGTTTTTCGAACTAATCACGTGCGACGCCGATGCGACGGGCCAGTATCACTTTGCTTACCGCTTTCTCCGGTGTCGGTTGGGGCCGCGCAATCCTCCTTGGAATGCTCAGAGCGAACCAGATCCATCCAGTGTTGGGGGTGGGGGTACCTCGTTGGTAGGATTTCCGTTTACAGATTCATCTCCTATGCCTTCAGACCGTGCGAAACCGTTTCTCAAAATTGCTGTCCTCGTGCTGGGTCACCCGCGCTTTGGTGATTTCACCGCGGGTTACAAACTTACGCGTAGTCTCGCCACCTTCAGCGGTTCCACACCTTGCGAATTCATCAACAAATCCGGGGCGCGCATGCGCCAAAGAAACGATGATCTGACAGGTCGGGCGCTTGTTACCCGTGATAGGCGGCCACTGTCTTGAGTTGTGAAAAGCCATAAAGCGCCTCAAAGCCTTTCTCGCGGCCGTGGCCGGATTTGCCCACGCCGCCAAAAGGCAGTTCAACGCCGCCACCTGCCCCATAGTTGTTGAGGAAGACTTGACCCGCGTGCAGCCCTTTCGCCAACCGCATCTGCCGCGCACCGTCGCGTGTCCAGACGCTGGCGACAAGGCCGTAGTCTGTGCTGTTGGCAATGATTAGAGCCTGTTCCTCGGTGTCAAAGGGGATCAGAACCTGGACCGGGCCGAAGATTTCATCGCGGGCGAGCGGGTGATCCGGTGGCACATCCGCGAACAAGGTGGGCCGGACATATGCCCCGGTTTCTGGCGCATCCTGTGTGATCGTCCCTTCTGCCGCAATGGTCAGATCGGCGCCTTTGTCCAGAAAGCTGTTTACGATATGCTTTTGCCGCTCGGAAATCAGCGGCCCAACGCGAAGATCCTGCATCGCGGGCCCAACGCTAAGCTGTTCATAGGCCGCGGTCATGCGGGATTTGACCTGATCATAGACACCGCGCTGTACCAGAATGCGGGAGGAGGCCGAGCAGGTCTGCCCCGCGTTTTGAATGCCCGCATTCACCAGAAATGGCAGAGCGGCATCCAGATCGGCATCGTCAAACACCAACTGCGGGGATTTTCCGCCCAGCTCCAGCGTCACAGGCACAACGTTTCGCCCCGCAGCCTGTTGCACCAGGCCCCCCGTGGCGACCGAACCAGTGAACGAGATATGGTTGACCCCCGGATGCCCGGACAGTGCGGCTCCGGCCTCGGCCCCCAGACCGGGCACAACATTCAGTGCACCTGCTGGCAGACCCGCTTGCTGTGCGAGATGGGCAAAGGCCAGCGCGGTCAGGCAGGCCTCCTCTGCCGGTTTCAGAACACAGGCGTTGCCCATGGCCAACGCCGCCCCGACCGAACGCCCAATAATCTGCATCGGATAGTTCCACGGCACGATGTGGCCCGTCACCCCATGGGGTTCGCGCAGGGTATAGACGGTATAGCCATCGAGATAGGGGATGGTCTCACCCATCACCTTATCCGCTGCACCGCCGTAGAATTCACAATAGCGCGCCAGCGCAATGGCATCGGCGCGAGCCTGCGTCAGGGGCTTACCCACATCCATCGCCTCAAGCCGCGCCAGATCGTCCACGCGCTCCAACACCAATTGTCCCAGCCGGGTCAAGATGCGACCACGCTCCAAGGCCGCCTTGCGCCCCCAGTCGCCCTTTAACGCAGATCTGGCGGCGGAGACCGCCGCGTCAATATCCGCGCCCGAGCCGCGCGCGATCCGGCAGATCTCGGTCCCGTCTGACGGGTTGGTCAACGGCAATGTTTCGCCCGATGCCGTAGGCGTCCAGTTTCCACCGATCATGCAAAGGGTGGGGTCAAACCAGAGTGGTTGGGTCATTTTGGCCTCCATTCAGGCTCTAACAAAGGGTTTTACGCCGACAACTTCCCGATTTCAGGCAATTGGGGCGCGGCGGCGATCAAGGTTTGCGTGTAGGGATGCTGCGGGTCCGAGAATACCTGTTTGGTCTTGCCTTGTTCGACAATTCGTCCGGATTGCATCACCAGAACATGATCGGTGATGGTACGCACCACACTCAGATCGTGGCTGATGAACAGGTAAGTCAGATCATAAGCATCGCAGAGTTCGGCAAGCAGATCGAGGATTTGGGCGCGCACCGAAACGTCGAGGGCTGAGACCGCCTCATCGAACAGGATCAGTTCCGGCCGAATGATCAGAGCGCGGGCAATGGCGATCCGCTGGCGTTGCCCGCCCGAGAACTCGTGAATGTATTTGCCCGCATCATCGGGGCCGAGGCCCACTGCCGTCAGCATCTCTGCGATCCGGTCCTGGCGTTCGGAACCCTTTGGTGGCGTTTCCAACAGGTGAAAGGGTTCGGTAATCAGGCGCGCGACACGGTGGCGGGGGTTGAAGCTGCCATAGGGATCCTGAAACACGACCTGCATCTTGCGACGCACCGCAAGGTTGGGCCTGTGGCCGGTGAAAACCGGCTGACTGTCCAGCAGGATCTGACCGGATTGGATCTCTTCCAATCCCAGAATAGCCCGTGTTAGGGTCGATTTTCCGCAACCGGACTCGCCCACCAGCCCCAAACGCTCCCCTCGGTTGAGGGTAAAGCTGACACCATCCACCGCGCGGTGGTGACGCGGCGGTTCCAGCAGACCTTTGCGGGGAAGGCGGTAATCCCGGACGACCTGCCAAACCTCCAGAAGCGGGCGTTGCTGTGTAGGTTCAGGCAGGGTGACCTGATGACCCGAAGCTTCGAACAACATGCGGGTATAGGGGTGCTGCATATCTCGAAACAGGTTTCGGGTCGCGCCACTTTCGACGACCTCGCCGTGACGCATGATGACAATCTGTTCGGCCATGTCCGAGACCACAGCCAGATCATGGGTGATCATCAGCAAGCCCATATCATATTCGCGAACCAGCCCTTTCAGCAGATCAAGGATTTGCGCCTGCGTTGTGACATCCAGTGCCGTCGTCGGCTCATCCGCGATCAAAAGCCTAGGGCGCAATGCGATGGCCATTGCAATGACCACACGCTGACGCTGCCCGCCCGACAGCTCATGCGGATACCGCGACAGAGGGAACCTGTCGGGCGGCAGGCCAACCCGGGTCAAAACCTCTGTGGCACGGGTCCGAGCCTGAGCAGGAGGCATTGCCTTGTGGATCAGGATGGTCTCCATCACCTGATCGCCAATGGTTTTCACCGGGTTGAGTGCCGTCATCGGTTCCTGAAACACCATCCCGATAGACGCGCCACGCAAGGCGCACATCTCGGCCTCGGATTGGGTCAGCAGGTTAGTGCCGTCCAGTCGGATCGCGCCGTCTGCCGTTGCCCCGTTTGGCAGAAGCTGCATCACAGCCAGTGCTGTCATGGATTTGCCCGAACCACTTTCACCTGTCACCGCCACGATCTGGCCTGGATCGATAGACAGGTTCACCCGTTTCAGGATCGGCACCCCGTGGATCGATAGGGACAGGTTTTCGACTTGCAGCAACGTCATGCCCGCGCCACCCTGATCCTTGGATCCAACCAGTCGCGCAGACCATCACCCAGCAGGTTCAAACCCAGCACGGTGACAATGATGGCCATGCCCGGAATCAGAGCCAAATGCGGGGCAAAACTGACCATTGTCTGCGCGTCCGCAAGCATACGGCCCCAACTGGGTGTCGGCGGCTGCGCACCCAAACCGACATAGGACAGACCCGCCTCGGCCAGTATGCCCAATGAAAATTGGATGGTACCCTGAACGATCAGCAGGTTGGCAACATTGGGCAGGATATGTTCGGCTGAAATCCGTGCTGCGCCTTTGCCCGACACACGGGCGGCAAGTATGAACTCGCGCTCCCACAGCGACAATGCGGCCCCGCGGGTGATGCGGGCGAAGACGGGGATGTTGAAAATACCGATCGCAATGATCGCGTTGATGGCACCGGCACCGAACACAGCCGTTATCAGGATGGCGATGACCAGTGAGGGAAAGGCAAAGACCAGATCGTTGCCACGCATGATCACCTCATCCAACCACGATCCTTTGCGCGCGGCGGCTGTCAGGCCAAGGGGTACGCCCAGCGCCATGCCGATCCCCACAGCCACCAGAGCCACCGCAATCGACGTGCGTGCACCGACCATGATCATCGAGAGCATGTCGCGGCCGAAGTGATCCGTCCCGAACCAGTGCCGTGCATCGGGCGTCTGAAGTTTGTTGGGGATATCCAGCGCGGCATAGTCGTAGGGTGTCCAGACAAACGAGGCCAGCGCCGCCAGCACCACCAGCGACGACAGCGCCGCGCCCAGAATCAGGTTGCGGCTCATGACCGGCTCCTTAGCCTTGGGTCAACGGCTGCATAGGCCAGATCCACCAGAAAATTCACGGTGATCACCGCAAAGACCAGCAGCATCACCACCGATTCAACCACGATCAGATCGCGGGCCGAAATGGCCTGAAACACCAACCGCCCGAGGCCCGGCAGGTAGAACACCTGTTCGATGATGATCGACCCGGCCAGCAGGAAGGAAAACTGCAAGCCGATGATCGTCAGCACGGGGATCAGCGCGTTTCGCACCCCATGCCGCCACAGAGCCTGACGACGCGACAATCCCTTAGCCCGCGCGGTGCGCATAAAATCCTCGCCCAGAATATCCAGCAGCGCGGATCGCATGACGCGGGCCAGGATCGCGGCCTGAGGAAGGGCTAACGCAATGGCGGGCAAAGTCAGCGAACGCAGCCCCGCCCAAAGGCCCTCGCCCCAGCCAACAAACCCACCGGCATTGAACCAGCGCAGGTTAATGGCGAAGATCAGCACCAGCATCATCGCGAACCAGAAATTGGGCACAGCGATACCAAGCTGTGTCGCCCCCATCACCGCCAGATCCCCGGGCTTGCCCCGACGCGCGGCGGCATAGATCCCGGCGGGAAAGGCGATCAGTGTGGACAGCGTGAGCGCATATAGCGCCAAAGGCAACGATACCCACAGCCGGTCCGCAATCATCTGCGACACCGGTGTGCGGTAGGTGTACGAGGTGCCGAAATCCCCGGCCACCATCCCCCCGACCCAGTTAAAATACCGCTGTACCCTTGATCCATCCAGACCCAGTTCAGCCCGCAGCGCGGCCAACGTATCCTCCTGCGCGTTGACACCCAGCATGAACGAGGCCGGGTCCCCCGGTGCGACCTCGATCACGGCGAAGATAACCACCGAGGCGACGGCAAGGCTGGCAAGCAATGAGATCAGTCGTTTAAGGGTATAGCGAAGCATTGAGGCCACGTTAGGGTCTCAGCCGTCACGGGTCCAGCATCTACGGCATCGCCAGACCTACAAATGGACCTGCGAAACCTTTGTCCCTTTCAGCCTGTCAATCCGAATGAGGCCCCTGACCCCGATTTTCGCCATGTTTGTTGCGTGTTTTTTCGATTTCGCACGTTCCGTGTTTTGCTACACTTGTTGGAACCGTTTCCGCAGGCCAGAGCGGCCAAGGAGCAATCCGGGCCGAACCAGGATTTACTGATAGTGTAGCGCTCATGCTGACAGAAAATAGAATTGAGATCGGGTTTCTGCTGTTCGATGGCTTTCCGATGGCTTGCCTGACCTCGGTCATCGAACCGCTGCGCGCTGCAAATGAGATCGCCGGGCAAGAGGCATTTCGCTGGTCTCTTGTGGCGGAAAACGGGGGAAAGGTCAGCTCCAGCGCTCATGTGCGTTTTGAGGCTGAACGCAACCTCTCAGACTGCCAGCCGATTGATATTCTGTTCCTGCTCAGCAGTCCGACCTCGGACTTCAGAAACCCGACCCAGGGGAATGGTGCGTTGCGGGCCTTGTCACGACACGGGACAATTCTGGGCGGTATCAGCGGCGGCGTTTTCCCGCTCGTGCGCTCGGGGGTCATGACCGGCCATCCGGTATCGGTGCACTGGTGTTACGAGGCTGCATTTCTGGCCGAGTTTCCCCAGATAGATGCGCGGCGCGAAGTGATCGTGTCGGATGCCACGCGGTATACTGCGGCCGGCGCGGCGGCCGCGTTTGATCTGGCCCTGCATCTGATTCAGGACCGGTTGGGCGGCGAAGTCGCACATGAGGTGGCCTGCTGGTTCCAGCATCCGATGATGAGAGGGGAGGGTGTTCAGCAACAGGTGCCCAGTGCAAGCAAACCTGCCACGGGTGAAAAGCTGCCGCCGCTTGTGGCGCGATGTGTCGACCTGTTCGCAAGCCGTATCGGCAATCCGATCTCGATCGCGGACATAGCGGATCAAACGGGCGTCACCTCCCGCCAGGTCGAGCGCGCCTTCAAACAGGCCACGGGGCAAAGCCCCAGCCATTATTTCCGGTCCATGCGGATGAAGGCGGCCCGTCAGATGGTTGTCTATACCAAGGACCCTATTGCCGACATCGCTGCGGCCATCGGATACAGCTCGGTCACGCCTTTGGTGACACACTATCGGTCCGCCTTTGGTTTAAGCCCCAGCGAGGACCGGCGACGGATCAACCGGTTTCGGGTCGAAGACAACGCCCCGCTGCCCTCAAGCTGACCTTGCCTTCAAAGCGCCGATTTCATTGCGGCCACAATCGCATGATGCAGTGACCCGGCAGACGATCTTGGCCCGTAGACACTGAACGAACCAGAAGCACGGCACAGGACGAAACATCCCAGGTGATGGATTGACGTGCGGGATGCGGCACCGACCGCCATTTTTCGGCAATCCAGACTGCTTAGCAATTCCAGCACTGCCAACACGCCCTCTCCGTCCAGATCAAACCTGACCCATGCGTCTGTCTGTTCGGAAACCGATGCGTTATCCCCAGTGCTTTCTTTCACCAGATGCGCCAGATCTTCATGCGTCTCAAAGGGCGCTTCTATCATCCATTGATCAGGCCCGGTCCAGAAGGCTACGATCGGCCCGCCGGTAAACTTACCAACGCCAGGCGTTTCCACTCCGATCAATTGGGATACGACGTTTCGGGTCTTGTTTTCCCGACCCAGCCGAGCGGCGACCGAGGCCAGCGCCACACCCGGAGTTTCGGTACAGGTCACGCTTCCGACCCTGTCGATCTTGGGTTCGGTTTCACCCAGCGCGGTTATTGCTTCAAGATCATGCACGGAGCCGTTCTCCCTCGGGGTCGACGAAATGGGCCGAGACGATTTCAACCTCGACCGTGAGATCGGTCACTGGCGACACAAGGCGCATCTTTTCGCCCTGACGTGTGATGCCGTTTCTCAAAAAGCCAAGGCCGATATGGCTGTCCAGCGACGGCGAATATGCTGCCGATGTGACATAGCCCTGATCATGGGCAGCATCCACGGGACCCGTGGCATTCATCAGATGCCCTCCGGCGGTTACCTTGTCGCCAGCGTTCACAGGCTTGATGCCAACCATCATCAAAGCATCTGGTTCGTTCAGCCCTTCACGCTCGGACAGGACTGAGCCGATGCTGTCTTTCTTCTTGGATACCATCCGACCCATTCCAAGGTTCAGGGCGGTGGTGGTTCCGTTCAACTCGTTGCCTGCGGCGTGACCCTTTTCGATCCGCATGACGCCCAGCGCTTCGGTGCCGTAGGGTACGACATCGAACTCTTCACCTTCCTGCATCAAACGCCGCATCAGCGCGTCGCCGTATCGCGATGGCACCGCGATTTCAAAGGCCAATTCGCCCGAGAAGGAAATACGGAACAACCGCGCGCGCAACCCGCCGCATAAGGTGATGTTGCCGCAAGCCATGAACGGGAAGCCTTCATTCGAGATGTCGAACTCGGGATCCACGATCTTTTGTAGAAGTTTGCGCGAATTGGGCCCGGCTACCGCATATTGTGCCCAGGCTTCGGTGGTCGAGATCAGTTGTACATCCATGTCCGGGAACAGGCATTGCCGGACAAATTCCATATGCTGGTAGACCTTGACCGCATTGGCGGTTGTGGTGGTGACCACGAAATGATCCTCGGCCAGACGCGCGGCGGTACCGTCATCCATCGCAATTCCATCCTCGCGCAACATCAGCCCATAGCGAGTTTTGCCGACGGCCAGTTTGGCAAATCCGTTGCAATATAGCCTATTCAGGAAATCCGCCGCATCCGCACCCTGAACATCAATCTTTCCAAGCGTGGTGCAGTCGCACACCCCGACCGAGGCGCGGGTCTGGCGCACTTCACGGTCCACGGATTCCCGCCAATGGGTTTCACCGGGCAGCGGGAACCACTGTGCACGCAGCCAATTGCCGACCTCGACAAACACCGCGCCGCGTTCCTTGGCCCAGTAATGTGACGGGGTCAGGCGGGTTGGATGAAACTCCTTGCCTTTCACCCGGCCAGCAAAGGTTGCAATCGGAACGGGCGTATAGGGCGGGCGGAAGATCGTTGTGCCGGTTTCCGGAATGGACTTACCCGCAAGCTCGGCCATGATCGCAAGCCCGCCCATGTTCGATGTCTTGCCCTGATCGGTGGCCATGCCCAACGTGGTATAGCGTTTCAAATGCTCGACCGAGCGGAACCCTTCCTGATGGCTGAGCTTCACATCCTTGACGGTCACGTCATTCTGCTGATCCAGCCACGCGCGGCTGCAACCCTGAACATACCAGAACGGTGTCTGCGAGATCGGGGTATCCTCGGCCTTAGGCAGATCGGGCAGCGGACCTTTCAGGCCCAGCGCCTGCGCCGCGCCTTCTGCCCCGGATTGCAGGGCGCCATGGGTGGACATCACACCATTCGCCGCCCCTGCGACGGACAGCCCAGGCGGCAAGTCCGCGCCGGGCACGAAAGCCGCCAGATCTTCGTTCCACGCGGGACGCCCCCGTTGATGGCAGGTCAAATGCACGTTGGGGTTCCAGCCACCCGAGACGCCAAGCGCCCCGCAGTCCAGCGTGCGCGACGACCCGTCTGCCAGCTCGACCTCGACAAAGGTCAGCCCCAGTCGGCCTTCGGTGTCCCTGACCTGCGCACCACGCAGAACTTCATAGTCATGGCTGGTCGGAGCGTCGTCACGGACGTCGACGACGGCAGCAATCCTGACACCTTTTGCGTGCAGGTCCGCAGCGGTGCGGTGACCGTCATTATTGTTCGTAAAGATGGCGACACGTTGCGCCGCCGTGGTTGCAAACCGATTTGCATAGCTGCGCAACGCACTTGCCAGCATGATGCCGGGCCTGTCGTTGTTTTCAAACGCGATGGGCCGCTCGGTCGCGCCAGCGCATAACAAGGCGCGTTTGGCGTAGATGCGCCAGAGGATCTGGCGCGGTTTACCGGAAGGCAGAGAAGCAAGATGATCGCCCGTCCGCTCAACTGCGCCATAAATGCCGTGATCAAAGGCACCGATCACGGTCGTGCGCGGCATCAGGCGGACGTTGGGCATTGCAGACAGTTCAGCGACACTCTGCTTAACCCAATCGGTCGCATCGCTGTCGTTCAGCGAAAAGGTTTCGCTGTTGAGCCGCCCGCCAAGTGCGAAATCCTCATCCGCAAGAATGATCTCGGAACCGGCCCGGCCCGCCGTCAGTGCCGCCATCAGCCCGGCTGGACCCGCGCCGATAATCAGCTGATCGCAATGTCGAAACCCCTTGTCATACTCATCGGGGTCTTCCTGCATCGACAACGACCCAAGTCCCGCAGCGCGGCGGATCATCGGCTCGTACAGCTTTTCCCAGAACGCGGCAGGCCACATGAAGGTTTTGTAGTAGAACCCCGCCGTCAGAAAGTTCGAAAACCTGTCGTTGATTGCCAGAGCGTCAAATCTCAGGCTGGGCCATCGGTTTTGGGAATGGGCCTCAAGCCCCTCGAACATCTCAACGGTCGTGGCGCGGGTGTTGGGTTCCTGACGGCTGCCCGTGCGCAGCTCGACAATGGCGTTGGGTTCTTCCGAACCTGCAGTCAGCACGCCACGCGGGCGATGGTATTTGAACGACCGGCCCATCAGGCGCACGCCATTGGCCAGAAGGGCCGAGGCCAGCGTATCGCCCGGATGTGCATGGTAACTGCGATTATCGAATTTGAAATTCAGGGTTTTGGTGCGGTCGATCTGACCGCCACTCAGCCTATTGTCTTGAGTCATTTGGAACGCCCCTGTGCCCGGGCCACGTCACGGGCCAGTTCCACTTTGGAAATCTCATGTGT
The DNA here is from genome assembly GCF_056540845.1 of Ruegeria sp. AL2. Taxonomy (NCBI): domain Bacteria; kingdom Pseudomonadati; phylum Pseudomonadota; class Alphaproteobacteria; order Rhodobacterales; family Roseobacteraceae; genus Ruegeria; species Ruegeria sp. AL2. The sequence continues at coordinate 59,991 of NZ_JBQFXM010000010.1, forward strand.
CGCGGTGTTGCGAGTAACAACCAGCCAAGATCGGTCGCCCCCCTCGTGGAACCACAACTCGCGGTGTTCGCCGGCTGGATTGTCGCGCAGATAGGCGTAGTCATAAAACGCTTCGGCCGCGTCTTCGGCCAGCCAATCGGGCCTGTTGATCAACGAAGCGTCTCCCAGATAGACGAATTCGGAACTGTCGCGCGGGCCCAGCAAGGGATGATGGATGATCATGGTGCTGCTCCCCTCAGTGCAGGTTGGGCTGGTTGCCCATACCTTTTTCGTCGATCATGCGGCCCGTGCGGAACCGGTCGAACCGATAGGCGGTGGCTGTCGGGTGCGGTTCATCCTTTGCCAGCAGATGCGCAAAGCAATACCCCGACGCCGGAGTTGCCTTGAACCCGCCGTAACACCAGCCGCCATTGAAATAGAGGCCATCGATGCCGGTCCGGTCGATGATGGGCGATCCATCCATGGACATATCCATGATCCCGCCCCACATCCGCAGAAGACGCGCGCGACCGATCATCGGCATCAGGGCCATGCCGCCCTCGCAGACATCTTCGACCACCGGCAGGTTGCCGCGTTGTGCGTACGAATTGTACCCGTCGATATCGCCGCCAAAGACCAGCCCGCCCTTATCGGACTGGCTGACATAGAAATGTCCCGCGCCAAAGGTGATCACGCCGGGCAGAACCGGCTTAAGACCTTCTGAAACGAAGGCTTGCAGGACATGGCTTTCGATTGGCAGCCGCATACCCGCCATGCCCATGACACGTCCCGAATTCCCGGCCACGGCACAGCCAACCTTGCCTGCGCCAATGAACCCTTTCGAAGTTTCAACGCCCAGACATTTTCCGTTTTCGATACGGAAACCGGTCACTTCGCAGTTTTGGATGATATCGACACCGTGGCTGTCTGCCGACCGGGCATATCCCCAGGCCACCGCGTCGTGCCGAACCGTGCCGCCGCGCCGCTGGGCAAGCCCGCCCTTGATCGGGAACCGGGCATCGTTGAAGTTCAGGAACGGGTATTCCTTGCGCACCTGTTCGGCATCCAGCAACTCGGCATCCGCGCCATTCAGGATCATGGCGTTGCCACGTCGCGTAAAGGCGTCGCGCTGGGCGTCTGTGTGGATCAGGTTGATGATCCCGCGCTGGCTGACCATCGCGTTGTAGTTTACGTCCTGCTCAAGACCTTCCCACAGTTTCAGCGAGAACTCGTAGAAAGGTTCGTTGCCGTCCAGCAGGTAATTGGAGCGGATGATGGTTGTATTGCGCCCGACATTGCCGCCACCAATCCAACCTTTTTCAATCACCGCCACATTGCGGAGGCGAAATACCTTGGACAGGTAATGCGCCGTAGATAGGCCATGACCGCCACCGCCGATGACGACGATGTCGTAATGTGGCTTGGGCTCTGGCTCGCGCCAGGCCGGTGTCCACCCTTTGTGCCCGGTAAGAGCCTCTTTGATGACCTTGAAACCAGAGTATCGCATGAATCGGACCTTTTTTTTCAGAATCCGCGAAATAACCGAATTTGGATACTCTTGAATCCGACATCTGTTGTGTTGAATCAGACACCACGACAATCAGCAGGGCCTGCTTAATCTTGCGATTTTTACTGTTGTTGGCAGTGCGCGGTGTCCGCCACGCCGTCCTGCTGCGCCGACAAGGGTCAGAACAGCCGGTAGCCAAAGCTATACACGCGATTTCAGAACCACATAGATGTGGGATTCGGCGCCTAAGACGTCATCAGAAAGACAACGACGGCATAGCCGATGATGGCGGCATATCCCAACGGGTAAATCCATTTGATCGCGTAATTGTCGAGCTTTCTGGCCGTCTCTTCCCGACCGGAAACTTTCAATTTACGCAACATCACGCTGAAGACGATAATCGTTCCTGTCATCAGGAACATGCATTGCAGAATGAAATCCAGAAACGTCAGATAGCCAAGCTTGGGCAAGTCAGCGGAAATGGCCCAGTTGAAGGCCACAAAGACCAACAGGTTGCCGCCTGCGATCTCGATCCGTTTTCGGTATTCATCCAGAAAGAAAAGCGCCCATCCCACCGTGATCAGCACCAGCATCGGCAGGAAAATGCGGATGGTGTAATATGTCAGGTGCCGGGTGCCTTCGAAGACAAGTTCGACCCGGTCGCTTTCGTTGCCCGACAAACCGGTCGTCGTTGACGTCAGAGCCCTGGCATTGCCAAGTATCCATTCCTCTTCGCCCAGCATGTCACCCAGACCGGAGTATTCATCAAGCGCGTGATAGAGAACGAATTGCGACGGAAACACCGATACGACTTCGAAGTGAAATTCCTGCGTATCGAACGGGTATTTGCGAAAGTTGAAATGCGGAGCCTGCAAGGTTAGCGAGGATTTTTCGACAAAAGTCACGTGACCATCATGACGCACGGCAACTGCGGATTCATGAATCCATCGATTGGACTGTTGGTTGTGGATAACAAAAGCCGGGGTTACCACATCCAGCTCAGCGGCGTATTTCACGAAAGCGGGCGGTTCAAAAACCCGAAAATCACGACCAAGGCTTGCTGCATCAAACGCCAGTTCCGGGTCTGTCCATTCGAACCGCAGTACAACCACGGCACCATAGTTTTCGGACTGCTGATCGACGCCGGTAATCTGGTCGATCTTGATACCAACCCCGACTTGCAGCGGGTTGTCCGGGGTTCCCACAAGCGTGTCCTGCTGCCCTTGGAACAAGCCCTGCGCAAAACCTGCGCCGGGAAGGACAGACGCGAAAAGAAAAAGAAGGATTCCGGCAACAAAGCTATTCATGATCGTTAAGAAACGCATTTCGCAATGGTGAGGCTGGGCCCGTCAAACAGGCCCAGCCAACTGGTGTCATTCCGACCAGGAAATGGCAGTCAGGTCGATAGCCGCAGTTGGAGCGTTCTCCCACAGGCCCTGAACACCTGCCTTGGCGACGCCCAGCTTGGCCAGCTGGAACAGGTACCCGTTGACATAATCGTTCGAGATGAGGCGCTGTGCCTCACCCAGAAGACGGGTCCGTGCCTCGGGGTCGGTGGTGGTATTCAGCGTCTCCATCAGCGTCTGAAAGTCGATGCTGTCATACTGGAAGTAATAGTCGGGCCGCGCATAGATGCCGATATCCATCGGTTCGGTGTGGCTGACGATGGTCAGGCCAAACTCTTTGCCTTTGAACACCGATTCCAGCCACTGGGCCCATTCCACATTGATGATTTCAGCCGTGATGCCGACCTCGGCCAGCTGTGCGGCGATAATTTCACCGCCCCGGCGCGCATAAGATGGCGGTGGCAAGTGCAGAGTTGTCTCGAACCCGTTTTCAAATCCCGCCTCTGCCAGCAAAGTCCTGGCCTTTTCGGGATCGTAAGAAGACTGGCCCGTCAGATCGACATAAGCGGGGTTGTGTGGCGCGAAGTGTGTCCCGATCGGGGTGCCGTATCCGAACATGGCGCCGTCGATTATGGCCTGCCGGTCAATTGCATGGGCCAACGCCTGCCGGACACGAATATCATTGAATGGCGGCTGTTTGTTGTTGGTGGACAGGATCGTTTCACCCTCGGTCGATCCAACCAGAACCTGAAACCGCGGGTCAGCTTCAAACTGGGGCAGGTTTTCCGGTGCCGGGAAGTTGTCGAACACGTCCACATCTTCGGCCATCATGGCCGCAAAAGCGGCTGTCGGGTCTGAGATGAATTTGAACGTCGCAGTCTCTAAAGCGGGTTGATCGCCCCAATAATTGGGGTTGCGGTTAAGTGTTATGCTGTCGCCCTGAACCCAGTCACCAAAGGTGTAAGCGCCGGTACCAACCGGGCTTGTCTTGATGGTCTCGATGCTTTCAGGCGCGACGATCACCGCGTCACCCCAGGCAAGATTGAACAGGAAGTTACCGTTCGGATCGGCCAGGGTGATCCTGACTGTCAGCGGATCCACGGCCTCGACGCTTTCGATCCCTGCAAACAATGCTTTCTGCGCGTTGGCGCTGTCCTCGGCCGTGGCCCGGTCAAGGCTGAATTTGACATCCTCGGCATCCATGGTCGTGCCGTCATGGAAGGTCACGCCATCGCGCAGTTTGAAGGTATAAGTTTTGCCGTCTTCGGAAATCTCCCAGCTTTCCGCAAGGCCGGGCACGACCGAACCGTCGCCCATGAAACGGGTCAGACCTTCGAAAATGTTGGTGTAGACAACCGAATCGATGGCCTGAGCTGCTGCGCTGGTCGGATCTAGATGCGGGGGCTCCAGCTGCATGGCGATGGTGATGTCGGATTTGGCCAAAACCTGCGTTGCCAACAGGCTGGCGCCGATCGCCACGGTCGACGCGAATGTCCGAAGCACGTGTTTTGTCATGTGAACTCTCCCAACTGAAAATCTGCGCCCATGTTTTCCGGGCCGTTTTATCGGCAGTGTTCCTTTAAACCTGAGGTCAATCAAGGGAATGTTCGCGCAACCGGGGTTTCTTTGGCCCCGGCTGATCTGCTATGCCGCACTGCAACATATGCACTGCAGGAGCCAACCATGAGCGCCACCGCCCGCAAAAAGGCCCCGAACGCCGAAGATATTCGAGCCCGAAAAGGCGGCGTGCCTCTGGTCTCGCTGACCGCATACACGACGCCTATGGCGCGCCTGATGGACACGCATTGTGACTTTGTTCTTGTGGGGGACAGCGTCGGGATGGTTTTGCACGGGCTGGAATCCACCCTTGGTGTCACGATGGAGATGATGATCCTGCACGGTCAGGCCGTCGCACGCGGGCTGAGCACGGCGATGATGGTTATCGACATGCCGTTTGGCAGCTATGAGGAAAGCCCGGCACAAGCGTTTCGCAACGCGGCGCGGCTGATGGCGGAAACAGGTGCGGGGGCAGCCAAGCTGGAAGGCGGTGTCGAGATGGCCGAAACCATCCGCTTTCTGGTCAGGCGCGGCATCCCGGTGATGGCCCATATCGGTCTGACGCCGCAATCGATCAACACACTGGGCGGCTACAAGGTGCAGGGGCGTGACGAACAGGCCGAAACCGTCATGGCAGACGCCCGCGCCGTGACCGAGGCTGGCGCGTTTTCCGTGGTGCTTGAGAAAGTGCCGCAAGGTCTGGCCGACAGGATCACCGAACAGGTTGCCATCCCCACCATCGGAATCGGAGCGTCCGCCGGTTGTGACGGTCAGATTCTGGTCGTCGATGACATGGTCGGCTTTTTCACCGCCTTCAAACCCAAATTCGTCAAACGCTATGCCGAGCTTGGCCCGTTGGCCGAAGCCGCCATCGCAGAATACGCGGCCGAAGTGCGTGCGCGGACATTTCCGGCGGACGAACATGTCTTTGCTGATCAGGCTCCGGCGAAAGGACCAAAGACGTGACCGCGCCGATCCTGCGCTCGCTGGCGGAACTGCGAACCAAGACGACAGAATGGCACCGCGCAGGTGACGTTATCGGCGTTGTACCGACAATGGGCGCACTGCACGAAGGGCATTTGTCGCTGGCGCAGGCCGCAAAGGAAAACTGTGACCGGGTGATCGTGACGATCTTTGTGAACCCCAAGCAGTTCAACAACCCCGAAGATCTGGCGAACTATCCCCGCACGGAACATGAAGACGCGCAAAAGCTGGCCCCTTATGGCGTGGATGCGATCTATGTGCCGGACCTTCAGGAAATCTATCCCGACGGCTTTTCCACCACGGTATCCGTGGCCGGTTTGACCGACATGATGGAAGGCCCTTTCCGCCCCGGCCATTTCGAAGGCGTGGCAACTGTAGTGGCCAAGCTGTTCCTGCAAACGCAGGCGGATCGAGCCTATTTCGGGGAAAAAGACTACCAGCAGCTGCTGGTGGTGCGCCGCATGGCCCGCGATCTGGACATTCCCATCGAGGTTGTTGGCTGCCCAACCGTGCGCGAGCCTTCGGGGTTGGCGATGTCGTCGCGCAATCTGCTGTTGTCGCCCGAGGGCGTAAAGGTCGCGTCCCGCATGAACGAGGTCATGCGGCGGGTGGCGGATAAGCTTGCCGCTGGCAAGGAATTCACGGTGCTGGCGCAAGACGCAAAAGCCGCATTATTGGACGCTGGTTTTACCGAGGTGGAATATATCGATCTGCGCTGCGCCGAGACGCTGGAAAGCCTGCCCAATGCCTGCAAACCCGCGCGCTTGTTCGTCACGGCCTGGGCCGATGGCGTCCGCCTGATCGACAATATTCCCGTCGATCCGGTCTGATTTCTGCTCTGGCCCCGGCGCCGTTGTTTGCGCTAAAGTCGCGCAAAATGACACCGGGGGAGAGCGGACATGACCTATATTTTAGCAATTGATCAGGGCACCACGTCCTCGCGCGCGATCCTGTTCGACGGGCAGATGAACCGTGTTGGCACCGCTCAGCAGGAGTTCCCCCAGCATTTCCCGCAAGAAGGTTGGGTTGAACACGACCCCGAGGATATCTGGTCCAGCGTTCTGCATGTGTGTCGCGAGGTAATGAAAAGCGTCGGTGTTTCGGCTGACCAGATCACCGGCATCGGCATCACCAACCAGCGTGAAACCACCGTGGTCTGGGACAAGCAGACCGGCAAGGCCATCCATAACGCGATTGTCTGGCAGGACCGCCGCACCGCAGAAATCTGCGCCCGCTACAAGCAAGCCGGGTGTGAGGATGACGTCACCGCCCAAACCGGCCTTCTGCTGGACCCTTATTTCTCGGGCACCAAGGTCAAATGGCTGCTGGACACCGTTTCAGGCGCACGCGCGCGGGCTGAGGCCGGAGAGTTGCTGTTCGGCACCATCGACAGTTTCCTGATCTGGCGTCTGACCGAAGGTCGTGTCCATACCACTGACGCCACCAACGCCGCCCGCACCCTGCTGTTCGACATTCACAAAGGCGCCTGGAGTGCTGAGATTTGCGAGTTGCTGGATGTACCCGTTCATATGTTGCCGAACGTGCAGGATTGCGCCTCGGATTTCGGCGCAACCACCTTGCTTGGTGGGAACATCCCCATTCTGGGTGTGGCAGGCGATCAGCAGGCAGCCACCATCGGTCAGGCCTGTTTCCAGCCCGGTATGATGAAATCAACCTATGGCACGGGCTGTTTCGCACTGCTGAACACAGGTGCGCAGCCGGTTGAATCGAAAAACCGTCTTCTGACGACAATCGCTTACCAATTGGACGGTCAGCGCACCTATGCGCTGGAAGGGTCGATCTTTATCGCCGGGGCCGCCGTGCAATGGCTGCGTGATGCGTTGCAGATCATCGATTCGGCCCCGCAAAGCGGCGATCTGGCGGCGCAGGCCGACCCGAACCAGCATGTGATCCTGGTGCCAGCCTTCACGGGTCTTGGGGCTCCTTACTGGAAGCCGGATTGCCGCGGTGCGATGTTCGGTCTGACGCGCAATTCCGGCCGGGCCGAGATTGCCCGCGCCACGCTGGAAAGCATCGCCTTTCAGACCCGCGACCTGTGGCACGCCATGCAGGGCGACTGGGGGGCCGAGGCGGATGTCATCCTGCGCGTCGATGGCGGGATGAGTGCATCTGACTGGACAATGCAAGGTCTTTCAGATTGTCTGGGTGCCCCGGTGGATCGCCCGGTTATGCAGGAAACGACCGCCCTTGGCGCCGCATGGCTGGCAGGTATGAAAGCCGGGATATACCCGGATCAGGCCGGTTTTGCCCAAACATGGGCGCTGGACCGCCGGTTCGAGCCCACGCAAGAACAAGCCGAACGCGACGCGGCCTATGATCGCTGGCAACGGGCGGTTCAGGCGGCGATGGCGTTCTAGCTGTGATCTTTCAACAAGCGCTGCTTCTGCCTTGACCAGTCACGCTTGGCCTGAGTTTCGCGCTTGTCGTGGGTTTTCTTACCCTTGGCGATGCCGATTTTGACCTTGGCCAGTCCTCTGTGGTTGAAATACAGAACCAGCGGCACCAGTGTCATGCCCTTGCGCTGCGTCGCGTTCCACAGGTTCGACATCTGCTTGCGGGACACCAGCAGTTTGCGGCGGCGACGTTCTTCGTGCTTGAACATCTTGGCCTGCTCATACGGCGCGATATAACTGTTGACCAGCCAGAGCTCTCCGTCATCGACCGTGGCATAGCTTTCGGCGATGTTCGAGCCGCCCGCGCGCAGGGATTTGACCTCGGACCCTTGCAGGATGATGCCACATTCAATGTCCTCTTCGATTGCGTAATCGAAGCGGGCGCGCCGGTTTTCGGCGATTACCTTGTAATTCGGGTCTGTCTTCTGCTTGGCCATGACGCGTTGATTTAGGCGGCTTGGGCCGCCCTTGCAAGGCAGGGATTTTCGGAGTGCGTCAGGATTTGGCTGAAATGATCAGGTCCGGGCCGAAAATCGTGTCCGCATGGTTGTGCAGGTAGATCTTGAGCCACGGTGTAAACCGGTCCGGGTGGCGGGCCACTTCGGCCAACAGGTCATGGTAGTCGATCCAGCGGATATCCATGACTTCGTCCGGATTAGGCGCTATTTTCAGCGGTCCGCGCACATGGGCCAGAAAAACGTCGACCACTTCGTTTTCCACCATGCCGTTCCCAACATCGGCGTGGTATTCCAAACGGTGACGGTATTCAGGGTAAAGACCTGTGATCCCCAGCTCTTCATTCAAGCGGCGCACGGCGCAGGTTGACGAGCTTTCGTCCCAGTCGGGATGCGTGCAGCAAGTGTTCGCCCACAGGCCGGGCGTGTGGTACTTGCCCAGCGCCCGGCGCTGCAACAAAATCTCGGTGCCCCTTACGACAAACACCGACACGGCCTTGTGCTTGAGGCCCTTTTCGTGAGCTTCAAGTTTGTCTACCGGGGTCAATTCACCATCAACCCAAGCCGGGATCATAATGCCCATCTGTCCTCTCCTGCTGCCAATCCGCCTGACGGGCGCTGATGTTGGGTTTAGCTATTGCCGGGTCGGCTTGGCGTTGCGGCACACTCTGCGGTTTGCCGTCAGATACCAAAGTGGCGCTGTTCTACACTGGTATCAATCGCACCAAAGGCCGCAGGGGCTGCGGCCTTTGGTCCTTGTGCGTGGGTGCACAATGTTAGCGTTTATTCGCCTGATACACTGACGATATAGGCAAAGACGTCTTCACTGCCACTTTTCAGCTTGAAGGTCATTTTCGACTTGGCAGCAGTGTCGTCCAGATAAGATTGCAGGAAGCCCTTAGGGTCCTGCGTGTATTCCACAAAGGACGCCTCACCCCAGACCAAACCCTTCTCACCGGCTGCGACGATGCTGTCGCCATATTTGAAGTCTTCGTAGGTTCCGGCAGTGCGGCCAGCGACGCCATAGAGGTTGGGGCCAGTTTTTCCGCCTTTGACGATGACTTCTCCGGCCGGATCAGCGATCATGTGGCAGGACTTGCATTTGTTGAAAGCTTTCTCACCGGCTTCGGCATCGCCTTCGGCATGAGCGGGCAGCGCCAGCAGGCCAGCGATTGCGATAGTGAGGATACGATTCATAGCTTGTGCTCCGATACAAATTGGCTGCACCGAATGGACCCCCGGCGCATAAAAGTGTCAACGCGCGGATTGCCGCGCGCATCTACAGTGCCACTGCGACACATGGTGTGTCCTTAACTTAAGTCATGTACAGTGGTCCAGCAGGGCAACAGGTCTCCTTCCGCCGGGGTCGCCAGATAGACCGCCCGCGCAATGGCCCGGGACAGGCACAGCGAGGCCGCGTGCCCGATCAGAGTGAGATCGGCCTCTGACTGCAACGGACGTGCTGCTGTGCTGAGGGCAAAGACCAAATCGCCGTCGTTGGGGGTATGGGCAGGCAGGATGGCCCGCGCGATTCCGTCATGCGCCGCTACTGCAAGGCGCTGGCATTGTGGTTTGGTCAGAACGGCATCGGTGGCGACAATGGCGATGGTCGTGTTTGTCTGTTCGGGTTCCGCTGGACTCATGGCCAACGCCTTGCGGCTGCGGCGGATCCGGCTTTGATCCGGCGACATATCGGGGCCCAGCCCGCCAAATTCATCGCCAACTTCGAAGGGGGCTGCCCAGAAATGCCGGTCACCCGGTGTTGTGACACTGCCCAGCGGGTTCGCCGCAACGAGGGCCCCGACCGTGACTCCATCAGGCAGAATGGACGAGGCAGAGCCAAGCCCGCCCTTCTGCATTGCGGCCAACGCCCCGGTGCCCGCCCCGACGGACCCCAAATCAAAATCTTTTGAAGCGCCCAGATAAGCAGCCCGCCCCAGCGCACGATAGGGGTTTTCCGCCCAATCCTTTGCACCGCCATTGAGCAGGTCAAACAGGATCGCGCCGGGAATGATCGGAACCTTCGCTGAACTGACGGGAAACCCGCGCCCTTCAGCCCACATCGCATCTGAAACACCCGAGCAGGCGTCCAGTCCAAAGGCCGATCCGCCGGACAGAACCAGCGCGTCCACCCCTGTGACGGTTTTATCAGGCGCAAGCAGATCGGTTTCGCGCGTACCAGGTGCCCCGCCCATCACATGGACCGACGCAACGAACGGTTTATCTGCCGTGAGGACCGTGGTCCCGGACTTCAGCGCATCGTCCTGAGCGTTTCCAACTGCCAGGCCGGGGACATCGGTAATCAGGTTTCTTGGTCCAGGGATCATCTTGAACTCGGGATTGGTGCGGGGAAGCGCGCGGGCGCGCGCTGCCTCCGGCGGGGATATTTTTGGCCAGATGAAGATCGGATCAGATACATCGGCCGCCATCGACCTCGAGCGCGGTGCCGGTGATCATGCTGGCCTCGTCCGAACACAGGAAACAGGCGGCGTTGGCCATATCTTCGGGTGTTGAAAACCGTCCCAGTGGGATGGTCGCCAGGAACTTGGCGCGGATCTCGGGCGTGTCTTCGCCCATGAAAGATTTCAACAGCGGTGTTTCGCCCGCCACTGGGCAGATCGCGTTCACGCGTATGCCGGTTGGGGCCAGTTCGACCGCCATGGTCTTGGTTGCCGTGATCATCCACCCTTTGGACGCGTTGTACCAGTTCAGATTCGGGCGCGGAGACAGGCCCGCCGTCGAGGCTACGTTCAGAATTGCACCCGCGCCGCGCGCCTTCATATGGGGAACAAATGCCCGGGCGGTCAGATAGACGGACTTCATGTTCACCTTGAAGACCCGGTCGAAATCATCCTCGGTGACATTTTCCAGAGGGGTTGGCAAGTGGGTGACACCTGCGTTGTTTACCAGAATATCGAGCGCCCCAAAGGCGGCGAGTGCCGTGTCCGCCATCTTTTGAACTGAAGCCCTATTGCCGACGTCGACCTGGTGCGCCAATACCCCGGCCCCAAGTTGCCCCGCCATATCAGCGGCTGCGTCACCATTGATGTCCGCGATCATGACGCGTGCGCCTTCGGCCAGGAATTTCTGCACGATCCCCGCGCCAAAACCCGATGCACCACCGGTGACGATTGCGGTTTTTCCCTCCAGCCTCATGACGTTGCCCTTTTGCAGCCTTTGCGGGCCAGACTATCAACGCCCCGGCAAGATGCCAGATCAATCTTCAGACACCTTGCCCCGCAGCGCCTTGACGTCGCCACGCGCCTTTTTCGCGGCAAGTCGACGCTTGACCGAACCATAGGTCGGTTTCGTTGCGATCCGCCGTTTGGGTTTGACCAGCGCGCGGGCGATCAGTTCTGCCAGCCTCGCGCGCGCGATTTCACGGTTGCGGGCCTGCGAGCGTGTTTCCTCACATTGAATGATGATTGCGCCATCTTTGGTCCAGCGTCGCCCGGCCAGTCGCTTTAGCCGGGCTTTGACCGGATCGGGCAAGGACGGTGAGCGTACCGCTTCGAAGCGCAGCTCGACTGCGGTCGACACCTTGTTGACATTCTGCCCTCCGGGACCGGACGATCGTACAAAGCTTTCGGTCATTTCCCAGTCTTGCAGAGCAATATCTTCGGTGATGCGCAGCATGTCAGTGTCAGCTTGGTGACTTGGGCGAATGAAAAGGAAGAGTCGCGATCCTGACCCGAGCCGTCGGAAACCCGCAACAGGCGGGCGGGCGTAAGCCATAGCGGCACAGCATTTCAGCAAGTCTCCTCATCCTCGGTGCCTAGCGCAGTGCATATGTGCGATCAAGCCTGCTTTGGCAGTTCGCGCAATGCAGAATCCTGGCGGTGGCTGGGACGTCCGTTCGCATCAGTTGCGTTCGCCGTCAGGTATTCCAAGCCCAGCTCATTTAACGTCAGGTGCCGCCAACGCTGTGGCCATATTGCGTTACTTATGCAGAATCGAATGCGCGAAGGGCTGCAACGATCTTTCGTGAATGTTGGTTGTGAAAGGGATCGTCATGGATATGAGGCGCGTGCTCGAAGACTTTGATGAAGCGTACAATCAGGCATTTAACCGAGGCGATGCTGCTGGCTGCGCTGCGTTCTTTACCGAAGACGTCATGTTGTTGGCGCCCGGAGAACCCCTGCTGCGCGGGCGCGAGGCGTTCATCGCAGCCTATCGGGAAAGAATGAAAGAAAACACCGGTGGAACGCATACAAATGAGTTGATCGATTTCAGTGTGGATGGCGATACTGCCTATCAGGTCGGGTCTTTTGCTATCGCTGATTCTGACCCGCCGGAGAAAGGGAAGTTTGTGAACGCCCTGAAACGCCAGACAGATGGCACCTGGAAAGTCAGCATTTCCATCTTTAACAGTGACTTTCCATAGCGGCCCTGAATGAAGAGTGAGCAGACATGGAACCGGGGTGTCAGGCTATTGATTGGCCCTGAGCACCGCGGGCGATGTCACGCAACACATTCAGCTCCAACTCGTCTTCCTCATGCACCCGTGCCAGGATTTCTTTACTACTGACGATGGCAATTGCTTTTCCATTCTGAGTTACGACAAGATTTCGGATTTTGTGTTTGGCCATCAGATTAAGACCATTGGACAACTTCGAGCCCAGCGCGCAGGTGACAGGTTTTTCCGTCATCCAGTCACCCACTGTCTGCTTGTAGAAAGCTGAGCCGGAATCTGCCAGGCACAGCAGCACGTCATGATCCGTGATTATCCCGACCAGCTTCCCTTCGCTGAGAACCGCCAGCGCGTTCACATCCAGCAACGCAATGGTGACGGCCGCGTCGAACACCGTTGTGTCAGTGTCGCAAAATGGCGGCTTTTTAAGGTTCTGCGTTTTGACAATGCTTGAGATCGTCATCTCTTCCTCGTGGTTGAGCGCCCGACCCCTGTGTTGATCAGGGCGCATGAAAAACACTAATTCAGGAGCGGCATCATCGCTGTTGCAAGGCTCAGGACCAGGAAAAACCCTGCCATATCCGTGATCGTTGTCAGCAAAGGGCCACTGGCGACCGCCGGGTCCTGACCGATGCGCTTTAACAGCAAAGGCAGAACGCCACCGATCGATACCGCGATGATCGTGTTCAAACCCAGCGCGCCGCCAATCACCAAACCCAGAAACGGGTTTCCTTTCCACATCCAGGCAACGAGTCCGATCAGCAGGCCAAGGACACAGCCGTTGATGATGCCGACCGAAACCTCTTTTATCCAGACCCGCATAGCATCAATGGGCCGGACCAGACCAAGCGACAGCTCGCGCATGCTGACCGCAACGGCCTGATTGCCGGAACAACCGCTCATATCCGAGACCATCGGCAGAAACACAGCCAGAGCGATCACGGCAGAAAGGGTCTGTTCATAGGCGGCAATCACGCTGGCCGCGATCACGTTGAGCACTATGTTGGCCGACAGCCATTGAAGCCGCCGCCGCGCCCTGAGCGGCAAAGGCATCGATCGCAGTTCGTCTCCAAAGACACCATGGCGTTTCAGGCTTGCCGATTCCGCGCGCTTCAGCAGGGCCTCATTCACGGCAGAGCGGGAAACGACACCCACAAGATTCCCGTCCGTTTCGACAACCGGCAACCCAAGAAAAGGGTGCTCATCGAAAAGGTCCTCCAGTTCTTCCAGCGGCATGCTGGCCGGAACCGTGATAGGGGGCACCATGATATCGGTGAGTTTGATGCTTCGCCGTGTGGACAGCAGGCTACGTAATGAAAGCACCCCGACAGGCACGCCATCGGAATTCAAAACGTAAGGGTGCTGGCCACGGTAACGTTCAAGGTCGTACTCTTCATGAGCGAAACGCCGCAGAACCTTTCCGACTGTATCACCATCGGAAAAGGTAAAGGCTTCGGCCACCATCAGACCACCGGCGACATCGTCGTCATACTCGACCAGTCGCCGGACATCCGCCGCATCTTCCGGATTCATCCGGGCAAGGATCGCTTCTGCATCGGCGTCTTCAAGTTCCCCGATGACATCCGCCTGAATGTCGGAATCCAGCTCAAGGATAATTTCGGCGGCCTGATCGGAAAACATGCGTTCAACAAGATCGACCGCCAGCGCGTTTGGCGCTTCTTCGACCAGTTCGGCCGCACGTTCCGGCGGCAGCAACGAGAGCGCGGCGCTTCGCTGGTCAACGGGCAGGTTGAGCAATTCCCGCAAGGCATCGCTGAGCGAAAGCGGATCAAGCAGGTCTGCCAGCGCCGCCCCGTCGCGATTTTCCAACGCCAGCTGAAGCTGCGTCCCTGTTTCCCTTGGTAAGGAGTCCGTATCGCTCATCCGCCGACCTGTGGGGGTAAAAGTTTCTTACTTTCACCCATATAACAGAAAATATTTGCCTATAGACAATAAAATTTCTGATTTGTAAGAAAGTGCATGCAGGAAAATGACTGGATATCAGCCGCAGCCGAACGTCTGGCCGCCTTGTACGATCAGGAGTTTGGCGGCAAGGTCAGCGGACGGTATCGCATTCCGGACAAGCTGGTGCGTCGGATCGCCAGGCGCAGGCGTTTGTATGAAACAGATATCCGCGCCCTGTCGATCGCGCTTTTTGAACTTGGGTACGTGTTAATCGATATGGATAGTTTTTACGTTGTAATGAGCGCGAATTCGTTTGTGAATTACCGGCGCGCCAATGATGACAGCGTGGCTTAGTCGCCATGGTCAAACAAACAGGATACCCCGAAGTCATAGGATGGCGCGAGCGGATCAGCCTGCCTGATTTCGGGATCGAGCATATTCCGGCAAAGATAGACACAGGTGCCAGAACCGCAGCCCTGCATGCCGTGGACCAGACCGTGTTCGAGGTTGATGGCGAACGATGGGTCGAGTTCATGATCCCGGTCCATAACCGCCGGTCATCGGGCCGGGTGCGTACGCGGGTTGTAGACGAGCGGGAAATCAAGAACACTGGTGGCATTCCGGAACGCCGGTTGATCGTCAGAACACAGCTTCTGCTTGGACGGCATCGGTGGCTAATCGACGTTTCGCTGGCCAATCGCGCGAGGATGGAGTTTGATCTGATCCTTGGCCGTACCGCCATTCGCAGGCGTGGGATCCTTGTCGATCCCGGCCACTCATATCTTCTGGATGCACGAAAAGATCCGAAAAAGATGAAAAGCAAGACAAGATCCAAGGACGCAGAAGGACGACATCAATGAAGCTTGTCATGCTTGCCCGGAATCCAAACCTGTATTCCCACCAGCGTCTGAAAGAGGCTGCTGAACAACGCGGGCACCAGTTGGATATCGTGAACACGCTACGCTGTTACATGAATATCGCGTCGCGCCGACCCGAGGTTTATTACGACGGTAAGAAGCTTGGGCGCTATGACGCGGTGATCCCACGGATCGGCGCTTCGGTCACATTCTATGGGCTGGCCGTGTTGCGGCAGTTCGAAATCATGGGTGTCTTTCCGCTCAACGAGTCGGTTGCAATTGGCAGATCCCGTGACAAGTTGCGGTCCATGCAGCTGATGGCACGTGACGGGATCGGATTGCCGGTCACCACCTTCGCGCATGACCCGAAACAGACCGACGAAGTTCTCAAACTGGCAGGGGACGCTCCGCTGGTGGTCAAGCTGCTGGAGGGCACGCAGGGCATCGGCGTGGTGCTTGCGGATTCAAACCGGTCGGCAAAATCCGTGGTCGAGGCGTTTCGCGGTGCCAAGGTCAACATCATGGTACAGGAGTTCATCAAGGAAGCAGGCGGCACGGATATTCGTGCGCTTGTGGTCGGTGGAAAGGTGATCGCGGCGATGCAACGAAAAGGGGCCGAGGGCGAGTTCAGATCAAACCTGCATCGGGGTGGCAGCGCCAAGCCCATCAGAATCTCGCCCGAGGAACGCTCGACAGCCGTGCGTGCGGCCAAAGCGATGGGCCTGAATGTCTGTGGTGTCGATATGCTGCGGGCCAATCACGGTGCCGTGGTTATGGAAGTGAACTCCTCACCCGGGCTTGAAGGCGTTGAAAAGGCCACCGGCATCGATGTCGCGGGCAAAATCATCGAATTTCTCGAAAAGAATGCGGCCAAAGGCAACACGAAGACACGAGGCCGTGGGTAGAGGCGATGCGCGGTCCCTTTGAAATCGGGGGTTTTCGCGTACCGCCCGGTACACGAACCACTCTGGATTTGCCGGTCAGCGTGCTGTCGGATCATACCCCAGTGAGCATGTCAGTACACGTGGTTCACGGCCGCCGCCCCGGACCGGTCCTGTTTGTCAGTGCCGCCGTTCACGGCGATGAGGTGATCGGCGTGGAGATCGCACGGCGGCTGCTTCGGGCGCCACAGCTTGACAAGCTTGCGGGTACCTTGCTGGTTATCCCGATCGTGAATGCCTTTGGTTTCATGACACATTCCCGATACCTTCCTGACAGGCGCGACCTGAACCGATCCTTCCCCGGCAGCGAAGGAGGGTCGCTGGCCGGTCGGCTGGCGCATCTTTTCATGACCGAGATCGTCGAGCGGTCGGACCTGGGGATTGATCTTCATTCTGCCGCGATACACCGCACCAATCTGCCGCAGATCCGCGTCTCTCCGGCTTCGGATGTCACCCTCAAATACGCTGATGCGTTCGGTGCGCCTGTTGTGCTGATTTCAAAGCTGCGCGACGGGTCACTGCGCAAGGCCGCGCAAGAGCGTGGTGTGGATATCCTGCTGTTCGAAGGTGGTGAGGGTCTGCGTTTCGACGAACTGTCTGCGCGGGCGGGGGTTGCAGGCATCCTTCGGGTGATGAACGCAAAGGGAATGGTTGCCAAGCGTGGCATCGCCGCTGTGCGCGAAAAGCCTGTCCATGTCAGGTCAAGTTCGTGGATGCGCGCGCCCGCCGGTGGCCTGTTGCGGACTTTCAAAGCCGCCGGAGAATACGTCGCCGCTGGTGACCTGCTTGGACGCATTTCCGACCCGTTCGGAGAACTCAGGACCGATATCATCTGCGAAACCACGGGTATCATCGTTGGGCGTACAAATCTGCCTGTCGTTCATGAAGGCGACGCGTTGTTTCATATAGCTGAAACGACCGGCTCGGATGTCGAAATGCGGGTCGATACGATTGCCAGCCAGCTTGACGGCGATCCGATGTTCGATGAGGACGAGATCATTTAGATTTTGGAGCCAAAAGAAAACGCGGGGCAGTTGCCCGCCCCGCGCCAGCCTACAGGATTGCACGCAATCTGTTGCTCGCCAGCGCCTCCCAAGCGGCGAGCGCGATCAGCGCAGATCCCGTGAGCCAAGCATTTGCCACTGCCACACCATGACCGGTAAAATGCAGCACCTCCGGCGCGGCGATCAGTATTGCCCCAACCGCCAATACCGGAGCCACCCGTGCGAGAAGGTGGCCCCGGCCGCTAGCGCCTGACATGACCAACACACCAATACCGATCGTCATGAAGGCGAGCGACTCACGGTCAGACGAACCGTGAGCTAGGGTTTTCTGGCTGAACAGTACAAATGGGGACAGCACTAACCAGATACCCATCCCGGCAAGCATCCACCTGTAGGGTGGAGAGGGGTTTCTCATGTTCTTGGCAACCCCGGCTTATTCGTCACCTTTGGGATCAGGAAGCAACTCGGCCTCGACCGCGGCGACCATTTCTTCGTCATTGACGAAACCATCGGCATCCGTGTCAATTTCGGCAAAGCTCTCACTGGTAATATCGGGGTACTTTGTCTGTAGCTCGGTCAGCGAAGCCAGACCATCACCGTCCGTGTCCAGTCCTACCGGCAACGCAGCGGCCGGAAGGGCAAGGAATGACGCGAGCAGAGCAACAACAGAAACTCGACTCATTTTGTTCTCCATCAGGGAATGGGCGGTTTACCCATTAAGGGGTTGGTGCAGCGCTAGGGTGTCGGAGGCTTATCTAAGGCAGACAGATTGCACCTGTTCCGCAGATCGGGTTGTCCACTTTGCGATGAAAACTGTTGATTGGCGGTCCGATCCGGTGGGGGCACTTTCGCGCTACAAGGCGTATATCGCACATTCGCATAGCGTTGAATAACGAATTTATATCGCCAATAATATCGAATATTCAAATAGGTGAACGATGGATATTGAACTCGCCCGAACCTTCCTTGCGGTCGTTGAAACCGGCACTTTTCTTGATGCAGCGGACAAGGTCCATGTTACGCAATCGACCGTTAGCATGCGAATCCGAACGCTCGAACAACAGCTTGGACAGCCCGTGTTTGAACGCAGCAAGTCTGGTGCGACCTTGACCATTGCCGGGCGGCATTTCCTCAAACATGCACAGGTTCTGGTGCGAACGTGGACCCAGGCCAAGCTGGATGCCGGTCTGCCTGCCTCGATGGCAGCTGCTTTGGAAATCGGCGCAACACCAAGCCTTTGGGACGGCTATCTGATCAACGCCCTTCCCGAGTTGATGGCGGCACTTCCTGACGTCGCTATCCGGGCGACAGCGGCCCCGTCGGAAACACTCACGCGCGAGATCGAGGAAGGCAACCTGGATCTTGCCATCATGTACCGGCCGCGAAACGCACCTGGCTTGACCGCGCTACAGCTTTTCGAGGACGAGTTTGTTCTTGTCAGCAGCGGCCCGGAAGCCCTCCCCGCTGATCTGGGCAACGCTTATATCCTGATAGACTGGGGCCCGGAGTTTCGCGCCGATCATATGCTGAACTTTCCAGGGCTTGATGCGCCGCGCCTTCAGCTGGGCATAGGCACCCTCGGCCTGCAATATCTTCGGTCGGTTCCCTCGGCCGGATATTTCCCTAGGCGCGTTGTCGAACCGGAACTTTGCAACGGGTGGCTCAAGCTGGTCGAAACGGCACCCAGATTCGCTTATGCCGCCTATGTCGTGTTCGATGAAAGCGAGGAAGAAGGATATCCGGGTCAGGCCGCTCGGCAGCTTTGCCAGACATCAAGTGCACGCGGCCAGGCACCGAAGCTTTGACAACACGTATTCACGCCTTTGCCGCGATCGGGTTCTAACATTGGATCGAACTCAGCCAGCCCCAGCGCATAGTGAATTTTGACCGCCCCCAGAAGGTGACGGGAACAAAAAGGGCCGCCCCAGCAGGACGGCCCTTCGAAAGTTCAGGAGGTCGGGTCGGTTAGATCAATCGACCAGCCGGAGCGAGCGCTCCGCCAAGGGCTGCCCTAACGGGCGATCCCCCCGGTTGTTCCGACACCTCTCTCCAATCTCTTTCTTGACACTGGATCACCTCCTTTTCTATCTGTTGCGGTTGAAAAGAAGCGTGCCACAAGTTGTGCCATTCTCAAAGCGTTTTTTTACACAGGCTGCGCAGTCAGCCGCGCAACGATCACCTTGAACGGGATCAGGGCGATCAGCGCCAGTGAAAGCTTCACCATCCAGTCCGCAAAAGCCAGCGTCACCCAAAGCGGTGCCATCGGGCCGGACAGCATGAAAGGAACAGGTTCCCACGCCCAGTTGATTGCAGCGTCGGCATTGGCGCCGAAGAAGGTGACCGAAGCCGAAAAGGCAAGCGTGAAGAAGATCGCGGTATCCAGTGCCGACCCTACCAGCGTCGACACCAGCGGCGCACGCCACCAGCGACCACCGCGTAGGGAATTGAACACGGTAACATCCGTCAGTTGCGCGATCAGGAAAGCGGTTCCCGATGCAACGGCGATGCGCAGCGGTACGGCAGCATAGGTGAACCCGTCACCCTGCAACATGATCTGGCTGCCGATCAGCGAACAGATGACACCGGTGACAAATCCGGCAAACACGACCTTGCGGGCCGGACCAACGCCATAGACGCGGTTCATGATGTCAGTGACCAGAAAGGCCAGCGGATAGGTGAAAGCACCCCAAGTCAGCAGCCCGTCAAGGATCAGGAACTGGACCAGAATGTTCGAGGCCACAACAATGGCGGCCATGGCAATAATGCCGGGAATAAAGTTACGTTGCATGTTTTGATGCCCGTTTTGACAAGGTAGCGGCGACTTGGCCAAGGGACCGTCCCAAGGCAAGCCGTGCCTTTAGACCTTTGCCTGCGCCCTGTCAATCGGGCAGCAGGTATTCCACAAGTTCGGTCCGCTGCACCGCCAGAAAGTTGTCATCAGAGATCATCGTGGCGCGCAACAGGCCCTGCCCGTCGCGCCAGACCGACAATCCTTCGAGGTTGTCATGCGCGCCCGTTCCGGTTTCGAACAGGGTTTCCTCGGCGCCTGGTTTCTCGTTTACCACGACCCATCGCCGCAGTCGTGATCGGAAACCGACCAAGGATACCTTGCGTTCCAAAACGTAAAACCGCCCATCGGGACCGAAATCCGCGGCAACGGGTTTAAAGCCGCCACGCTGTGGCAGAACAAACGGGGTCGACCATGTGTCGCCATTCCAACGGTAAACCGGAATGTCCCCCTTAGCGGTGCGGTTCTTTTCCGGCAAAGTGTAAAGCCAGCCGCGTCCATCAATGGCCAGAGCTTCGAAAGAACCATTTTCGGCAAGGTTCCGGAACGCATTCGGGCGTGGCAATACGCGCGCGCTGGAGCCCTGCGCAGGGTAATAGGCGACACGGTGCACCCCTTCGAACGAGATGAATATCCCGCTATCCGGCGTCACTGCGATCCCTTCGGAGTCACCTACGCCGCCTTTCATGATGTGCCCATTGCTGGACAGCACCGGCCATTGACCAAGAACGTGAATATCCGCGATCTGGCCTTCGCGCCGCTCAATCAGCGCAGTCACGATCCGCGCCCGGTCGCTAAGCGCAATCATATGGCGTCCATCGTCCGAGATGTGAAGCGCTGAAAACCCGCCAAACCAACTTGCTGGATGCCGCCAAACGAAACTATTCAGGTGGGCTGCGGATTTCACATCCAGCGCGGCGGCCACCGGGGCAAGAAACAGCGCTACACTCAGTTGGATTGCAAAACGGCGGAGCATTGTTGCGGCAAGTCGGACAGAACGTATTCCCGGCGTTTCTTCGGCGGCGGCGCATTCGGATCGGGTGGCGGCGGGTTCAGGATGTTGTGCACCCATTGACGGGCCTCAGCGCAGCCATCGCCCTTGGGGGGTGGGTCTTGATTCACGCAGCCCTTTGACCCTCTGGGACAGTTCAGTCGCACGTGGAAATGATAGTGATGTCCCCACCAGGGCCTTATCTTACGTAGATAGTCGCGGTTCCCCTTTTCATCGTCGCACATCTGAACCTTGGCCCCAGGAAACACGAAGATCCGGGCGACGCGCTTGTCTTTTGCCGCTTCGCGCAACAGCGCATGATGCTGCTTGGTCCAGTTTCCGTTGACGTAAGCGCCATTGGAACGACGAAGAGAGATGGACGAGATGTTTTCGCGAGACTTGCGGCTCAGGCGCATGTTATCGCCGGGCAACATCCAGACATCGATGTCCAGCCCCAACTGATGACTGCGATGGCCCGAGGTCATCGGCCCGCCGCGTGGCTGGCTGATATCCCCTATATAGAGACCGTTCCATCCCGGCTGGCTGGCTGCAAACCTGCTGAGGTCCTGAACGTAGTCAATCGTCTGCGGATGCCCCCAGTTGCGATTGCGCGACAAGCGCATTGCCTGCCATGTAGGCCCCGTTTCAGGCAGTTGAATTGCCCCCGCAGCACATCCGCGCGAATAACTGCCGAAAGCGGCCGGTTTTTGCTGGGAAGCTTGTTTCTGCGCCCCGAACAACTGCTTTGCCAGCGGTTCTGCCGCCGCAGTGCCTGCAAAAGCAAGCGCAGCCAAAACGATCAAAAAGCGTTTTATTTTCATCTGCTCTGATCCCCTTCAGGTCTCACCCAGCGCATCAGGAATAGACCCAGAATAAACAACAGAACGATGGGTGACACCCCCAGACGAGCGCTACCGGTCACCGTGGTGGCGATCCCGATCAGAAGTGGCGCAGCAAAGGCGGTGGCACGACCCGACAGACCATAAAGGCCAAAGCTCTCGACGGGGGTTGCCGGGTCCGTATGCCGGACCATCATCGACCGGCTACAGGACTGTAGAATGCCGCCCATGCCTCCGATCAGTATACCGCAACCAAAGAAAACCACATCCGGCAAGCCTGACCCTTCGGACATGGCGATACCAAATATCTGGGACCGGTCCATTGAGACGATGGTGATGCAGACAAGGATCAACACCCAGATCGCAACGATAATCACGGGCTTGGGGCCATATTTCTTATCCAGTTTGCCGCCCACCCAGGAAAAGGCCGCTGCGGCCAGAACGCTGACGATGCCGAAAACACCGATCTTGATCAGGTCCCATTCCAACACCAGCCGGGCATAGACCCCGCCAAAACTGTAAAGCCCGTTCAGCGCATCCCGATAGAACATGGATGAGCCCAGGTAACTGGCCAAACTGGTGCGATGGCGCAAGTTAGACACTGATTTTGCCAACAGTCGCAGCGCCTCGGCAACGCTGCCCTTTTTGTTTCTCGGTTCGCCGTCATGGACCCAAAGGAAGTAGGGCACCATGAACAGAATGAACCATCCGGCAGTAAACGGGCCAACAAAGCGCGTGCCCTGCTGTTGCGACGCATCCAGCCCAAACAAGGGGTCCATTCCGATCAGCGTTTTGCCGTTGGCCTGCTCCACAAACAGCGCAAGCATGATTGCCAGCGAGATCAGGCCACCGAAATAGCCAAAAGCAAAGCCCGAGCCAGAGATTTCGCCCACTTCGCTGTCATCACCCAGATCGGGCAGTTGGGAATTGATGAAGATCAGGGCGTACTCCGCACCGATGAAACCCAGACCGAAGGCAGACAGCATCAACCACATGTTCGAGCCGTCGGGCATCGTGTACCAAAGCGCGCCGGAACCTACGGCGTACATCACGGAAAAGGCGAATATCCAGGGGATGCGCCGACCCGACACATCAGCCATCGCCCCCATCAGCGGCGCACCGAAGGCAATAATCAAACCGACTATGGTCATGCAGTTGGCCCAGACCACCTGTGCCTGTGCGTCTGCAGACCCTGCGTCCAGGCCGGATGCCAGATAATACTCCGCAGCGACGCCTGCGAAATAAGGGCCGAACACGAACGTTACCAAAAGGGTGTGATAGGGCTGACTGGCCCAATCGAAGAACCACCAGCCCCAGATACGCCTGCGCTTGGATATTTCTGCCATTTCTGCCCCTGTTTTCTTGTTGCGGTCATAAAACGGGGCTTTGGGGCAATTCGCAAGCGCAGAGTTCAGCCTACTTGCTCTTTGCTGAAAGGGTGCTTAGGTCTCGACCAACAAGAAAACGGAGACCCCATGCTGTCGCTGATCCAAATCCTGCTGCTGATCCTGGACATTGTCTGGTTCATCATTCTGGCCCATGTGATCATGAGCTGGCTGATCAACTTTCAGGTGCTCAACCTGCACCAACAACTGGTCGCACAAATCTGGTACGGGTTAAATCGCATTTTAGAGCCTATTTACGGTCCGATCCGCCGCGTTCTACCCAATATGGGCGGGTTGGATTTGACCCCGCTGGTGGTGCTGATCGGCGTCTATGCCTTGCGGATTATCCTCATCAACAACGCGCCCTATTTCTACTGACCACTTGTTCACTGAATCTTAGTATGTGATTGTCCTGTCTTAAGAGCAGATAAACCTTAAAACAGGGCACCCCCGCATATGTTCGACGCCGCACCCTTGCTGCGAGATGTCTTTGGATTCGACGCCTTCCGCCCTGGGCAGGCAGAGATTGTCGACGCCGTGAAGGCAGGTGAAAACGTGATGGCGATCATGCCCACGGGTGGTGGTAAATCCTTATGTTTTCAATTGCCTGCCCTGCTCCGCGACGGGGTGACGGTGGTTATATCTCCACTCATAGCCCTGATGCGCGATCAGGTACGCGGCTTGCAAGAGGCCGGGGTCGAGGCCGGTGCACTGACATCCGGCAACACGCCCGAGGAAACCGAGGCCGTCTGGGATGCGCTGGAGGACGGGCGGCTAAAGCTGCTTTACATGGCGCCCGAACGTCTGGCTGCCGGATCTGCGCTTGGGATGCTCCGTCGGATCAACGTCAGCCTGATCGCTGTGGACGAAGCCCATTGCGTCAGTCAATGGGGGCATGACTTTCGCCCTGATTACCTGCGGATCGGAGAGTTGCGGCGCGCCCTGAAAGTGCCGCTAGCCGCGTTTACCGCCACGGCGGACGCCGAAACGCAGGATGAGATTGTCGAAAAACTGTTCGATGGCATTGAGCCGCGCAAATTTCTGCGCGGATTTGACCGGCCAAACATTCAGCTGGCCTTTGCCGCAAAGGACGGGCCGCGCAAGCAGATCCTTGATTTCGCAGATGCGCGCAAAGGCCAGTCCGGCATCGTTTATTGCGGCACCAGAAACAAAACCGAGGTGATTGCTCAAGCCCTGCGCGCCGAGGGACACTCGGCCTGCCACTATCACGGTGGAATGGACCCCGAAGATCGCCGTATTGTCGAAACCCGTTTCGCGCGTGAGGACGGGTTGATCGTCGTCGCCACAGTGGCTTTTGGCATGGGCATCGACAAACCCGATATCCGTTGGGTCGCCCATGCGGACCTGCCCAAATCGATCGAAGCCTATTATCAGGAAATCGGACGCGCCGGACGCGATGGCGGCCCGGCCGAAACGCTGACCCTGTTCGGCCCCGATGACATTCGCCTGCGGCGTTCACAAATTGACGAGGGTCTAGCGCCGCCCGAGCGCCGCATGGCCGATCATGCGCGCCTGAACGCCTTGCTGGGTCTGGCCGAGGCATTGAAATGCCGTCGTCAGACATTGTTGGGTTACTTTGGCGAGACCACAGGGCCCTGCGGCAAATGCGATCTGTGCGACAGCCCACCCGAAGTTTTCGACGGCACAACTCCGGTACGTATGGCCCTGTCCGCGATCCTGCGGACCGAGGAGCGGTTCGGTACAGGCCATTTGATCGATATCCTGTTGGGAAACGAGACCGACAAAATCCGCGCCCGCCGCCATGAGGATTTGTCCACTTATGGCATCGGAAAGGATTGGACGCGCCCGCAATGGCAGGCCATTTTCCGGCAGATGATGGGCCACGATCTGGTCCGCCCCGACCCCGACCGTCACGGCGCATTGCGCATGACCGAGGCGGCCAGACCGATCCTGAAAGGCGAGGCGCAAATCAACCTACGCAAGGATACGTTGCGCAATGCGGTACGTCGGCCTGCGGTCAAGGCAATGGTTTCCGAAGAGGACGCCCCGCTGCTGTCCGCGCTCAAGGCCAAACGCCGTGTCCTGTCTGAAGCTGCACGTGTTCCGGCCTATGTGATCTTTCCCGACCGCACGCTTATCGAGATGGCTGAAAAGCGCCCTGTAACGCTGGACGATATGGCCCGGATCGGCGGTGTTGGCGCCAAAAAGCTGGAACGCTATGGCGATACGTTCCTTGAAGTAATCGCGGGCGAAGCAAGAAGCGTTCATCCGGCGCGGCGAAAGCTGGCTGGACGCGATCAGGGTGAGATTTACGACCGCTTGATGGAAGTTCAGTCCTTGCTGTCGCGCGGTCCAGCCGGGATCGACAAGCCCCTGACCTGCTCGGCCTCACAGTTGGCAAAAGTTGCGCAACTGCGCCCCGATGATCCCCGTGGAATTGCACAGGTGCTGGGTGATCGACGTCACGAAAGGTTTGGCGCCGCTTTTCTGGACGTGCTGCGTGAGGCGGGCTAGATACCCCCGAACAGGCAAGAAAGAGGGCGGATATGCTGATCGTGATTTCCCCGGCCAAACGGCTGGACTGGGCAGAGCGGAATGTCGGGGTAACGCAGCCCGATTTTCAGGAGGATGCGATCCGGCTGTCCAAAACCGCTCGCAACCTGACGCTGGGTGATCTGAAGAAACTGATGGACCTGAGCGACGATCTGGCACGCCTGAACCGCGACCGGTATCGCGCTTTTTCGGATGCACCCGACGCCAAGGTCACACGCCCGGCTGCGCTTGCTTTTGCTGGCGACACATATCAAGGGCTTGAAGCTGCTTCGCTGGACGAAGACGAGCTGTTATGGGCGCAAGACCACTTGCGCATCCTTTCCGGCCTTTATGGTGTGTTGCGGCCACTCGACGCGATACAGCCCTACCGGCTTGAGATGGGCAGCAAGCTGAAAACCCGAAGAGGGAAGAACCTTTACGAATACTGGTGCGATCAGCTCAGCAAGGCACTGAACGCGCAAGGAGCCGAAATTAACAGCGACATTCTGGTGAATTGTGCCAGTCAGGAGTATTTTGGTGCGGTGGATTTGAATGCCCTGAACCTGCGTGTCATCACACCGGTCTTCATGGAAGATAGGGGCGGCACCCCAAAGATTGTGAGCTTTTTTGCCAAAAAGGCACGCGGTGCCATGGCGCGGTATGTCATCCAACACCGCCTGACCGATCCTAAGGCGCTGCTGGATTTCGACAGTGGCGGCTATGAATACCGCCCTGATCTGTCGGAAGCGGATAAGCCCGTTTTCGTCAGACCATATGCGGCCTGAAACCCAGGTCACTTGAACTTGCAACCCGGTGTTAATCGCCTGAAGAGTCCGCCAGGCGAGGTTGGGTCCGGGTTTGCGCCACGCTCACGCCGGGCTTTGGCGCCGGGCATGGTGTCTGCGACCGAGCAGACGCAATCGGGTTGGTGTTGCAGGATCATCTGGTGAATGCGGTTCTTGTGTAGCGGTTTGGTCAGGTAGTGGTCCAAGCCGGCTGACAGAATTCCCTGATCATCCCCCGCCATGGCATGGGCCGTCAGGGCAACGATTGGAACGTGGTGACCAGTTGAAACCTCGAGCCTGCGAATTTCCGCTGTTGCCTGTTTGCCGTCCATCTTCGGCATGGAAATATCCATGAAGATCAGATCTGGCTCGAACTCCTGATAGATCTCAACCGCTTCAATCCCATTCGAGGCAAAGCGAAGATCGATATTCAGATCCTTGACCATCTTCTTCAGGATCAATTGGTTAGTGCGGTTGTCCTCGGCGGCAAGAACCCTCATGTGTCGGGGGTGCACAGATTCAGAATCTTGCTTTTTAGAGACTGTTTTGTCCACATCCAGAGCGCCCCTTTCCAACGATTTGCCGTCGAGTGCCATCAGCCTGCCATACAACTCGGATCGAGGGATGGGTTTCTGCAAGACACCGTCGATCAGGTCACGGGCAGGATGCGCGTGAATCAAACCGGGGCTTGCAGACATCACGACCACCGGAATGTCACCCCACCCGCGATCCCTGAGCGCGACCGCAAGATCCAGCCCATCCATATCCGGCAGATCGTGGTCACAAAGAACCAGATCAATCTGATCATTCATCTGTGACAGCGCCTCGGTCCCCGACGTGCAAACCGTCACCTCAGCCCCCAGACGCCCAAGCTGTTTGGCAAGAATGGCCCGGTTCACGGCAAGATCTTCGACCAGCAGGACATGTTTCAAACAATCCGCCAGGTTCGGAGGTTCGGGTCGCGGGCCTTCTACCGTGGGCAGTGTCACGCGAAAACCGAAACAGGATCCCTGGTCCGGCTCGCTTTCGACCCAGACCGTGCCACCCATCAAGGTGATCAGCCGCTTGGTGATGGCAAGGCCAAGCCCGGTGCCTTCAAATTGGCGGTTACGCTCGTCTTCGACTTGATTGAACTCGCCAAAAATATGGCCGGTTTTTTCTGCGTCGATGCCAATACCGGTATCTTCGATCGCAACATGGATATCACAGATCTGCGCATCCGGATTGGGCACCCCTGTCACCCGGACCAGCACATACCCTTCGGAGGTGAACTTGACGGCGTTGCCGACCAGATTGGTCAGAACCTGCCGTATCCGACCAGGATCGCCCACAAAAAGGGTTGGCAAGAACAAGTCGTAATCAACCAGCAATGTCAGGCCTTTATCGCGCGCACTGGGCTGTAGCAGCATCGCAACCTCAAGAATGCAGCGTTCAAGATCGAACTGCTCCGGGTGCAGACCCAGCTTGTCCGCCTCAATCTTGGAATAATCCAGCACGTCGTTGATGATGACCAGCAACGCCTCGCCCGAATTTCGGATCGTGTTGACGTATAGCCGCTGCTCTTCGTCCAGCGTTGTCTCGTCCAGCAATTCGGACATGCCAACGATGCCGTTCATCGGAGTACGGATTTCATGGCTCATATTGGCCAGAAAGGCCGACTTGGCCCGGTTTGTCGCTTCGGCTCGCTCGCGCGCCGCCTTAAGCTCGATTTCATGCCGGACCGACGCTGTGATGTTGAGAGCAAGGCTCACCATATCATTGCCGCTGCCGCGCTGGTCGATCAGGCGGATATAGTGACCGTTCCAAAGCTGCATAACGATTGGAGGCGGGTTGGCGCGGCTCCAGCGGGCCAGCATTCTGTCCTGCCAGTCTTCCGCGGATTCGTCCCCGATATCGACAATACCTTCTGACGTCAGCAAATGCAGAATACGCGGGTATGATATTCCCGGCGCGACTTCGTCCAGACCTTCAAAAACGCTCAGATACGCGGTGTTTGCGCCGATCAGCCGGTTGTCACCGTCAAAAAAAGGCAAACCCGTCCTGAATTGTCTGAAGCGAGTGCCACAAGCGGCGTTCGGCAACCTCGATCTTGGCGTTGGCCACGCAGAGGTCGGATTTGACCTTTTCGTTTTCATCCCGAACGGTTTCAACCTCAGCCTGCGTTTCGCCAATTCGTTTGGTCAATGCCATGGCATGTTGACCCAGTTTGCGATTGGCTGCCGAAAGCTCGGCCTGTTTCAGGGCCAGCATCCGTTCAGCTGCCAAACGCGCGCGCCGTTCCTGTGCCAATTTATGTGCAAGAGTCATTTGATTGATTCCAGAACGCTCTGCGCACAGCATCCCGGCAGAGGATGAAAAACTGTTTAAGCCGTTGCACAACAGGCGCACGCCATGCAACGCTGTGCCCAAAGAGGAGGGTACCATGCGCCGCTTTGTTTTTATTTCAATAACTTACATCATTTCACTTTTAGTCTTGCCCAGCGCCACCCAGGCGCAGGATGCAGTGCCTGATTTCCGCTATGTCACGACGCGGGACGCAGATTTTTACGGCTCGGATCTGGACGCCCTTTTCGATACCGATCTGAAGTCCTGCATTCAGGCCTGTTCCGCCAATAAGCTTTGCACCGCGTTCACCTACAACACCCGATCCAATGCCTGTTTTCCAAAAAGCGGTGTAAACCGGCAAGAGGCCTATCAGGGGGCAGTATCTGCGCAGAAAGTAACTACCCCAGATCAGACCCAAGCATTGGCTGATGCGCGTGCAAACGCGTTAAGCGCACTTGGTGCCGCCGACCTGAAGCAAGCAGTTGATCAGGCGCGCGATCTGGGCTTTGTTCATATGGCGCAAGGTAACGACCTGCAGGTTGTTCTGGAGGCGGCACGCAGCGCCGGCAGCCCGCGACTGGCAATGATTTGGACTGGTGTGGCCGTATCGCTCAGTGACGCGCCCGATCTATGGGTGGAATACGCGCGCTTGTTATTGGCGATAAACCCTACGGACCGGAGTGAAGGGCGCGATCTGCACAACCGTGCGCTGAATGCCGCAACCAATGGCTATTTGCGCGCGGACGCTCCCGGCACGCAGATTGCCGCCCTGATGACATTGGCCCGCGCCCTGGAAGAGGTCGAGCGCGGGCGCGATATGATCCCCGTGCTGCGGCTGGCCCAGGAAATCCAACCACGCGAGGATGTACTGGCCGCGCTGAATGATGCCATCGGGAAATACGGGTTTCGCGTGGTCGACAGTTCTGTTGAAAGCGACGCCGCCGCGCCGCGGATCTGTGTTGAGTTTTCGGAACCGCTGGTCAAGGCAGGGGTCGACTATGACCCGTTTGTCCAGCGCAATGATGACGGGTTGGTGGTACAGGCTGAGGGCAGGCAGCTTTGCGTTGACGGTGTCGCCCATGGTCAGCGTTATCGCCTGACGCTACGCGAAGGCTTGCCCTCCGCCTCGGGCGAGGCGCTGAACCGCAATGTTGAGCTTGCCCATTACGTGCGCGACCGGGCGCCTTCGGTCCGGTTTCCCGGGCGCAGCTACGTTTTGCCGAAATCCGCTGACGCCGCTTTGCCTGTTGAAACAGTCAACGTCACCGAGCTGGATTTGATCCTGCGGAGGGTCAGCGACCGGAACCTGTTGCGCGCGGTTCAGCAGGATTTCTTCGGCCGCCCGCTCAGTGAATGGCAGGAAGCAGAATTTTCCGATGAAATTGCCCAGGATATCTGGACCGGCACCGCCGAAGTGGCCAACGAACTGAATCAGACCATGACTGCGCGCCTGCCCATGGCAGAAGCGATCGCGGATCAGCCCGCTGGCATCTATGCGCTGACCGCCCGTGTTCCGGGGGCCAATCCCTATGACGACCCGGGCGCGACGCAATGGTTTGTTCTGTCCGATCTTGGGATCAGCAGCGTGCTTGGCACCGATGGGCTGCACGTCACGGTGCGCGGGCTGAGCGACGCGGCTCCCCGTGAAGGTGTCGAGGTTTCACTGGTCACAAGCGCAAATGCGGTCATCACCCAAGCGCGGACGGATGAATCAGGTTATGTCCGGTTCGACCCCGGTCTGACGCGCGGCAAGGGGGCCAGCGCGCCCGCACTGGTGATGGCGTCGACCGGGGACAGCGATTTCAGCTTTCTATCCCTGACCGATCCTGCTTTTGACCTGTCAGATCGCGGTGTTGAAGGGCGTGCGCCCGCGGGGCCGGTCGATGTTTTTCTAGCCACGGATCGCGGCGCTTACCGGGCCGGAGAGATGATCCACCTCACCGCCCTGTCGCGCGATGGTGAGGCGCAGGCTATCGAGGATCTGCCCCTAACCGCAATTCTGTATCGCCCTGACGGCGTGGAATACCGCCGAACCGTCTCGGATGGCGGCGTCGCCGGGGGGCATATCTTTCGTCTGCCTGTTGCGGCAGATGCACCACGCGGCGCTTGGCGGATCGAGATCAGATCAGATCCCAAAGGCGATGCGCTGGCGCGACAAACAGTGCTGGTAGAAGACTTCCTGCCGGAACGTATAGATTTTGAGCTGAACCTGCCGGACGCGCCCCTGCGTACCGGCGACAGCCCACCGCTTTCGATCGACGCGCGCTATCTGTTTGGTGCGCCGGGGTCCGACCTGAGCATCGACGGTCAGGTTATCGGACGCCCGGCGGACACAGTGCCAGGCTACGAGGGGTATCGCTTTGGCCGCTATGACGCCGAGACATCGATCAAAAGCACCTATTTCGGTGACACGCGCACAGACGCAAACGGCAAAGCATCCATAGCTGTTGAAATCCCTGCATTAGAGACGGAAGGGCAGCCAATTGAAGCCGAGGTTATTGCGCGACTGGCCGATGGCTCGGGCCGCCCTGTTGAACGTCGCCTGAGCGTTCCTGTCCTGCCGTCGCAACCTGTGATCGGTGTCAAACCCATGTTCGAGGACGTAATCCCCGAAGGTACAGAGGCCGCATTTCAGATCATTGGCCTTGCACCCGACCTGACCCCCAGCCCGATGCGCATGCGTTGGACGCTGAACAAGATCGAAACGCGGTATCAATGGTATCAGCTTTACGGAAACTGGAATTGGGAACCGACAACCCGACGCACTCGCGTTGCCACCGGAGACGTTGACGTCGCCACTAACCCTTTGACGTTGTCCCAGCCCGTGGACTGGGGCCGTTACGAGTTGGTGGTTCAACGCGTAGACGGCACCTTTACGGAAACCGCTGTCGATTTCCATGCAGGCTGGTATCAGGCCGCAGATGCTTCGACCACGCCTGACCGGCTTGAGATGTCGCTGGATCGCGACAGCTATCGGGCCGGGGAAACCGCACAACTGCGCATCGTTCCGCGCATGGCAGGTATCGCCCAGGTCGAGGTGCTGTCGAACCGCCTGATCCATCGCCAAATGGTTGCCGTGCCGGAAGGCGAGACAGTTATCCCGATAGAGGTGACAGAAGATTGGGGTGCAGGTGCCTATGTCACGGCCACAGTGATCCGACCAATGGATGTTGCGGCCGGTCAGAACCCGGCACGCGCCATGGGCGTCGCCTATGCCGCCATTGATCCTGCGGATCGCACGCTGTCGGTTGCCATTGAGGTGCCCGAGGTTACCTCACCCCGTCATACACAGAAGGCCCTTGTTAGGGTCGAAAATGTTACAAGCGATGATCCAGTCTGGCTAACCCTTGCCGCTGTGGATGTGGGCATCCTTAACCTGACGGAGTTCGAAAGCCCAAACCCGCAAGAGTACTATTTCGGGCAACGCCGGCTGGGTGTGGACCTGCGTGATGTTTACGGGCGGTTGATCGACGGCATGAACGGAACGATAGGTACAGTTCGCTCTGGCGGCGACAATGACAACGGGATGCGCCGCCAGTCCCCGCCACCGACGCAAGATCTGATGGCAGTGTTCAGCGGCCCGGTTCAGGTCGGTGTGGGTGGCGAGGTTGAGGTCGACATCCCTCTGCCCGCCTTCAATGGTACGGTCCGCCTGATGGCCGTCGCGTGGTCACAAAAAGCCGTCGGGCAGGCCGAGGCTGACATGATCGTCCGCGACCCGGTGGTGGTTACGGCCAGCTTGCCGCGGTTTCTGGCCCCCGGCGATCAAAGCCGGATGCGGCTTGAGATTGTCCATGCGGATGGTGCATCCGGAGACATGGCGCTTGGCCTGACCACCACCGGTGGGCTGGAACTGAGCCCGGTACCGGCACGCTTTCTGCTGGAGGATGGTGGCAAAGCGGTGTTCGACATCCCTGTAACGGCCCATGTCATCGGCAATCCAGAGATCAGCGTTTCCATCACCACGCCAGATGGGCGCGATCTGTCGCAAACCCTGCGGATGCCGGTGCGGGCCAACGATCCCGTAATTGCCCGGACACGGCGCTTTTCGCTGGGTGCGGGTGACAGCTTTCTGTTTTCGCAGGATGTTTTTGACGGGTTTCAACCCGGCTCAGCCAAGGCCATCCTGTCAGCCGGAGCGCTGGCAAAGTTCGATATGCCCGGCCTGCTGGATCAGTTGAACCGTTACCCTTATGGATGCACCGAGCAGATCACCAGCAAGGCACTGCCGCTGCTTTACCTGTCATCTGTCGCGCAGGCCTCGGGGCTGGGCAATAGCCCGGAGGTGGATCAGCGCATCACGGACTCGATCCGAAGTATCCTGACTCGTCAGGCTGCAAACGGTGCCTTTGGCCTGTGGCGCGCAGGCAGCGGTGATTTCTGGCTGGACGCCTATGTGACCGATTTCCTGTCACGCGCCCGCGTGCAGGGACACCCGGTGCCGGATCAGGCTTTTGCGCAGGCCATGGATAACCTGCGCAATCGGGTCAATTATGCGCCGGATTTTGACGAAGGTGGTCAGGATATCGCTTATGCCCTGATGGTTCTGGCGCGGGAAGGCGCGGCGGCGATGGGCGATCTGCGCTATTATGCGGATGTCAAAGGGGATGCTTTCGACACGCCGTTGGCTGCAGCGCAACTGGGCGCCGCGCTGGCCTCGTACGGGGACCAGACCCGCGCAGACGCGATGTTCGTCCGTGCGGCGCGGATGCTGCAACAGGTGCCGAAC
This sequence comes from Ruegeria sp. AL2, assembly GCF_056540845.1. Classification (NCBI taxonomy): domain Bacteria; kingdom Pseudomonadati; phylum Pseudomonadota; class Alphaproteobacteria; order Rhodobacterales; family Roseobacteraceae; genus Ruegeria; species Ruegeria sp. AL2. The sequence continues at coordinate 93,707 of NZ_JBQFXM010000010.1, forward strand.
GATCAGGAAAACCACTGGCGCGCGGATTACGGCACCCGCCTGCGGGATGCGGCGGGCCTGCTGACTCTGGCGGTAGATGCGGGCAGCGAGGCGATTGACCGCAACGCATTGATCCAACGGGTAAGCACGGGCCGCACTCCCCTGTCCACGCAAGAGGCCACATGGTCCCTGCTGGCGGCGCACGCGCTGGTGTCTGATCCGTACGGCTCCGGTTTGACGGTCAATGGCGTGTCAGTATCCGGCCCCTTTGTTCAGGTTCTGCAATCCGGGCAGGCGGAAGAGGTCAACATCACTGCGACCGACGGTCAGGCAACCGATATCACCCTGACGGTGACCGGAATTCCCGAAGATCCGCCTGGGGCCGGTGGCACCGGCTATGCAATCGAACGGCAGTATTATTCGATGGACGGCGATCTGATTGACGCGGGCCGATTTGCCGTGGGGGACCGGTTCGTCACGGTTCTGACGGTCACGCCGTTTGAAAGCGGTGGGGCGCGTCTGATGGTAGACGATCCTCTTGCCGCCGGGATCGAGATTGACAACCCGAACCTGCTGCGATCGGGCGATGTACGGTCGCTGGACTGGTTGAATCTGTCTGATGCCACGCATACCGAGTTCCGATCGGACAGGTTCCTGGCTGCGGTTGACCTGTCGGGGCGCCAGACCGTGACGCTGGCTTACGTCGCCCGTGCCGTCACACCGGGCGTGTTCCACCATCCGGCGGCCTCGGTCGAAGATATGTATCGCCCCCAGAACCGCGCACGAACGGCGACGGGACGGGTCGAGGTGCAGTGACCGGCCATCGTTCATATCCTTGTTTGGGCGGCGCTCATGCCTAGGGTGCCGCGCCTGTTATTTGCGTTGGCCGGCGCTCTCTATCTGGCGGCATTGGCGCGGGATGGCGTTGACCGCTGGGTCGACGCCACAGTGCTGCCGCCTGTTCTGACTGAAACTTCGGTCGAGATACGGGATCGTAACGGTGACCTCCTGCGCGTGTTTCCGGTTGCAGATGGCATCTGGAGGCTGCAACCCGGTGCGGTCGATCCCAATTTCACCGCCATGCTGCTCCGGTACGAAGACAAGCGTTTCTGGACCCACGCGGGCGTGGACCCTGTCGCATTGCTGCGCGCAGCCGGGCAAAGCCTTTGGAATGGGCGCGCGGTTTCAGGCGGTTCAACTCTGACCATGCAGGTCGCGCGGCTGATCGAAGATGGATCGACCGGACGCTGGAGTGGCAAATTTCGCCAGATTAGGGTCGCATTGGCATTGGAGCGGCAGCTGAGCAAGACACAGATCCTGAACCTCTACCTGACCCATGCCCCCTATGGCGGCAATCTGGAAGGTATCCGTGCCGGTGCCCGCGCATGGTTCGGCAAAGAAGCGACCCGGTTGACTGCCGCACAGGCGGCCCTACTGATCGCTTTGCCGCAATCCCCGGAAGCGCGACGTCCGGATCGCAGACCCGAGGCAGCCCAAATTGCCCGAGATCGGATTTTGCGCAGGTTAGAGCGCCACGGCGTATTGACCAAGGCTGAGATGCACGCAGCCCTGACGGAGACCATTCCTGATCGAACGGTCCCGTTCCCGCGCCTTGCACCCCATCTGACCGACCGCGTGAAAGGCCAAACCCTTGCAAACGGTGTATTTGATCTGACCCTGGATGCAGAGGTGCAAGCCCGGTTGGAAACTTTGGTCGCTCGGGCCGCGGCGCGCATAGGGCCGCGCGTGTCCGGAGCCCTGATCGCAGCAGATCATCGCGACGGCAAGATTTTGGCCTCGGTCGGGTCTGCCGGGTATCGGGATGCGCGACAAGGTTTCGTGGATATGACGCAAGCCGTGCGGTCGCCCGGATCGACGCTGAAACCTCTGGTTTACGGGCTGGCATTCGATCAGGGGCTGGCCCATCCGGAAACCCTGATCAGCGACAGCCCGGTGATGTTCGGGCGCTACGCCCCGCGAAACTTCGATGGCGTTTTCCGGGGCGATGTAAGGGTTCGGGACGCGCTGCAATTGTCACTGAATATCCCTGTCGTACGCCTGACGCACGAGCTGGGACCCGCGCGCGTAATGGCGGCACTGCGGACAGCAGGATCAGAACCGCGCCTGAGCAGTGGTACACCCGGATTGGCAATATCCTTGGGTGGCGTCGGGCTGAGCCTGCATGATCTCGTACAGATCTACGTGACGCTGGCCGCTGGTGGGCAAGGCCCGATCCTGCGCCATGACACCCTGGCTGATGCACGGCTCACCTCTCGTGTTTTGTCCGAAAACTCAGCATGGCAGATTGCGGATATCTTGTCCGGGATCACAGCACCCACGGGCAGCACTTCAGGGGCGCTGGCCTTCAAAACGGGAACCTCTTATGGGCACCGCGATGCCTGGGCCATTGGCTTTGACGGGCAGCATGTCATCGGGGTCTGGCTGGGACGCGCGGATGGCACACCTGTTCCCGGCGCATTCGGAGGCGGCGTTGCCGCGCCGCTTCTGACCGAGGCTTTTGGTCTGTTGAAACCCGAACTCACGCCCCTGCGCCCACCGCCGCCATCAACACTGTTGGTTGGCGCAGCACAATTGCCGCAACCGTTGCAACGTTTCCGGCCCCGCGCGGCGGCTTTCGAAACGGACCAAACCGCACCTGATCTGTTGTTTCCACCGGAAAACGCTCTGTTAGAGACTTTCGGTAGCCCTCTGACAGTGAAACTACGCGGTGGTGTCGGGCCGTTTTCCGTTCTGACTAACGGCGTGCCTGTATTGACCGGGCAACGGCAGCGAGAATTCGAAATTCCCAATCCCGGACCCGGGTTTACCTCACTTGTTGTGGTGGATGCACAGGGCCAATCCGACCGGGCCTCGTTCCGGATCGACCAGAGCGCGCCCGGTTCCCGTTAAAAAACAGCAACGGGCCAGCGTTAACGCCGCCCTTCCCGCAGCCAACCGCCTAGCAGGAACCCCCCAGCCAGCAGCAAGACAAGCCAGGGTGGCAGCAACCCGGCCTGCGTGACATCCCGCGTTTCATACGCGTTGCGTGGGGTCAGACCGATCCAGCCCCGACCGGCGGCGGGGCGTCCTGCGCGCACGTTGCGGATCGATGGCAGCCCATCTTCCAATCGGATCACACCGCCCCGCAACCCGGCCAGCACCGGTTCGAGGACATCACCTGTCGCGATGGTACGCTCGAACTCTTTCGGTGCAGCAGGGCCAAGGCCGATCACAGCCATGTGGTCACCTTCCTGCAAGCGATAAAGGCCGATCTCAGGGCCGTAATACTGCGCTTCAAACCGACCCGGAGAAACCTCTTTCAAAGTAATCTCCAACGTCTCGCCATTCGGCAAGGTGACTGTTACAGGGCCGACCTCTGTCCCAAGCGTCTGACGAATGATGCGCATGGACTGACCGTTGGCCTCGGCCCACAACGCCTCTTCTTCAAGTTCCGGTTCTTTCATCATCCAATGGGCCAGCCTGCGCAACAGCTCCAGCTGCGGGCCACCTCCTTCGAAACCGCGACTCCAAAGCCAGGCGTGGTCGGACGCAAGCATCGCAACGCGCCCTTCGCCAACACGGTTCAGGACAAGCAGCGGACGATCCTCGACCCCGGTCATCAGCACGTCGCCCGAGCGGTGTTTCACGTCGATCTGACGCAACCACGCCCCCCAATCCTCGGACTCTCCAAGATTGGTCGTGACCGGGTGACGATGCCCCAGATCACTGACCATCGGCACATATCGTTCCTCGATCACCCGCGCGGTTGGCTGGGCCGGCAGAACTGGCGCCAAGGGAGAGCGGAAGATGCTGTCAGCACCGGCGAAATCGGGACCGGCGGCAACCAGGACCGCGCCGCCTTCGTTGATGTAGCTTGTGACATTGTCCAGATAGATCGCAGGCAGAATCCCGCGCCGCTTGTAGCGGTCAAAGATAATCAGGTCGAAATCGTTGATCTTTTCCAGAAACAACTCGCGAGTCGGAAAGGCGATCAGCGACAGCTCGTCAACGGGCACACCGTCCTGCTTTTCAGGCGGGCGCAGGATAGTGAAATGCACCAGATCAACAGAACTGTCAGATTTCAACAAGTTACGCCACGTGCGACCACCCGGATGCGGTTCACCCGAGACCAGCAGCACACGCAGGCGGTCCCTTACGCCGTTCATCTGGATCAGGGCCGTGTTGTTGCGATCAGTCAACTCGCCTTCAGCCTGAGGGACAGAAAACTGGATCACGTTGCGCCCACCATGGGGCAAAGTGACGGGCAGTTCGACATCGCGACCGATTGGAATGCTGAACTGCTCGGGCTCGCCCCCATCCACCGAAATTTCCAACGGCGCTGATGTTGCACCTGCAGGGGCTGCTCCGCTGTCCTCCACGCGCAGGGTCAACGTCACCGATTCACCAATGATGGCGAAAGCAGGGGCGTTTCGGACAATAAGCCTGCGATCCCAGTCGCTTTCCCGCCCCGTTTGCAGCAGGTGCATCGGTGCGGGCAGATCCGGGGCCTGATCGACATCATGCACAATCCCGTCGGACACCACGAGGATACCGGCGATGCGCGCGCGCGGCTCTTCCGCCAGGGCTTCGTTCAGGGCTGCCATGATCTGCGTGCCCTCATCGCCTTCACCATCGCCGACCCGGATGCGTCGCAGTTCTGTATTGTCGCGTGCCTCGATCTCGGCGGCCAGATCTTCTGCGGCCATTGCCGTTTGTACCACCCGGTCTGAAAGCGTCTGGCTGGCGCTTTCATCCTCGAACATCAGAACGATATCTGTCAGCGGTGCACGATCCTCGATCTGGTAGACCGGGCCGGACAGCGCAGCGATGATCACCAGCACCGCCAACCCACGCAAGGCCCATCCCGACAATCCGCGCCACAAGGCCAGCGCGACCCCGGCCACGGCAATCATACCCACGACAAGCAGTATCGCCCACGGGATCAGCGGATCAAAGATGACGGTTCCTGTCATTGTCCCAACCTGTCCAGAAGGGCGGGCACGTGAACCTGATCGGATTTGTAGTTCCCCGTCAGCACATGCATCACCAGATTGACACCAAAACGATTGGCCAACTCGCGTTGCCTTTCCCCGGCATAACCGCGCCCGACGGGCAACAGGGCCTGCCCGTTGCGATCCACCGCCCAAGCACCGGCCCAGTCATTGCCGCCAATGACCACTGGCGTCACATTGTCGTTCAGATTGCGGAAGGGCATCCCGTCGATCTGTTCTGCATCCAGCGGCGCGGCTTCGACCCAAACCTCGGTGCCTGAATATCGGCCCGGAAAATCCTGTAAAAGGTAGAACGTGCGTGTCAGAACATGATCGCGTGGAATCGGCTCTAATGAGGGTATATTCAGCGGCCCGGCCAGTTGTTGCAGTTTGCGGCCATTTGGGCTGGAGGCACCGAAACCTGCGATATCCGCATCACGCGTGTCAAACAGGATCATCCCTCCGGACCGCAGATAGGCGTTCAGCTTGACATAGGCCTCGGCCGAAGGTTGCGACTGGTTCGCTGAGATCGGCCAATAAAGCAACGGAAAGAACGCCAGTTCATCCCGTTCCAGATCAACGCCGATGGGGTCTGCCGGTTCAACCGATGTGCGATAGAGGAGGGTTTGACCAAGCCCCCGCAACCCGGCTTGCGCAATATCATCTACTTGCGCATCGCCAGTCAGGACATGCGCCAGTACCAGTTCGTGGGTCGCAGCCAATGCAAACTCGGTGTCCTCAGGCGTTTGTGCGTGACCTTCGGGTACCAGAAGGAAACCGGCCAGCGCCAAGGCCGTCGTCCGGGCCAGACCCAACCTGCCCGACAAAGCAAGCGATGCAATAACATCGATCGTCAGCAAAATCAGCGCAAGGCTGAGCAACAGACCGCCGAGCGGCATTTCCGTGCTGACCTCCTGCCCTTTGATCGGCACATTTGCGGGCCAGACAACAGGACGCAGCTGAGTTTCTTCCGAGACGACGTTCAACGCCAGCTTCTGCTTGCCACTTTCATAAAGACCCGGGCGCAGTTCCGGCCCGATCTGGCCCGATATCAGCTCAACCCCGTCGACACCGGCCAGGGTTCCGGCATCTGACAATGTGCCAAACCCGTCCATGATCTGTACCGGCTCCCATGTTGTTCCCAGTAACTGAGCCTCTTGCCGTGACTTTGCGGCCGAGGCCACGGCCAGCCGATCCAGCATTTCAACGAACAGGCCCGACAGTGGCAGGCTGGACCATTCTGCATCGGCGGTCACATGGAACAACACCACCTGCCCCAATCCCAGCGCCTTACGTGTCACCAAAGGCGTGCCGTCAGACAGCGAGGCAATCACACGATCCGCCAAGTTAGGGTCTGGTTGCGCCATGACCTGAGTGGAAACGACCACGTCATCAGGGATGTCCAATCCATAGAAAGGCGAGGTTTCGGGGAATGGTGCCAGGGTCTTGGCCTCACCCCAGCTCATCGCGCCGCCGACAGATCGCCCACCGCTGCGCAGCCGCGCAGGCAGCAGGGTGTCTTCGGTGTCACGCCCAAGATCGCTGGCCGCCATACGCGGGCCGGCAAAGCGCAGCAGCAAACCGCCCTGTTCGACCCATTCAATCAGGTCCGCCTTTTCAGGTTCCGACATCTGGGCCACATCTGACAGAACAATGACATCCGGATTGGCGGGCAGAACCTCAGTCAGACCGCCATCGACGAAATCCGCCGTGGGGCTCAGGACCTGAGTCAGATAATGCAGGGGTGACAGCAGCTCCAGACCTTCGCGGTTCAAACTCCCGGCAATCAGCGCGACCTCACGGCGACGCAGGCTGTCATCGGTCAAGGTCACGGTCCCGGCGGACCTTTGGCCCTGGATTTCGAACCGCGTGATCCGGGCGCGGAGTTCGGATGGCAGCGCCAGATCGACCTGCGCCGATGAATCCCCGGCTTCAAGGGTCAGTTCCACAGAATGCAGCACTCGGGCGGTTCCCGCCGGGTCGCGCCCTTGTGCCAATACTGTCACACGTTCCTCGGGGCCGGGGCCTGCGCGCTGCACTGTCACTTTGATCAGCCCATCCTGATAAGCCGCTGGCAGGATCGCCATGGGCCGGGACGCCGCCTGATACACCACGACATCGCCACGAGCCTGCAAGCTGGAGACCAGCGCCGCATGATCCACATAATCCAGCCGGTCACTGAACCAATGGGTGTCAAACCCCCCATCAATCGAATTTAACGCCGCAATGGCCTGTGCGATCTGAGGTTCGGTCGGCTGCCATGGGTTGGGCATCAGTCCCGGCAAATGTCCCCGCCAAGCCTCGGCCCCCTGAAAAACGGGTGTTTCCGGTTCGGTCAGGCGCAGGATAGCCACCGTGCGCCCTGCGCGACCGGCCTCGGTCAGTTGCGCATCGATCTGATCCAGCGTGGCCGACCATCGGGTCGCGCCTGCCCAACTGGCGTCCAGCACCATCAGCAGCGGCCCGGACCCGATCTCATCCCGCGACGGGTTCAGAACCGGACCGGCCAGACCTATGATCACCGCCGCAGCTGCCAGCATCCGCAGCAGCAAGAGCCACCACGGCGTGCGGTCCGAAACGCTTTCGTCATCCTTCAGGCCCAGCAGCAGCGTCACCGCCGGGAACATCCGGCGGATCGGCGCGGGCGGCACCGCGCGCAGGATCAGCCACAGGATCGGCAGGGTCAGAAGACCCAGCAGCACCCATGGAGCGGTAAAGCCGATGCCTGCCAGAACCGTCATCGCGTTCCCCCGTCCAGCGCACGGTATATCCACAACAGAGCCGCTTGTGCGCTATCGCCCGTGTGATGCAGGCCCAATTGCCAGCCAGTCGCCCGGCAAAGCTGCGTCAGCGCATCCTTACGGTGGGCGAGGCGTTGCAGATAGCGATCCCGCAGCTCTGCGGCCTTGAGCGTTTCGTGTCGGACGGACCCACCGACGCTTTCGAAAATCGTACGTCCACGATAGGGAAATGTCTCTTCTCCCGGATCCAGCACCTGAAGGATCACGCCGCGAACACCACGGTCGGCAGCTTTGGTCAGGGCCAGTTCAACTTCATCCATTGGACCAAGAAAATCCGAAATGAACACGGCACGGGCATGCGGGATCATGGCGCGATGTTCGGGTGGCGCGTAATCCGATTGATCATCCTCGGACCAGGCTTGCGCCAGCCGGATGATCTGTGCATTGCCACGCCGGGGTGGCAAGGTCGTCCCTGTCAGGCCCACACGTTCACCGCCGCGGACCAGCAAGATGGACGTTGCCAGCCCCAATAGCCGGGCGCGATCCGCCTTGGTCGGCAACGATTTGTCGGACGCAAACCGCATCGACGCCCCCTGATCGACCCAAAGCATTACCGATTGCGCGATCTGCCATTCGCGTTCCCGCACATATTGCTGATCTCCACGCGCCGAACGACGGTGGTCGATCATCCGGCGGCTGTCCCCGATCTGCGCAGGGCGGTATTGCCAAAAATCATCCCCCATGCCAGAGCGCCGCCGACCATGGTCTCCCAGCAGAACGGTGCCAGCCAGATGTTCGGCCCGCGCCAAAAGGGGCGGCAGCCGCGATGCCTCGGCCTCGGATCTTTCGCGAAGGGTCAGCGCGGCATTCACGCCGCCGCCTCGGTCCGGATCAACCCGACAGCGGTCGAGTCGATCAGGTCAGCCAGACTGTCACCGCGTGCCCGTGCCGCAAAGTTGAGAGCCATCCGGTGGCTAAGCACCGGGCGCGCCATATCCAGCACATCCTCGGCATTGGGTGCCAGACGCCCCTGCAACATCGCACGTGCCCGAACCGTCATCATCAGCGCCTGCGCAGCGCGTGGACCAGGACCCCACGCGACGGTTTCGGCAACCCGTTCGGATACGCCAGCTTCTTCTGGGCGGAAGGCCCGCACCAGATCAAGGATCAGCTCCACAACCGAGTCCCCGACCGGCATCCGACGCAACAGGACCTGCGCTGCCAGCAGTTCTTCCTTGCTGAAAATCTGGTACGCTTTGTCTTCTTCAACACCGGTCGTGGCCAGCAGAATATCCCGCTCGGTCTGGCGGTCGGGGTATTCTACATCGATCTGCACCAGAAACCGGTCCAGCTGCGCTTCGGGGAGGGGATAGGTGCCTTCCTGTTCGATCGGGTTTTGCGTGGCCAGAACATGGAATGGCACACCAAGGGAACGGTCCTCACCGGCTACTGTCACCGTACGCTCCTGCATCGCTTGCAGCAGCGCGGATTGCGTTCGCGGGCTTGCCCGGTTGATCTCGTCCGCCATCAGCAGCTGACAGAAGATCGGGCCGGGAATGAAACGGAAATGGCGGCTGCCATCGTCGGCCGTATCCAACACCTCGGACCCGAGAATGTCAGCGGGCATCAGGTCGGGCGTAAACTGAATGCGATTGCCATGCAGGCCCATCACGGTCGACAGTGTCTCGACCAACCGTGTCTTACCCAAGCCCGGCAGACCGATCAGAAGGGCGTGACCACCGCACAAAAGCGCAGCCAGAGTCAGGTCCACGACCCTTTCCTGCCCGATGAAGCGGCGGGTGATCGAGGCCTTGGCCTCTTGCAGCTTGTTTTCCAGCGCTTCGATCTCGGCTACGAGGTCGGCAGGTTCGTTCATGACTTTCCCTTCCGTGGACGAATATGATTTAAGTGTATCGCGCTGAGAGGAAATGGCAAAAGCAATGAGCGGACAAAAACCTGTGAAACCCTCGCCCGACGGATTAGCCGCATCGGTAAAAACCGCCAAAACCCGGGGTTTACCGCCCGTTCACCTGTGGAATCCCCCGTTTTGTGGCGATCTGGACATCCGTGTCGCAAAAGATGGTACATGGAGTTATTTAGGCTCGCCTATCAATCGGTTCGAGCTTGTGAAGCTTTTTTCCTCAATTCTTAAGAAAGAAGACGGGAAATACTATCTGGTCACGCCGGTTGAAAAGGTGGGAATCACTGTCGAAGACGCGCCGTTTATCGCCGTGGATTTCGAGCAAACCGGCGAAGGTCACACGCGGAACCTGACCTTTCGCACACAAGTGGACGACATCGCTGTTGCAGGGCCCGCGCATCCGATCCGGATTGTTATCGATCCTGAGACAGAAGAACCGTCACCCTACATACTGATCCGCACGAACCTCGAAGCGCGCGTAGATCGCAAAAGCTTCTATCGCCTTGTCGAGATTGGTAGCCACCATGAGGGCTGGTTTGGTGTCTGGTCAGGCGGGCAGTTCTTCCCGCTGATCCCTTCAGCCGATTTTGGTTGACCGCGGTGCGCGGTCCTGAGCCAGCACGACGGCCAAAGCGACCACGCCCGCGCCCAGCGCACGGGTCCAGTTCCAGTCCTCCCCCAGCATCAGCATGATCAGCATCACGTAAAACGGGGCAATATTGATGTGAAACGAAGCCAGCGCCACGCCCAGCTTTCCCACAGCCGAGATGAACAACACCTGGCTGAGCCCCAGTGATATCAAGGCATAGATCCCAAGCATCCCCCATTGCTGTCCATCAATGGCGGCGGCTGGCAGCACATCCATGCCCAGCTGGGCCGCCCCAAAACTCAGCACCGCGGCCATGAGCAACCCACCGACGAAGGTAATCGTGCAGCGCCCGATCTGACTAAGCTCCGGGAAGTCGCGCGCGGTGGCCATGCTACCCCAACAAAACAGGCCCGTTGCAAGGATCGCCAGAACCGCACCCAGCCCCAGCTGTTCGGGCGCGGCGGTGCTGGTTGCAATCAATCCACCCAGAACCGACACCAGAACACCCAACGCAAAGGTCCACTTCAGCCGTCGGGTTCCTGCCATCAGTTCCAGTACTGTTGCAAGCAAGGGCGCACAGGATGCAATGATCGCGACAGTCACCGGATCAGTCATTTTCTGCGCGACGATCAGCAAAAACATGGCAAAGCCAAAACCAAAGCCGCCGACAACCATCGCCCGACCCCATCTGGCGCGTAACACTCTGCTTGGACCGTCCAGCAGAATCCAGACCGGAATCAGAACGGCAACCGCCAGCACCAGACGCGCGGTCAGCAATGCAACAGGGGGCCAGGTTTGCAGCAGAACTTCGGCCGCCGGGAAACCCGCTGCCCAGGTAATCATGGAGGCAACCGCCAACCCATTCCCTGACAACGCAGAGTTTTGACCGCCGGGCAGAGCGGTAGTTGCCCCGCGTACGGGTTCCGGGCTCATCGCCATTGGATTCGAACCTTTTGTTAAGGCGGCGCCCGTAATGACGCGCCGCGCTGAGCGGACCCTTGCTGATTCGGTGCAGGCGATCTGGTCGATTTTCGACAATCTGTCGTTTTCGATCCCTTCCCCGAAAATCATCCCTTGGTTATGGTCGGATAACCACAACCGCTGACCGCCTATGCCCAAATTTGCCGCCAACCTTTCGCTTCTGTTTACCGAAATACCTTACCTGGAGCGGTTTCAGGCGGCGGCAGATGCCGGGTTCACCGCAGTCGAGGTTTTGTTTCCCTACGACATCGCCGCGACGGAAACCCGTCGCGCTTTGCTTGCCAGCGGGTTGGAGCTTGTGCTGATCAACGCGCCACCGCCCAACTACACCGGCGGTGCGCCGGGTTACGCAGCGATCCCCGATGGTCAATCGCGGTTCCAGTCGGATATCCGCCGTGTCCTGCGATATGCCGGGGTGCTGCGCCCCGGCCTGATCCACATCATGTCCGGATACGCCACAGGGCCGGATGCATTGAATTGTTTTGTGCAAAACCTGCAATGGGCCGCCGATTTCGCCCCCCAGCAAAAATTCACCATCGAACCGCTCAACCCGGTTTCACAGCCCGGATATTTTTTGAACGACTACGATCTGGCAGCAGATGTGCTCAACCAGGTGGATCGCCCGAATGTCGGCCTGCAATTTGACAGCTTTCACGCTCATATGATTCATGGCGACGCGCTGGCTGTCTGGGACCGCTTTCATCCGCAGGTGGTCCATGCCCAAGTTGGCGCAGCCCCGGATCGCACGGAACCGGGTCGTGGACCAACGGATTTCAAGGCCTTGTTCTCGACCATGGACGCGGTAGGTTATAGCGGCTGGGTCAGCGCGGAATACACACCCACAACACAACGCACCTGCGACACACTTGACTGGATGCGGGACTGACACTGGTAATTTTCATTCAAATACCGCACATCAGCGGCATTGTGACCATTAGGATGCCTGCCATGATACCAGCCCGCTATGCCCGTGCCGTTTTCAGCCTGATCATGTCCGGCCTCATGTCCTTGATTGTAACAGGGATCGCGACGGTCAAAGCGATTGGGTTTAACCCTGGAACAGTTGGCGACTGGATGGCGTCCTGGGCTTTTTGCTGGCCCATCGCCTTCACCGTAATCCTGCTGTTTGGCCCGTCTGTGCAACGAATGGTGAACCGCATGGTAAGGCCGCAGGGCTGACCCGATGCATGCACAGCCCGCCGAGACCTGATGAACAACGCCGCTAGTGCGCCTCGGCCCAGTTCGCCCCCTTCCCGGCATCCACGACCAGCTTCACATCCAGCTTGACCGCAGGATCCGAGGCGCCCTCCATCACGTCACGGGCCACGTCGATCACCTGATCCACCGCATCTTCGGCCACCTCGAACAACAACTCGTCGTGAACCTGCAACAGCATCCTGGCAGGCAATCCGGCGATCGCGTCCGGCATTCGCACCATCGCGCGCCGGATCACATCCGCCGCAGTACCTTGAATTGGTGCATTGATCGCCGCGCGGCGCGAGAACCCGGCATGTGGCCCCTTGGCATTGATCTCGGGCGTGTGGATCTTGCGCCCGAACAGGGTTTGCACATAGCCGTGCTCTTTCGCGAATTCGACTGTGTCGTCCATATAGCGGCGAATGCCTGGGAAACGTTCGAAATAACGATCAATAAAGCCCTGCGCCTCGGCCCGTGGAATACGCAGGTTCCGGGCCAGTCCAAAACCCGAAATGCCGTAGATCACACCGAAGTTGATTGCCTTTGCCTGACGGCGGATATCAGGCGTCATCTCACCCAACGGCACATCAAACATTTCGGACGCAGTCATGGCGTGAATATCCAGCCCGTCCGAAAACGCCTGTTTCAGAGCCGAAATATCAGCGATATGGGCCAGAATCCGCAACTCGATCTGGCTGTAGTCGAGGCTGACCATCACATTGCCCGGCTCGGCGATGAATGCCTCACGAATACGCCGCCCTTCTTCTGTCCGCACCGGAATGTTTTGCAGGTTCGGATCGGTCGAGGCCAGACGCCCCGTGTTCGCTCCGGTGATCGAATAAGACGTATGCACCCGGCCTGTGTCGGGGTTGATATGGGTCTGTAGCGCGTCGGTATAGGTCGATTTCAGCTTGCTCAGCTGCCGCCAGTCCAGAACACGGCGCGGCAACTCGTGTTCGGTTGCGAGGTCTTCCAGAATATCTGCCCCGGTCGAGTATTTCCCGGTCTTGCCTTTCTTCCCGCCTTCCAGACCCATCTTGTCGAACAGGATTTCGCCCAGCTGAGCGGGTGATCCGACATTAAATCTTCCCCCGGCCAACTCGTGAATTTCATCCTCTAACCCGGCCATTTTCTGGGCAAATGCGTTGGACATCCGGCTCAGGACATCTCGGTCGACCTTGATGCCATGCATCTCCATCTCGGCCAGCACCGGCACAAGCGGCCGTTCCAGCGTCTCATAGACCGTTGTCACCTGCGCCCGATGCAATTGCGGTTTGAACAGCTGCCACAAACGCAGGGTGATGTCCGCATCTTCGGCGGCATAGGCCGTGGCCTCGTCAATCGCGACCTTGTCGAAGGTGATTGCCGACTTCCCCGACCCCAGCAGCGGTTTGATCGGGATCGGTGTGTGGCTCAGATAACGTTCGGACAGAGTGTCCATCCCATGCCCATGCTCACCGCCATGCATGGCGTAGGACATCAGCATCGTATCGTCGAGGGGTGCCACGTCGATGCCATGCCGCCTGAAGATCTTGGCATCATACTTCATGTTCTGCCCGATCTTGAGGACCGACGGATCCTCGAGCATCGGTTTCAAAAGCCTCAGGGCTTCTTCCAATGGCATCTGCCCCTCGGCCAAAGCATCCGACCCAAACAGATCATCCGCTGATCCATCGCGGTGGGTCAACGGGATGTAACAGGCTTCTCCGGCCTCGACACACAGCGAAATACCCACCAGACCGGCAATCATCTCGTTCAGGCCCGTGGTCTCTGTGTCTACAGCAACCCAACCACGCTCATAGGCCTGGTCAATCCACTTTTGCAGGGCCGCTGCATCACGCACGCATTCGTATTTCGAACTGACAAACGGGATCGCCTCGGCCTCGACCTCTTCCACCGCTGGCGCAGGGGCGTCGGCAATCACCGGAGCCTCAACCCCCAGCTTGTCAGCGATACGCTTGGTGAGGGTGCGGAACTCCATCTCGGCCAGAAACGCCAACAGCGTGTCTGCATCGGGGTCCCTCACCTCAAGGTCATCCAAGGTGAAATCCAGCGGAGTATTCTCATCCAGTTGAACCAGTTTCTTCGAAAGCTCGATCTGGTCTCGCATTTCGATCAGGGTCTGGCGGCGTTTGGGCTGCTTGATCTCATCTGCCCGGTCCAGCAGGGTTTCCAGGTCGCCGAATTCATTGATCAGCAAGGCCGCCGTCTTGACCCCGATCCCCGGCGCGCCAGGAACATTGTCGACGCTATCACCAGCCAACGCCTGAACATCGACCACACGTTCCGGTCCGACCCCGAACTTCTCGACCACGCCATCCCGGTCAATGCGTTTGTTCTTCATCGCATCCAGCATTTCGACGCCGTCACCGACCAACTGCATCAAGTCCTTGTCGGAACTCACGATGGTCACGCGGCCACCGGCATCGCGTGCCTGAACAGCAAGGGTCGCGATGATGTCGTCAGCCTCATAGCCCTCCATCTCCTTGCAGGCGATGTTGAACGCTTTCGTCGCCTCACGGGTCAGTGGCATCTGTGGGCGCAGGTCCTCGGGCATCGCCTCGCGGTTGGCTTTGTAGAGGTCGTAAAGATCGTTCCGGAAGGTATGGGAGCCCTTATCAAAGATCACCGCCACATGGGTCGGCGCATCTGGCCCCGTATTTCCCTCGACATATTTCTGCAGCATGTTGCAAAAGCCCGAAACAGCCCCAATCGGCAACCCATCCGACTTGCGGGTCAGTGGCGGCAGCGCATGATAGGCCCGGAAAATAAAGGCCGATCCATCGATCAGATGCAGGTGACACCCTTTTCCGAAATTCGTGGTCATTTCGCGCCCTCTCTGATCACTTGCGAAAACACTAATGCCACGGGCGCAACGATAGAGCCACCCGCACCGCGGCCGCAATCTTCATCTTTTCATAAATACTCAATGCCCGCACCGGGCAACACGGGCTCAGGCGTCAGTCTGATGCCCGGCCAGAACATATTTGCAGTCGCAATAGGGGCACTCGACCCAGCCCGTGTCTTCGGGGATCTGCAGCCACACGCGCGGATGACCCAACGCACCTTCGCCGCCATCACAGGCAACACGGGCGGTTTCGACGATCTTGGTTTCCGGCGCTTCGATGGTCACGGCTGGCGATCCTTCTTCGGTTGTCGGCCTCGCGGGCATGTATTAGGTGCGTTTATGAGCGATGATCAAACCGGGGGCAAGTGCCACATGTATGACGCGGCAATCAGGATCGAAGGGCTGCGCAAAACCTATCGCGGTGGCAAGGGTCAGCCCGAGAAACATGCGCTGAAGGGCATTGACCTGACCGTCCCGCGCGGCTCGGTTTTTGGTCTGCTGGGTCCGAACGGTGCAGGAAAATCGACCCTGATCAACATCCTGGCTGGTCTGGTGGTGAAATCGGCGGGCCGCGTAGCGATCTGGGGCTTCGATCAGGATCAGAATCCACGCCAGTCACGATCGGCCATTGGTGTGATGCCGCAAGAGCTGAACCTCGACCCGTTTTTCACCCCGCGCGGCGCGCTTGAGGTTCAGGCTGGTCTCTATGGTGTTCCGAAATCCGAACGGCGCAGTGATCGGATTCTGGAATTGGTCGGTCTCAGCGACAAGGCCGAGGCCTATGCCCGCACTCTCTCGGGTGGAATGCGGCGGCGGTTACTGTTGGCCAAGGCACTGGTGCATCACCCGAAAATCCTTGTGCTTGATGAGCCGACAGCAGGTGTGGACATCGAACTGCGCCAGATGCTCTGGGCCAATGTGCGCAAGCTGAACGAACAGGGCATGACCATCATCCTGACCACTCACTACCTGGAAGAAGCGCAAGAGATGTGCGACGAGATCGCCATTATCAACCACGGTGAAAAGGTCGCGCAGGACAGCACCGCCAACCTTTTGGGCCGCATGGATAGCCGCACTATGGTGATTGTGCCCGACAGCCCGATCATTGATCTGCCTGCGTCAGAAGGCGTCGAGGCAGCTCTCCGCGATGATGGCAGCCTTGTCCTGCAATACCGAAACATCCAGACCAGCGCCGAGCAGGTTCTGGAATCGGTGCGCGCCGCGAATATCCGCATCCGCGACGTCCGCACCGAAGAGGCCGATCTTGAAGATGTATTCCTTGCCCTGACCTCGTCCCGTACCGAGGATCATCCGGCGGATGATCAGGATCAGC
This sequence comes from Ruegeria sp. AL2, assembly GCF_056540845.1. Taxonomy (NCBI): domain Bacteria; kingdom Pseudomonadati; phylum Pseudomonadota; class Alphaproteobacteria; order Rhodobacterales; family Roseobacteraceae; genus Ruegeria; species Ruegeria sp. AL2. The sequence goes on from NZ_JBQFXM010000010.1 coordinate 110,287, forward strand.
CACGCCGGGGCATCCACCGGGTCAAGCTTTAGGCGCGGTCTATTCGCGCCTGATAGCAGTTATTCCGCGCAGACCGCACGTGAATATAGGCGACGTCGGATCGGGAAAAGATTTCCCTGACTTTTGCGCCGATCTGGTCCGTCGGCGTGACCGCCCCGGTGCCATAGACGATCCTGTCATCCGCACCGTAGCCCTTGATCAGATAGTCGGGCGAGTTGGTCAGAATTTCGGGCAGCGCGTCTTCCTCGTACCGTTCACACGGTGTTGCGCACAAAAAGATCGGGCCGGTTTCCGCATAGGGATGTGTCTCTGAAAAGGGCCGATGCGCCAATATCAGCATCTCATCGCCCTCTGGAATATGTCGCAGGCAGTGGCGGCACGGGTTACCTGCACCCGTCGACACAGCGCGCTCCGGCGTTGAACCATATGCATCCGGGCCACCTGCCTGAAGAGCGCGTACATCGTTGGTGGGCAAAGCGGTGATTTTGAACATCTCGGATCTCCTTTTTTGCTGACCATGCCCGTGTGACCGGACCCAATCGACCCGTTTCCTGCGCAAAGGACTCGAAAAAGAACAAAACGTGAATATAATATGGACTCGCCATGTATGCCGAGTTGTCGATCACGTCGAATTTTACCTTCCTCACCGGGGCCTCGCACCCCGAGGAGTATATGGAGCGTGCCGTCACCCTGGGTCTGCCTGCCATTGCGATTGCCGATGACAACTCGGTCGCCGGGATCGTCCGCGCCCATGCTCAAGCACGCGAGATCACCCGCAAGGTCCGCGAACGGCTGGCGTGGGAGGCGCAGAACACATCCATCGGTCCACCCTGCCCCGATCATATCCCCAAGCCGCCCTCCTATCCCATCCACGCGGTTCCCCGCCTGATCCCGGCGGCGCGGCTGATCTTCACCGATGCGCCCACTGTCACCGCCTTACCCCTGAACCGACAGGGCTGGGCCAACCTGTGCCGCATCCTGTCCAGGGGTCGCCTGCGCGCCGAGAAAGGCGATTGCATCCTGCACCTGTCTGACCTGCTCGAATTTTCCGATGGCCTCCACCTGCTGCTGTGGCCACAGGCGGCGGGCTCTCCAGGCGGCGCGGGCGCGTGGCGGACACAGGCGCAGCAGCTGACGCGCCGCTTTGCCGGGCGGATGCATCTGTTGATGCACCCTCGGTATGATGGCGCCGATGGTTCGTATTTCTCTTTATTAGAGATTGAGGCAAAACAGCTTGGCATCCTCACGCTCGCCAGCGCGACACCGCTGATGCACCACGGCACCCGCCGCAAACTGGGCGATGTGCTGACCGCCATCCGCCTGCGCCGCAAAGTGGACGCATTGGGCCGGGACGCTTTGGCCAATGGTGAACAGCGCCTGCGCTCCGAGGCCGAGATGCTACGCATCTTCAAGGGTCATGAAGGTGCCGTTGCCCGCGCCCATGTGCTCAGCGAAGAGTTGAAATTCTCGCTGGGTGAGCTGCGTTATGAATACCCCAGCGAGGGCAGCGAACAGGAAACCCCGACCCAGCGCCTGCACCGTCTGGCGCATGAGGGGCTGAAATGGCGCTATCCCGCCGGGGCGTCCGAAAAGGCGAAAAAAATGCTGGCGCATGAGCTGACGCTGATCGGCAAGCTGAAATACGAACCCTACTTCCTGACCGTCCGCGATATCGTCCATTTCGCCCGTTCGCGCAGCATCCTGTGCCAGGGGCGCGGGTCAGCGGCCAATTCGGTCGTCTGCTTTTGCCTCGGCATCACCGAGGTCAGCCCCGAGATGGGCACCATGGTGTTTGAACGCTTCGTCTCCGAGGCGCGCGATGAACCGCCAGACATAGACGTCGATTTCGAACATGAACGCCGCGAAGAGGTGATCCAGCACATCTATGACCGCTATGGCCGCGAACGCGCAGGCCTTTGCGCCACTGTCGTGCATTATCGCGGCAAACGCGCAATCCGCGAGGTTGGCCGCGCCATGGGCCTGACCGAAGACACGATCTCGGCACTTTCCTCACAGCTTTGGGGGTTTTTCTCGGCCTCGGGGCTTGAGGCACAACGGATGCGCGAAATTGGCCTCGACCCCGAAGATCGGCGCCTGAAACAGACTTTAATGCTGGTTTATGAGATCGACGGCTTTCCTCGTCACCTCTCGCAGCATGTCGGCGGGTTCATCATCACCGAGGGTCGGCTGGATGAGCTTGTCCCCATCGAAAACGCCACGATGGAGGGCCGCACTGTCATCTGCTGGGACAAAGATGACATCGACAGCCTTGGCATCCTTAAGGTCGATGTCCTCAGCCTCGGGATGCTCACCTGCATCCGCAAGGCGTTTGACCTGATCGGCCAGCATCACCAGACCAGCTACACCCTTGCCACCCTGCCGCCCGAGGATCCGGTGGTCTATGACATGCTCTGCAAGGCGGACAGCATCGGCGTGTTTCAGGTGGAATCACGTGCACAGATGAACTTCCTACCGCGAATGCGGCCGCGTAATTTCTATGATCTGGTGATCGAGGTTGCCATCATCCGCCCCGGCCCCATTCAGGGCGACATGGTCCACCCCTATATCCGCCGCCGTAATGGCGAGGAGGAGGTCTGCTTCCCCTCGGACGCGCTGGGCGAGGTATTGGGCAAAACGCTGGGTGTGCCGTTGTTTCAGGAACAGGCGATGCAGATCGCCATTGTCGGCGCGGGCTTCACCCCGGAACAGGCCGATCGGCTGCGGCGGTCGCTGGCAACCTTCAAGAAACATGGCAATGTCAGCGAATTCCGCGCGCTCTTTTTGCGCGGGATGAAACGCAACGGGTATGAACAGGATTTCGCGGAACGTTGCTTTTCCCAGATCGAAGGCTTCGGCTCGTACGGTTTCCCGGAAAGTCACGCGGCCAGTTTTGCGCTGCTGGTCTATGCCTCTGCCTGGATCAAATGCCACCATCCGGGCATCTTCGCCTGCGCCCTGCTGAACTCGCAGCCGATGGGGTTCTACGCGCCGGCCCAGATTGTGCGGGATGCGCGCGAACATGGGGTGCAGGTGCGCCCGGTCTGCATCAATGCCAGCTTTTGGGACAATGTGATGGAGCCTGATGGCCATGGCGGTCTGGCGCTGCGGCTGGGCTTTCGCCAGATCAAGGGCCTGAGCGAGGAAGACGCCAGCTGGCTGACCGCCGCACGCGGCAACGGCTACACCCAGGTCGACGATGTCTGGCGCCGCGCAGGCCTTGGGCCGTCGGTGATCGAACGGCTGGCCGAGGCTGATGCCTTCGCCGCCTGCGACCTGACCCGGCGCGAGGCGCTCTGGCAGGCCAAGGCAATTGCCACCGCCAAACCTCTGCCACTGTTCTCGCAGGACTTGGAGGGCGAGGCGCTGGATGAACCTGAGGCTTACCTGCCACAGATGACGCTGGGCGAGCAGGTGGTCGAAGATTACGTCGCCACCCGCCTCAGCCTGCGGGCGCACCCGGTGGCCCTGCTGCGGCATCTGCTGACGCCGGATGGGCGCGACAAAACCACCTCTGTTCCGTAACGCCGGAACACCCTATCTGCCGAAAACAGAGTCGAAATTCAGGCTGTCATGACCAGACCCATCCTTCCCCCGCGCTTTCCCGCGACGCCCGAGCAAATCAACGCGCAAGTTCGCGCCTTTTATGCCCGTGTCCGGCAAGACGCGGTACTTGGGCCCGTATTCGCAAACCACGTCACCGACTGGCCCGCGCATGAGGACAAGATCGCCGCCTTCTGGCGCAATGCCATCCTGTATGAGCGCTGCTATGACGGTAATCCGCAACGGGTCCATATCGAACGGCCCGATGTGAAACCGGAGTTCTTTGCCCATTGGCTGGATCTGTTCGAAGAGGTCGCCACCCGGACCCTGCCCGCGGAAACGGCCACCCCATGGGTCGTCTTGGCCCGCCGCATCGGTGTCGGCATGAAGGCAGGTGTTCAATCCGCACGACAGCCCAAAGATGCGCCGCCGATCCTGCGATGATCCCAGATCATGGTAGTTTTGACATGTTAGCGGTAAAATAAGGGCTATTCGTGCCCTCAGAATAGGGTTAAGCAGCAATAAAGACAGCCAGGAACCCTGCCTGCGCTGCCACGATGTATCGTCACCACACCAACATAGGCCGAGGCCGGATCGATGAGCGCTCAAAACAACACCCTTGGGGGGCTTGGCTATGCATTTCTGGGATTTGCCGTCTTTGCCAGCCACGATGCGCTGATCAAGGTGCTGGGCGGCACCTATTCAGTGATGCAGATCATCTTTTTTGCCACGCTGTTTTCTTTCGTTCCAATGGCGGTCACGATCCTGACCGACCGAACGACGGGGAACTTTCTGCCGCATCACCCATGGCTGGTATTGCTGCGCTCGGGCCTGATGGTTACGGCCATGTCCTGCGCATTTTACGCGTTTTCGGTTCTGCCACTGGCCGAGGTCTATTCCCTGCTGTTTTCATTCCCGCTGATCGTCACGGTGCTGTCAATCCCGATTTTGGGGGAAGTGGTCCGCGCCCAGCGCTGGGCTGCGGTTGGCGTCGGCCTGATTGGCGTCCTGATCGTTCTGCGCCCCGGTGCAACGGATATCACATTGGGCCATATGGCCGCCCTGATGGCCGCCTTCTGCAGCGCCTTCGCCTCGGTTCTGGTGCGCAAGATCGGGAATGAGGAACGCTCGGCCGTGCTGATCCTCTATCCGATGCTATTGGCCATCGTTGTGATGAGCCTTGCCCAACCGGCTGTATATCAGCCGCCTTCCCTGCTGCATCTGGCGATGATGGCGCTGGTCGGGGTGTTCTCGGTCATCGCGCAACACCTGATCATTCTGGCCTACCGCGCCGCGCCCGCCGGTGTCGTCGCCCCCAGCCAGTACAGCCAGATCATCTGGGCAACGCTGTTTGGCATGATCTTCTTCGACGAGCGCCCTGACATCTGGGTCGCCGTCGGGGCCAGCATCATCATCGCGTCCGGCGTCTATGTTGTGTGGCGAGAAAGCCGGGCCAACACCACCTCGGCCAATACCCCGGTTCTGCGGGTTCGTTCACCCCGGGCAGACACAGGGGCAACACGACCTGGAAAGTAGGTTCAACAAAAACGGCGCACCGATCAGCGCGCCGTTTTCGAGAACTTTGGTGTTTACCCTTAGTAGATAACCACCGACCGGATGCTTTCGCCCTTATGCATCAGGTCGAAGCCGTGGTTGATGTCGTCCAGACCCATGGTGTGGGTGATCATCGGGTCGATCTCGATCTTGCCCTCCATGTACCAGTCGACGATCTTGGGCACGTCCGTGCGCCCACGCGCACCACCAAATGCGGTACCGCGCCACGAACGGCCGGTGACCAGCTGGAATGGCCGGGTCGAGATTTCGGCCCCTGCAGGTGCCACGCCAATGATGATCGACTCACCCCAGCCCTTATGCGCCGATTCAAGTGCTGCACGCATCACGCCGACATTGCCTGTGGCGTCAAACGTATAATCCGCACCGCCCTTGGTCAGGTTGACGAGATACGGCACCAGATCGCCTTCAACCTCTGACGGGTTCACGAAGTCGGTCATGCCGAACCTGGTGGCCATTTCCACCTTGGAGGGATTCAGGTCGACGCCGACGATCTGGTCTGCTCCGGCCAGACGCAGGCCCTGAATGACGTTCAGGCCGATACCGCCCAGACCAAACACGATTGCACGGCTGCCGATTTCCACCTTGGCCGTGTTGATGACCGCGCCGATACCGGTTGTGACACCACAGCCGATATAGCAGATCTTGTCGAACGGCGCATCCTCGCGCACCTTGGCCAGCGCGATTTCAGGCAGAACCGTGTGGTTCGAGAAGGTCGAGCAGCCCATGTAATGCAGGATCGGATCGCCATCCAAGGTCGAGAAACGAGAGGTGCCATCGGGCATCAGACCCTTGCCCTGTGTTTCCCGGATCGCCTGACACAGGTTGGTCTTGGGGTGCAGACAGTATTCACACTCGCGACATTCGGGGGTGTAAAGCGGGATCACATGATCGCCCGGCTTCAGGCTGGTCACTCCTGGGCCGACCTCGACCACCACGCCTGCGCCTTCATGGCCCAGAATGGCCGGAAACAAGCCTTCGGGGTCGGCACCCGACAGAGTGAATTCGTCGGTATGACAGATGCCGGTGGCCTTGATCTCGACCAGAACCTCGCCCGCCTTGGGGCCTTCGAGGTTTACATCCATCACTTCCAAAGGTTTGCCTGCCTGAATGGCGACGGCGGCACGGGTACGCATGCTACTTATCTCCCTGTCACTTTTGCCCCGACCCTGCGTCAATTACAGGGTGTTTTCAACCGTGCTTTCATGGCAGGTTGGCTAATTAATTGATATTGCAGAAACGACATTGCCAGAATGAGGAACGCCAATGCATCGATTTTTCCCGATCCTGATCTTTCTGGCGGCCTGCGCTGAGACCCCGCCTGCGCCCGAAGACGCTTTGCTGCCGCCGGAACCTGCCCCGGTCGATCTGGCCTTTTGTCAGGGCGAAGATTTTTCGGATACCGTTGGCCAGCCGGTTTCAACCATTCAGGCAAACCTGCCCGCGCGGTCGCGCGTGCTGGGGCCGGATGACATCGCCACGCAGGATTACCGCATCGACCGGCTAAACGTATACGTGAATGGTGACGGGATCATCCAGCGGCTGACCTGCGGATAAGGGCGGACTCGACTCAGGCATCGATTCTAACTTAAGAACAAAGTAAGAACATTATGATGCTTGAAAATGCCCAAACGCCGAATACTTTCGCTATGGTTCCCTCGCCTGGGGGCTGAACGGCTGATCCGCGCTGCGCGGGGGCTGCATACCGGACCTTTGGCCATCGTGGCCGAGCAGTCGAACATGCAGGTTATTACCTCAGTGAATGCCGATGCGCAGGCTGTCGGGCTACGTGTAGGCCAGCCAGTGCGGGATGCTCATGCCATGTGTGCCAACCTGATCACGCGCCACCGTAACGCCCCGGCCGAAGCCGCGTTCCTGGCCGCGTTGCGTCGCTGGGCGGGAAAGTTCAGCCCATGGGTGGCCGAAGAGGCCTCGGACGGGCTGATCGTCGATCTGTCAGGTTGCGCCCATCTGTTTGGCGGAGAGGAGGCGTTGCTGAACGTTCTTGAAACCGACTGCGCGGATATGGGCCTCAGCGTACAGATGGGCATCGCCGACACGCTGGGCGCAGCCTGGGCTTTGGCGCGCTATGCGGGGCAAGCGGCCACATCCGACCGCAATGGCGACGCCATCAGTCAGGAGGCCCGTGCCACCCGCGCCCGGGCGGGCAAACGGCGGCACTGGACCAAAGGCGGCACCGCGCCGCAAGTGAGGGCCTTGGGCGGAGGCGCGCGGATCGCACCGCCGGGGCAATCTTATGGCGCACTCAGCCCCCTGCCCATCGCCGCGCTGCGGTTGGACGATCAGGTTGTCGTGCAGCTGAACCGTCTGGGCCTGCGCCGCATCGGCGATCTGCTGGGCCAACCCCGCGCCAGCCTTGCGCGGAGGTTTGGGCGCGGGCTGGTTCTGCGGTTGGATCAGGCCATGGGTAGCGCGCCCGAGCCTGTCTCACCCGCCCGCCCGCCGCATCACTTCGCGGTGCGGATGACCCTGCCCAACCCGATTGGTCTGGTTGAGGATGTCATGGCTGCGGTTGATCGGGTTCTGCCAACGCTTTGCACCAAGCTGGAAGAAAAGGGGCGCGGTGCCCGCACCCTGCGGCTGGAGGCTCACCGTGCCGATCAGGCGGCTGAGGTTATCGAGGTCGGTTTGGCCCGCCCAACTTACGATAAACATCGCATTCGCCCTTTGTTAGAGATGAAAATCGACAAGATCGACGCGGGCTACGGCATCGACATGCTGCGGCTTGAGGCGGTGCAGACGGAACCCATCCACGCCCGTACAGTGGCCGGCCATGCCGAAGCCCGCCGTGTGGCCCGCAACCGGCTGGCGGGCAATACCGCCGTGGATGACCTGATCGGCAAGCTGGGCGCGCGGGTGGGGCTTGAGGCAATCACCCGGCGCCATCCGGCGGCCTCGCACATCCCTGAGAAAACGGCGCAAACGCTGGCGGCGGCATGGTCGGAACCTGCCCGCGACTGGCCTGTGCCGCCACGCCCGCGCCCCCTGCTGATGTGGCAGCCTGAGCCGGTAATGGCCCCGGAAACCCCCGACGTGCCCAGCGCCTTTCGCTGGCGCGGACGTAACTGGCAGCTGGTGCAGGCCACCGGCCCGGAACGGATCGCACCGGAATGGTGGCTGGATGACCCGAACTGGCGCAGCGGCGTGCGGGACTACTGGGTTGTGGTGACACAGCAGGGCGAGCGTTTGTGGCTGTTTTACGGCCATGGCGGAACCATGTCTGCAGGCTGGTTCTGTCACGGGCAGTTTGGTTAGGGTCTATTCCCCTCAGTAAATCTACAGATCCGGCGAGCGGCATTGCCGTTTGTAAACAGCCAATCCCGTCCAGACCTTGCCATCAGAAAAAAATGAACTCGTCCACCGGTATCTGCACCAACCTTCTGGTTGCGCCCGCCATGTTTACACTTGGCCCGTCCGGCGTTGCAGCGTCCTGACGGCCTCCGTCTTCAATTTTCAAACGGGCGCGCTCAATCTCGCCCCACAAGAAAAAAAGACCGTCCCGTTTGCCTACAAGACCGGCAGGTATCGTGGTCCGCAAAACACGAGTTTTTGCCTGTGACATCTGCTCTCTTACTGCCTCCGGTGTTTTCCACCTTTTGCAGAAAATCTACCGGTTATTTCGGGAAAAGCCAATTTTTTATGGGCAGAACCCGATTTTCAACCCCCCGTTGACAGGCGTGCTCGCAGCTCTCGCTGAAGAGTGTTGTCTTGACTGAGTATTTGCAGACACCGCCGATTGCCACTCCTTCGGTTGACGGCAGGTTTCCCCGCCTTGTCGACAGTGGTCCCTGCTTTGATAACCTCTCGGCTATGGAACGCCCCGGATCATGCAGCCGACTGCTCTGACACGATCTCTCCAAACCGCGTAAAAAACTTTGCCGACAACTTCTTGGCGGTTCCCGCAATCAACCGACTGCCGAGCTGAGCAATCTTGCCACCAACATCAACCTTCGCCGTGTATTTCAGCACGGTTTCGTCCCCTTCTTCGGTCAACGATACGTCTGCGCCGCCCTTAGCAAATCCAGCCGCCCCGCCCTTGCCTTCACCCATCAAGGAAAACCCATTTGGTGCATTGGCCGTGTCCAATGTGACCTCACCTGCAAAGCGCGCTTTGACCGGGCCTATTTTCAGAACAACTTTCGCCTCAAGCTCGGTTGGTGATTTCTGCGTCAGTTCCTCACATCCCGGGATGCATTCCATCAATATGTCGGGATCGTTAAGCGCGCGGTAAACGACGTCCCGTGGCGCTGCGATACGGATTTCATCAGTCAGTTCCATTCAGGTCTTTCCTTTGTTCAACAACATCTTCGGAATACGCACGTTGCAACCTTGGCTATCCTTTGTTCCAGCCACGCAGGCCACATGCGGTAAAGGCGTTCAAGCAAGCTTTTCATCATGCGACACCTTTGCTGCCTTTTCACCGTTCCGCCACATCACGATCTCGGCCAAAATCGACAGGGCGATCTCATGCGGGTCTATGGCATATATGTCCAAGCCCGCCGGAGATTTCAGGCGCGCAACCTTCAAAGGGTCCAATCCCTGGGCGATAAGCTTTGCAGTCAGCGCAGCTGCCTTGCGCCGACTGGCCACCATCGACACGCGTGCCGCATCGGTTTCCAATGCCGCCTTCAAAGCGGACGCATCGCTGCGCCCCTGCGCAGCCACCACGACATAGTCCCGCGGCTCCACGCCCAGCGCATCGACCTGTTCCAAGGCGAACCGCACATGGTTTCCAGCAATATCAAGCCCATCCTCGACAACCGTACGAAACCCCGCCAAAGATCCATGCGCCGCCAGAGCTTTGGCAATTAACCCCTCGCCGAAAATCACCAGCCGGGGCGCGTGTTGATAGGGCTCGACCAATAGATCAACGGTACCGCCGGACGGGCACCCACTTTTGAATGTTTGTACACCATCGGGATCCGTCATGTTCACCACCTTTTCCGAAGGTTTGACACGGATTATCTGCGGCATTCCGGACGCCCAAGCCTGTTGCGCCGCTGCCCGGACCGCGCGTTGCACACAAGCCCCACCAAGATGCCCCAGAATTTCACCCGCCTGGGTAACCGCCGCCTTCCCCCCAGCTTTGGCCGAGGTCGCATCCGCCGTGCGCAAAACCGTCGCCACACAAAAGGCCTCTCCGGTTCCGCGCAGCTGATCGATGGTGTCAAAAATGTCGAAATTCGCCAAGGTCAGACTCCTTTCACAGCTTTTGGAACTGCAGCTCAAGCGCCGCCAATGCATCCAGCGTATTGGCCGGTAAATGCGCATCCAGATAGGGTTCAGCCGCCTGCATCGCTGCCGCAATTGGTTGATAGCCCTTCCAGCCCTTCAAGGGGTTCAGCCAGACGATACGGCGTGCCTTGCGCCTGATACGCGCAAGCATATCCCCCAGAGCCTGCGGATCAGAACTGCAATATCCGTCCGACAGGATCAGAACGACAGTACGCCCGTTCAGTGCCCGCGCGCCGTATCCCGACAGAAATCGCTCAAGACTGCCGGAAATATCGGTGCCGCCGCCGAAGCCTTCGGCCATCAGCGACAACCGACCCGCGGCCCGGAGAGTATCATGGTCGCGTAACGCATCTGTAACCCGCATCAATCGCGTGTGAAACAAATACGCATCTGCTTTGATCCCGCTGCCGATCAACCCTTTCAGGAAAGCCAGAAACACACGTGAGTACACGGTCATCGAGCCGCTCACGTCGCACAATGCCACAATCTGCATCGGGCGCGGCGGCCGCGCTCGGCGATACAGGTCCAGCGGCTCACCGCCTCGCGCCAGACTGGCGCGCTGTATTCGGCGCATGTCCAGAACAGCCCCGCGCAACGCCCGTTTCCGGCGGCGCGATCGCCTGTCCCGAAAAGCCCGCGCCAAGGCCAGCGCGGCTGTTTCAGCCTGCTTTAGGGCCTCGTCGTCCATTAACTCTCGCAAATCCCGGCGTGACAGGTTGGCCGTTCGCGTGGCGATCAACTTGCCGTCCACCCCTTCGGCTTCCCCTTCACCGCAGTCAGGCATAGTGGCCTCTTGTGCCGACCCGGATCGTGGTTCGTCTTCAGCTTGAGTTCTGGTCTGCCAGATCATTGGCTTGGCGGACTGCACCCGCACATGCTTGTTTTTCGCTTTTCCCGAACGCTGCGCACCAGCGTTGAACCAATAAGCATCGTACAGTTCATCAAACCTGCGCCAATCGTCCGCGTCTCCGGTCAAGACCGCGCACATGGCTTGCCGGGCTTGATTGGCATCCGTTGCATCCACTTCGGATAGGGCGGCAAGCGCGTCCCCCGCATCCAACGCGCCCAATTGCATGCCATTCCTGCGCAGATGCGCTATGAAACCCGACATGCGGTCGGCAAGGCCCAAAGCCCGGGCGGGAAAGCGCGTAACCTGCATCACGCGACCTTTCCGATCAAGCGATCCATCACCTCGGGCGGTGCCGCACTGTAGTCTGCGGCAGTCTTCAGCAAACACACCAGCGTCGCCTGCACGTCTTCGCGGGATTTGGCCAGATCATTGACACCCAACCCGGACAGGGCCGCTGCCCAATCCAGCATCTCGGCGACGCCCGGTTTCTTCTCAAGGTCTTCCTGACGCAGCGCCTGCACAACCCCAATGATCTGACGCGCCAGAATCCCCTCAATTTCAGGCAGTCGTGCCCGCAGGATCGCCAATTCGGTCTCTCTCGAAGGATAGTCAAGAAAGCTGTACAAACATCTTCTGCGCAGCGCATCCGACAAATCCCGCGTCCCGTTGGCCGTCAGAATGACGACAGGCCGAACTTGTGCCTGCACAGTTCCCAGCTCGGGTATCGTGATCTGAAAGTCTGACAGGATTTCCAGAAGGTAGGCTTCAAACTCCTCATCCGCCCGATCAATCTCATCAATCAACAGAACCGGAGGTTTTGTTTCCGAGATAGCCTCTAACAAAGGCCTTTTCAGCAAATATTCATCCGAAAACAGCTGCGCCTCCGCGACGCCACCCTGCGCTTCGCTCGCCCGGATCGCCAATAGCTGTCTTTGATAATTCCATTCATAGATGGCATGGCTGGCATCCAGACCTTCGTAGCACTGCAGACGTATCAATCGCGTATCGCGCCAGGTTGCCACCGCTTTCGCAACTTCGGTTTTCCCCACACCCGCCGGCCCCTCCAGCAACAACGGGCGCCCAAGTTGTTGCGCGAGATGCAACGCCATGGCCAACCGATCATCGGCAACATAGCCCTGCGCGACCAACCCGTTCTGCACATCTTTCAAGGTCAAAACCAGGATCCTATCTTCATCTGGCCCCAAATATCCCGGGGGAGGTTCGGAGGGGGCAGAGCCCCCTCCGTCGGTCGGACCGGCAACAGCCGGTCCGATCCCATTCACCCATGCATCCCCAGACCATTGGCAATCTTCCAAATCCGCCAGTGGTCGTGCGGCATATGGCTCTGCACCAGTCCAAAGGGTCGGAACGCGTCATGCACTGCGTTCGAGAACGCGGGCACACCGCCGACATTTGGGCTTTCCCCCACACCCTTTGCGCCAATCGGATGGTGCGGGGACGGGGTCACCGTATGGTCGGTGGTATAGTTCGGCGTCTCCCACGCGGTTGGCAGGAAGAAATCCATCAGCGTACCGGTTTTCACATTGCCCATGTCATCATAGGCAATCTCCTGACCCATCGCGATGGCCAACGCCTCGGTCACACCGCCATGGACCTGACCCTCGATGATCATCGGGTTGATCCGGGTGCCGCAGTCATCCAGCGCATAAAACTGCCGGACTTCCCATTCACCAGTATCCACGTCAATCTCCATGACACAGATATAGGCTCCGAACGGATAAGTCATATTGGGCGGGTCATAGTAACTGACGGCCTCCAGACCCGGTTCCAGCCCCGGAATAGCCTGATTATAGGCGGCGAATGCGATTTCCTTCATGGTCTTGAACCGCTCAGGCGCGCCTTTGACAGCGAAGCGATCCACGTCCCATTCGACATCGTTGTCGTGCACCTCCAGCAGATAGGCCGCGATCATCTGGGCTTTTGCCCGAATTTTGCGGGCCGCCATTGCTGTAGCCGCGCCAGCGACCGGAGTAGACCGGGACCCATAAGTCCCAAGCCCGTAAGGTGCGGTATCCGTGTCACCCTCTTCCAGCGTGATGTCATCGGCGGGCAGGCCGATTTCACTGGCGATGATCTGGGCAAAGGTTGTGGCATGGCCCTGCCCTTGGCTGATCGTTCCAAGCCGCGCAATCGCTGATCCGGTCGGATGAATGCGAATCTCGCAGCTGTCGAACATCCCCAGCCCGAGGATATCGCAGTTCTTCACCGGTCCGGCTCCGACGATTTCCGTGAAATGCGTCAGGCCGATGCCCAGCAGCTTGCGCGTTTTTCCAGCCTTGAAATCCGCGATCCGCTGCGCCTGTTCCGCCCGCAGACCCTCATAGTTCACGGCCTTCAGCGCTTTGTCCCAGGCCGTGTGATAATCGCCCGAGTCATATTCCCAGCCCAGCGCCGACTGATACGGGAACTGATCTTTGCGGATGAAGTTGATCCGGCGCAGCTCGGCCGCGTCCATGTTCAGCTTGATGGCCAGAACCTCGATCATGCGTTCGATGAAATAGGCGGCCTCGGTCACGCGGAAGGAACAGCGATAGGCCACACCGCCCGGCGCCTTGTTGGTATAGACACCATCCACTGCCAGATAGGCAGTCGGGATGTCATAAGACCCGGTGCAGATATTCATGAACCCGGCAGGGAATTTGGTCGGGTCGGCACACGCGTCGAAACCGCCGTGATCCGCCGTGGTGTGACACCACAATCCAGTGATCTTTCCATCCTTGGTGGCGGCAATCTTCCCCTGCATCCAGTAGTCACGGGCAAAAGCAGTGGACATCAGGTTTTCCATCCGGTCCTCGACCCATTTCACCGGTTTGCCGGTAACGATCGAGGCCACCACCGAGCACACATAGCCTGCGTAGGCCCCCACCTTGTTGCCAAACCCACCACCGATATCGGGGCTGATCACGCGAATATTATGCTCGGCCAGCCCCGAAATCAGCGACACTACTGTCCGGATTGCATGGGGGGCCTGGAACGTTCCGTAGAGCGTCAGCTTGCCGGTCACCTTGTCCATCGACGCCACGCAACCGCAGGTCTCAAGCGGGCACGGATGAGTGCGGTGGTAATAGATCATCTCTTCGGCGACCACGTCTGCCTCGGCCAGCACAGCTTCGGTCGCGTCCTTGTCGCCCTGTTCCCACGTGAAGATGTGGTTGTGATGCTTACGCGGCCCATGTGCGCCTTCGGTCTGACCTTCCAGATCTTCGCGGAGCACCACGTCCGACTTCAACGATTCGAACGGGTCCGTGATAACTGGAAGCTCTTCGTATTCGACCTCGACCAGTTCAACGGCATCCGCCGCGACATAGCGGTCTTCGGCCACGACATAGGCAACTTCCTGGCCCTGGAACAGCACCTTGCCATCGGCAAGCACCATCTGCTTGTCACCGGCCAGTGTCGGCATCCAATGCAAACCCAAAGGCGACAGGTCTTCGGCGGTCAAAACGGCGATCACGCCGGGCAGTGCCAAGGCCGCCTCTTTGTTCACGCTGACGACGCGGGCATGGGCGTAAGGAGATCGCACAAAATCACCAAACAGCATCCCGTCCAGCTTGATGTCATCGACGTAATTACCCTTGCCCTGGGTGAAACGCACGTCCTCGACGCGCTTTCGGGCGCAGCCCATACCTTTGAGGTTGGCAGCGCGTTCTTCGGGGGTCAGAGTCTGGTCGTTCATTCCGCGGCCTCCTTCTGTGCATGGAGCAAGTCAGCCGAAGCCGAGATCGCCTTGACGATATTCTGGTATCCTGTGCAGCGGCACAGGTTTCCGGCCATACCGAAACGGATTTCCTCCTCGGTCGGGTTCGGATTCTCCTGCAACAGACGATGCGCCCGGGTGATCATGCCCGGCGTGCAGAACCCACATTGCAGCCCGTGATGTTCGCGAAACATTTCCTGCAACACTCCAAGGCTGCCATCATCATTGGTCAGGCCTTCAACGGTTGTGATCTCAGCACCGTTTACTTGCGCTACAAAGGCGGTGCAGGATTTGACTGACTTGCCGTCGATATCCACGGTGCAGGCGCCGCAGTGGCTGGTTTCACACCCGATATGCGGGCCGGTGATTTTCAGGTCTTCCCGCAGGAAGTGGATCAGCAGCGTGCGTGGCTCGGTCAGACCTTCTACCTGCTTGCCGTTTACGGTCAGTTTGACATGCATTTTAGACATTGGTTCCCTCCCCCTCAGCCCGCGCGGCTTTGCGCATGGTCGATGGCGCGGCGCAGCACCACGGCGGCCACGTGTTTCTTGAATTCGACGGGGCCGCGGTTGTCAGCGACCGGATCGATCGCGTCTAGCATTGCGGCAACGCACCCTTCGACATCGCCACCGGCCAGCGCCGTGCTGGCCTCATCCGACCAGATGGGCGTGTCGGCCAGATTGGTCATCGCAACCGAGGCATGACCGTTGCCAACCATCACAGCCGCGGCGGCGGTCGCATAATCCCCTATCTTGCGCTTTTGCTTTTGATAGGCCTGCCCCACGCCCGTACCCGGTACAGGGATCGAAATCCGGGTCAGGATTTCTTCATCTTCGCGGGCGGTAAAATACGCGGCCTCATAAAAATCACGCGCGGCAACTGTCCGCTTCCCGTCCGGGCCGGACAACTCGAACGAGGCGTTCAAGCACTGCATCAGCCCCGGCATGTCATTGCCCGGGTCACCATTGGCCACATTGCCACCGACAGTACCCATGTACCGCACTTGCGGATCCGCAATCTGAAGAGCCGCCTCGCGGATCAGCGGAATGGCACCGGCCAGATCCCCATGGGTGATCAGCTCGTGCTGCGTGATCATCGCACCCAAAGTAACGGTGTCAGGCCCGACCTCAATCCCCTTAAGCTCTTCGATGGCCTGAAGATCGACCAGATGACCCATCTCGGCCATGCGAAGCTTCATCATCGGGATCAGGCTATGCCCGCCCGCGATCACGCGCGCCTCATCCCCGTATTCTTGTAGAATGCCGATGGCCGAGGCAATGTCGCCTGGCCGGTGATACTCAAAGCCGGCTGGTATCATGTTTTTCCTCCCTGGGTCCGGGCGATATGCCTTGGGGGACCTGAGGTAAGGAAAGAACGGCGGATTTAACTGATCCAGTTAAGGAAAACGGAGCGCGCGGCTTGTTTCACGAAATGCGAAAGAACTGCACGAGTTGCGCCTACAATCCCAGTGCTTCGCGAATATCCGTCAGGCGGGACCGGCTGACCGGCACCTTGCTCAGCGCGTCAACGCCATCGAAATAGCAGGTGCCATTGTCCTTGTGACGTTCAAAGCGCGAGACGTGTTTCGGGTTCACCAGATAGCTACGATGCGCCCGCAGGAAGCCTTCGGGCAAAAGTCGCGTTTCCGCATCCGTGATCGACCAGGGGCAGAACAGTTTCTCTGCATCCATATAGAGAACCGTATAATGCCCCTCGGCCCGAATGGCGGCGATCCGCGCGGGATGCGCAAAAAAAGTCTGGCCTTCGCGCTCATACGGAACACCAGCGCGCATTGGGGCTGGTTCCGACACAGGTCCCGAGGCAGGTGCAGCCACGGGCTTTGGTTCTATAAACGTGATACCGGTCAATAGGAAAGCGCCACAGATCAGGAATACGGATACCGTCACCCCCATTGCCAAAACCTGATTATCCAGCGCTGGACCCGCCCCGCCGAGGCTGTCGCTCGCGACGAAATCAGTCAGGCCCGTGGCAACAAAATGCATTGTGAACACCGCCAGCCCGAAACAAACCGTGCCAAGCAGGATGTTCCGTTGTGTCCGGTTGCCATAAGCCACCCAAATTGCAGCCACCGACAAGATTACTGATGCCAGTGCTGACAGAGCAACATCGAAAATGTCATAGACGGGGCGGCAAAGCTGCATACCAGCCATCCCGACAAAGTGCATCGCGACGATGCCCAGCCCGACAATCACACCAGATCCGATCATCGTCTGAACCGAGCGAGGCCGGAAATGCAGCAGCAGCAACGCCAGCCCGACCATCAGGATCGCGACCAGTGCCGACATCAGAGTGATCAGGGCATCATAGTAAAACAGAATTGGCAGTTGCAGCCCCAGCATCGCCACGAAATGCATCGACCAGATGCCGCCGCCCAGAATGACAGCGGCCAATGCCACCACGAACTTGCGCTGCTGGCTATCCAGCCTTGACGCGCCATGCGTCAGGTACAGACCCGTGAACCCGGCCATGAGCGCCACGGCAAGCGAAGCCACCACCAACCAAGTGTTGTGAGAGTAGTCCAGCATTTGGATTTGAACGCCCTCCCCGACGCGAGGATGACGTTAGCAAACCGAATTGATTGCGACAATTCACAGTTAGCAACAGCAGGGCTCAGACCTGTTTCTGAGCTTCTGCGTCGTCCGCGACCTCTACGGCATCCACTGAGACTTCAACCACATCATCGTCCTCCGCAGGCTCGACTGCTTCGGGTTCTTCGGTCTGGTTTTCAAGTGCGCCGACGATCAGGGGCAACATGTGAACCCCGGTTGCTGTTGCAATCTCGGGTGTCTGTGGTGTCTGCCAGCTGAGCGTATCGAAGCTGTGGCAGTTCTGACAGACAGGTCCCCATTCGGGTTGAATGTCATGACAGTTGTCGCACACCCATTGCGGGCCGCGCGGCGCGTTCAGTGCCTTGGCAAGCCAGCCTTGGACAACAGCGTCGGTGGCACCCTCGCCGCGTTCAATGGCGGCCATCAATGTATAGGCGCGCGCGTCACCCCGTTTTTCCACGACATCACCCAGGGCACGGCGGGCTTCGGGGAAGTCTTCGGCCACAATGTTCAGTTCGGCCAGGATTAGACGGGTTTCCAGATTTTCGGGATGGGTGCGGGTCAGCGCCGTGAAACGCCTGACCCGTTGTTCCGGGGTTTCATCCGGCGCGATCTCGGCAAAGGCATGGGCCAGATCCGGATGTGGGCGAACTTCCCACGCTTTTTTCAGGATCTTGGTCGCTGCCCGGGACTTGCCCTTGGCGATATACGCGCGGGCCGCCATGGCGGCGGCAGGCACCAGGTCGGGCGACAGGCGATTGGCTTCGATCGCGCGCTCTTGTTGCTCGACAGTCGCGCCTTCATCCAGGATTCCCTTGGCTTCGGACAGCGCCAGAACCGCATCGCGACGTTTGAATACGTCGCGCGGCAGATACCCGGCTTTCAACTTGGAAGTCAGCGTCGACCGGGCACCAGCCCAATCCTGCGCCTTGGTCTGCAATTTCAGCAGTACGTCCTGTGTCTCTTCGTGGCGCGGTTTGATGGCCAGCGCCTTTTCGGCCAGCTTGCGGGCGGTTTCATCATCTCCCTCGGCCAGCTTTTGTTTCATGATACCGCGCACACCGACAAACCGGGTCGCACTGTTTGTCACCAGTTTCTTGTAGGTGTCCGAAGCTTTCTTGGTGTCACCCGTCATCTCGGCAGCCTGCGCCACCAGAAGATCCGTCAGTTCCGGCTTGTTCAACAGCTTTTCGGCTTTACTGGCCTTGGTCATGGCAATGCGCCCCTCGCCCGAGGCCAAAGCCATCAACCCATCGGCCAGCGCCTGATAGCCGCGCTGTTCCCGGCTGCGGTCGAAATACCGCGACAGGGCGGTTTCGTCGCCGTTGAGGAATTTGAGCGTCGCAACCAACAGACTAAGCAGTTTGAAGAACAGCCAGACCGCAAATACCAGAACACCCAGCGCAATCACTGACTGAAGCGGCCCAAGGGTGAATTCCGTGCCCGCGACGGTGATCTGCACCCCACCGCTGGTTTGCATCAGGAAGTGACCGCCCAGCGCCAGCAGGCCGATAATCGCAACAAAAACGAGGATCTTAAACAATGACCACAGCATGGCAGGTCCTTCAGTTCGAGTTCAGGCTGGAAGCCAGCGTATTCACGGCGTCAATGGCGGACGCTCGTGTCCCGGCCGCCTGCTCCCAATCGGCCATCGCAGCCTGCGCCACTTCGGGAAGTGATTTCAGTTCATTCAACGCTTTGGTCAGGTCGCCATTCGCAAGCTCAGCCTGCGCGCGCGACAAAACAGCGTCTGGACCATCACCTTGCTGAGGCGTGACGGAACGGGCGCCCGTTTGACGTTGCAGGAAGGCGACCAAACCCGTTCCTTTGTCAGCCTCGCGCGCCTCGGCCAATGCATTTCGCGCGGCAGGTTCGAACGACGCCCGAAGCGCGGTCAGAGTTTCCACGCCTTTTTCCGACGGGCCGGACAGGGCGTCCGGTACATTCACACCGCCTGCCTTCAGTTCAGCAACCAGTTCCGAAAAAGGCTGGCCGGTGTCCAGCTGTCCACGCAGACGCGCCAGAATGGCAGCATTCATTGCAGCTTGTGCATCTGCCGAGGCTTTCGCTTCGAGAGCCTGAGCGTCCGAAACCATTTTTTCGACTTCAGCCCGTTGCGCCGCCAGCGAGTCCTGAAGTTTCTTCAGTTCCGCCTCAAACGCGGCGGTTGCCTCGGGCGAGGCAGTGGAGGCGATCGGGGCTTTTTCCAGCGCAGCGACCCGGTCCGTCAATGGCGCGACCTGACCGGACAGCGCATCAACCGAGGATTTTACCGTGCCGAGGTCGCTCTCAACCGGTGTCAGCTTGTCCGACAACGTTTCGACCTGATCTGCCAGTCCAGACACATCAGGGCTGTTTGCAAGCGCCTGTGACAGCTTGGCGATCTGGTTCGACTGTTCTGTCAGCTTTGCTTCCAGCTCTGCCAGCGCTCCCGAGTTGTCCGGGCCGGTTGGCAACAGCCCTCCATTGCCCAGCGCGAAACCTGCAACGGCGGCCAGCGCCCCACCCAACAGGGCCGGAACGAAACCGCCACGTTTTTCAACTACGCGTTCGACGGTCTTTTCAGTGACCGGGGCTTCGGCTTCGGCTTCGGCTTCGGCTTCGGCTTCGGCTTCGGCTTCGGCTTCGGCTTCGGCTTCGGCTTCGGCTTCGGCTTCGGCTTCGGCTTCG
>NZ_JBQFXM010000011.1:0-116915 GCF_056540845.1 Ruegeria sp. AL2
CATGACCCTGACACCCGTCGAGCTGTTGCGGCAAAACGCTCCGGCCACCCGTCCCATAATCGCCCTCAGCGAAGGCAACGACCCCCGCATCTCCAAAGGAGCCCTCAACGCGCAGAGGGCCAATCTGGCCGATATCATTCTGGTTGGCCCGTACGCCGAGGTCGAAGCAGCCCTGAAAGATCAGGGGGCTGCTGCCTCTCACGGAGTTGAGATCCATGACCCTGTGACTTCGGACCTGACCGAAGAATTTGCCCAGACCTTTTTCGAACTGCGCCAGCATAAAGGCGTCGACCGGGCCAAAGCCCGTGCTGCCGTTGAAACACCCCCCGTCTATGCCGCCATGCTGGTGCGCAGCGGACGCGCCACCGGCACCGTAGGAGGGGCCGTTCACACGACCGGCGAAATCGTCCGTGCAGCCATCCAAGTGATTGGCATGGCCCCCGATGCAGGAATGGTGTCATCCTTTTTCCTGATGTACCCGCCGGAAAAGGCTCAGCCCGGGGCGCGGGCGATGCTCTATTCCGATTGCGGGCTGGTCATCAATCCGACCGCGGGCGAGCTGAGCAAGATTGCCATGGCATCCGCCACATCGGCCCGGACGCTGCTGCAGGTCGATCCAAAGATCGCGATGCTCAGCTTTTCCACGAAGGGCAGCGCCAAGCATCCAGACGTGGAAAAGGTGATCGAGGCTACAGAAATGCTGCGCCAGGCCGCGCCAGACCTGAACGTCGACGGTGAACTGCAATTCGACGCCGCCTTTGTACCTTCGGTTGGTGAGCGTAAATCACCGGGTTCGTCTGTCGCCGGGCAGGCCAACGTGATGATCTTTCCCAATCTTGATGCTGGCAATATCGGCTACAAAATCACCCAAAGACTGGGGGGCTACACCGCCATCGGACCGGTCTTACAG
The DNA here is from genome assembly GCF_056540845.1 of Ruegeria sp. AL2. NCBI lineage: Bacteria > Pseudomonadati > Pseudomonadota > Alphaproteobacteria > Rhodobacterales > Roseobacteraceae > Ruegeria > Ruegeria sp. AL2. Next base: position 911 of record NZ_JBQFXM010000011.1, read on the forward strand.
GGGCTGGCCAAACCCGCCAACGACCTGTCCCGCGGATGCAGCGCCGAGGATGTGACCCAGATGATCGCCGTGACCGCATTACAGGCAAATAGACTGTAACACTTAATTTTCGCACCGCTCCCGGAACGATGTTCTAAAATACCGAGGAAACTGACAAAATCCTCCTGACATAACCAACTGGACCCGCAAATGACCCATCAGCAGCCGATCCTTGATACGTCACCGAAAGTCTCGGACGAAATCCGCAGGACCACCTGCTACATGTGCGCCTGCCGATGCGGCATCAACGTTCACATGAAAGACGGCAAGGTTGCTTATATCGAAGGCAATCGCGACCACCCGGTGAACAAGGGCGTCTTGTGTGCCAAGGGGTCCGCCGGGATCATGCAGGTCAACGCCCCTTCGCGCCTGCGCAAGCCACTGAAACGGGTCGGCCCGCGTGGCTCGGGTGAATTTGAGGAGATCAGCTGGGACGAAGCGCTGGAACTGGCTGTCAGCTGGCTGGAGCCAATCCGTAAAGACAACCCGGAAAAGCTGGCCTTTTTCACCGGCCGGGACCAAAGTCAGAGTTTTACCAGCTTCTGGGCGCAAAATTTCGGAACCTGCAACTATGCGGCGCATGGCGGCTTCTGTTCGGTCAATATGGCCGCGGGCGGCATCTATACGATGGGCGGCGCGTTCTGGGAATTCGGCCAGCCTGATTGGGACCATACCAAGCTGTTCATGTTGTTTGGCGTGGCCGAAGACCACGACTCCAACCCGATCAAAATGGGTATTGGCAAGATCAAAGCGCGCGGCGCACGTGTAATCGGCGTCAACCCCATCCGCAGCGGATACAATGCCGTCGCCGATGATTGGGTCGGCATCACACCGGGAACTGACGGGCTGTTCATCCTGTCATTGATCCATGTACTGATGAAAGCCGGAAAGATCGATCTCGACTATCTGAGCCGCTACACCAATGCCCCGGTTTTGGTGGACGCGTCCGAAGGCGCCGGAAACGGCCTGTTCCTGCGCGACGATGACGGAAAGCCCCTGGTCATCGACCGGAATACAGGCAAGCTGACGGCCTTCGACACGCCTGGCGTTCGCCCGGATTTGTCAGCGATCTACGAAAACGACGGTGTCGTTCATCGCCCTGTGTTTCACTTGATGGCGGAAAAATACCTGTCTGAGGAACACGCGCCCGAAGCTGTTGCCGAAAAATGCGGTATTCCCGCCAAGCGCATTCGCGCGATTGCTGCGGAACTGGCGCGCGTCGCCTTTGACGAGGCGTTCGAGCTGGATCACGAATGGACCGATTTCCGGGGCGAGAAACACACCAAGATGATTGGCCGCCCTGTTGCGATGCACTCGATGCGCGGCGTTTCGGCTCATGCCAATGGTTTCCAGACCTGCCGCGCGCTGCATGTGCTGCAGATCATCCTTGGCACGGTCGAGGTTCCCGGCGGCTTCCGCTTCAAGCCCCCCTACCCCAAACCGATCGAGGCGCACCCGACACCGCATTGCAAGGTGACGCCCAACTCGCCCCTGGATGGCCCGCATCTGGGTTTCGTCCGCGGCCCGGAACACCTTGCGCTGAAAAAAGATGGCAGCCCCGCACGGATCGACAAGGCTTTCACCTGGGAAAACCCGATGTCCAGCCACGGGCTGATGCATATGGTGATCTCGAACGCACATGCGGGCGACCCGTACAAGATCGATACGCTGTTCATGTACATGGCAAACATGTCGTGGAACTCGACCATGAACACCAAGGGTGTCATCGAGATGCTGACGGACAAGGGTGAAAACGGCGATTACGTGATCCCGCGCATCATCTATTCGGACGCCTATTCTTCCGAGATGGTGGCCTACGCGGACCTCGTCCTTCCGGATACAACCTACCTCGAACGCCACGACTGTATCTCGCTGCTGGATCGCCCGATTTGCGAGGCGGATGCGGCCGCTGACGCAATCCGCTGGCCTGTGATCGAACCGGACCGTGACGTGCGCGGGTTTCAGTCAGTATTGATCGATCTCGCAAACCGTATGAAACTTCCGGGCTTCACCCATGAAGACGGCAGCGCAAAATGGGTCGATTACGCCGACTATATCGTCAATCACGAACGCAAGCCGGGTATTGGCCCACTGGCTGGATTCCGTGGCGAAAATGCCGACAAGGAAGGGCGCGGAGAAGTCAACCCGGATCAGTTGAACCGCTATATCGAGAACGGCGGCTTCTACGTGGCGCATATCCCGCAAGGCGCGGATTACTACAAACCATGGAATGCGGCCTATCAGGAATGGGCCGTGGGCATGGGGCTCTATGACAGCCCGCAGCCATACCTATTCCAACTCTACTCCGAGCCGATGCGCAAGTTTCAGCTGGCAGCCGAAGGCCATGGCGACCGACAGCCGCCTGATCATCTGCGCCAGCGGATCAAAGACACGATGGACCCACTTCCAATCTGGTACGAAACAGACCAGCAGGGCAACGACGGCTTCACTGTCAACGCGCTGACCCAGCGCCCGATGGCGATGTATCACAGCTGGGGCACGCAAAACGCCTGGCTGCGGCAGTTGCACGGGCGAAACCCGCTCTATGTTCCGACCAAGCTGATGCACAAGCACGGCCTGAGCGACGGAGATTGGGCCAAAATCACATCCCCTCATGGTGAGATTACCGTCCCTGTGATGGAAATGGCCGCCCTGAACGAAAACACCGTCTGGACATGGAACGCCATCGGCAAACGCAAAGGCGCCTGGGCCCTGCAGCATGACGCGCCCGAGGCCACTAAGGGCTTTTTGCTCAACCACCTGATCCACGAATTATTGCCGCCAAAAGGCGACGGGCTACGCTGGGCCAACTCCGACCCCATTACTGGTCAGGCCGCATGGTTTGACCTGAAAGTCAAAATCGAAAAGGCCGACGCGCCCGCCGATGCTCAGAGCCAGCCTCATTTTGACCCGATCAAATCACCGGTAGGAACTGGCCCTGCGAATTTGGCGTGGAAGGTGGGCGAATGACCTGGACCCGCTCTTCATCTGGCCACAAATATCCCGGGGGTGAATTGAGCCGCAGGCTCAAGAGGGGGCTGGCCCCCTCACCCGTCCTCAACAGCACAGGTATCCTGACATGACCCAGCTACCGAACTCCACCGAGCGCAAGATGGGTCTGGTGATCGACCTGGACACCTGCGTTGGGTGCCATGCCTGCGTGATTTCCTGCAAGGGCTGGAACACGGAGAATTATGGCGCGCCGCTGTCCGATCAGGATGCCTATGGCGCCAACCCGTCGGGCACTTTCCTGAACCGCGTGCATTCCTACGAGGTGCAACCGGCGGAAGGGCACGCGCAACTGATCCATTTCCCGAAATCCTGCCTGCACTGCGAAGACGCGCCCTGTGTTACCGTCTGCCCAACCGGGGCCAGTTACAAGCGGGTCGAGGATGGCATCGTGCTGGTCAATGAAAGCGACTGTATCGGGTGCGGCCTGTGTGCCTGGTCCTGCCCCTATGGCGCGCGTGAACTGGATAAGGCCGAGGGGGTGATGAAGAAATGCACCCTCTGCGTCGACCGGATCTACAACGAGAACCTGCCCGAGGTGGACCGGATTCCGTCCTGTGTTCGAACCTGTCCGGCGGGCGCGCGGCACTTTGGCGATCTGGGCAATCCGGACAGCGACGTCAGCAAGCTTGTTGCGGATCGCGGCGGAATGGACCTGATGCCCGAAATGGGCACCAAACCCGTCAATAAATATCTGCCGCCGCGCCCGAAAGACACGGTGGAAGATCAGATCGACATCCTGGCCCCCCTGTTGGCACCTGTCGCTGAAGAGCCCAAGGGCTTCCTCGGCTGGCTCGACAAGACGTTGGAGAAACTCTGATGCATCCTGCACCCTCCGTCATCCTCTTCACCACCCTGTCCGGTCTGGGCTTCGGTTTGCTCATCTTCCTTGGTCTTGGCTTTCCGGCCGTCTCGGGCTGGGTGGCCTTTGTGTTTTTCGCCATTGCTTACGGTCTGGCCGTCGGAGGGCTGATGGCCTCGACCTTCCACCTCGGCCACCCGGAACGGGCCTTGAAGGCTTTTACCCAATGGAAAACCAGCTGGCTCAGCCGTGAAGGCTGGTGTGCCGTGCTCGCCCTGGTCGTCATGGGACTTTATGCGATTGGCGTAGTGTTTCTGGATCGGCATTGGAGCCTGCTGGGTTGGGTCGGAGCCTTGATGTCACTGGCGACCGTGTTCACGACATCGATGATCTACACGCAACTCAAGACCATCCCGCGCTGGAATATGAACCTGACCCCCGCCATGTTCCTGAGCTTCAGTCTGGCGGGTGGTGCGTTGCTGGCGGGCCAGACACGTGTTGCTATTCCGCTTCTGCTGATCGCCGCTTTGGTTCAATTCTTGTATTGGAAGAAAGGCGACAAAGCGCTGGAGGCATCCGGAACGGATCTGGGCACGGCGACAGGTTTGGGTAACCGGGGCACAGTCAGAGCGTTCGAGCCACCGCATACCGGTACCAACTATCTGCTGCGTGAGTTTGTTCATGTGGTCGGGCGCAAACATGCACAGAAATTGCGGGTGATCTCGTTTGTATTGGCCTTTGTCCTGCCGGTTCTGTTGCTGGTCCTGCCATTCAACCATTTCCTGGCCCTGCTGGCGGTGGCATCGCATCTGGCGGGTGTCGCGACCTCGCGCTGGTTGTTCTTTGCGCAGGCTGAACATGTCGTGGGGCTTTATTACGGCAAACGTTGAGGGGGCTCTGCCCCCGCCGCGGCACACCGCGACTCCCCCGGGATATTTTTGGCCAGATGAAGTCTGGATCCTGAAAAAGAAAAAGGCGGCGCTCGGTAGTCGAGGCCGCCTTTTCCGGCTTCTGAAGACCGGGTCAGATGAGGCCCGCGTGTGCCATTGCTGCTTCAATCGCGGCCTTTGTGCTGTCTTCCAGCTCGGTCAGAGGCGAGCGGACTTCAGTGCTGCAGAGACCCAGTTTGCTGAGCGCGTATTTGGCGCCGACCAACCCGGGTTCGATAAAGATCGCTTCGTGCAGCGGCATCAGCTTGTCCTGGTATTCCAGTGCCTTTGCATAATCGCCCGACAATGTGGCCTGCTGGAATTCGGCGCAGAGTCTGGGAGCCACGTTTGCTGTGACTGAAATGCATCCGACACCGCCATGGGCATTGAAACCCAGTGCCGTGGCGTCTTCACCGGACAGTTGGCAGAAGTCCTTGCCACAGATCGCACGCTGCTGGCTGACGCGCGCCAGATCGCCCGTCGCATCCTTGACCCCGACAATACGCGGCAACCGGGCCAATTCGCCCATGGTGGCGGGGGTCATGTCGATGACCGATCGCCCGGGAATGTTGTAGATGATGATCGGAATATCCGCAGCCTCGTGCAGGGCTTGGAAATGCGCGATCAAGCCGCGTTGAGTCGGCTTGTTGTAGTAAGGTGTGACAACCAGCGCCGCATCTGCCCCAACTTTTTCGGCGAACTGAACGAACCGGACGGCTTCGACCGTATTGTTCGACCCGGCACCGGCAATAACCGGAACACGGCCAGCAGCCGTTTTGACCACTTCTTCGATGACCGTTTCGTGTTCGTCATGGCTGAGCGTCGGGCTTTCGCCGGTGGTTCCAACGGGCACCAGCCCGGTCGAGCCTTCGGAGATCTGCCATTCGACCAGATGTTTAAGCGTCTTCAGGTCCAACTCGCCGTTGTTGAACGGAGTGACGAGGGCTGGCATCGAGCCTTTGAACATGACACGCTCCTTAAGGTGCACATTGCGGTTTTTGCGCCTCGGCCTCTCACGTTTCCAGCTTTGTGAGTTGATCCCGCCGGCGCAGGGTTTATCCTCACAGGCTCTATCCTCGGTTGGTTGGGAAATGCAAGGGATGACACGCTTTCTGGCACTGTTGACTGGTGTGATTCTATACGCAGTGACGACACCGCAAGCCGCACGCGCGGATGCGGCCGGTGATTTGCGCGCCGGGCTCTATGAAATGCGCAAGGGCGACTGGAACGCGGCACTGCGCGTATCGGGCCAGCGCGGCTCGGTCTCGCGCGATGTCATTGTCTGGCACTGGCTGCGTGAGGGGTTTGGCAGCTCGGGCGATGTGCTGGTGTTTCTCGAACGCCGCCCGGATTGGCCCGGGCTGGATTGGCTGCGCCGCAAGAGTGAGCCGGTCTTTACCGGGGCCGATCCCGACAGGGTTCTGAAGTTTTACGCTGGCTTGACTCCTCAGACTGCTGAAGGCGCGCTGAACTATGCGGTGGCCCTTAAGGCCAAAGGGCGCATTGGCGAGGCGGAAGCCGACATCGTGACAGCCTGGCGTACCATGCCGATGGGGTCGGGGTTGCAAAAGGACTATCTGGAGAATTTTGCCAAACTGCTGAAGCCACACCATGCCGCGCGGCTGGACCGGATGCTGTGGGATGGCCATTTGGTCAGCGCAGAACAGATGCTGCCCCTGGTCAGCACGGATGAGCGCAAGCTGGCCGAAGCGCGAATCGCGTTGCAGAAACGCCAGCCAGGCGTAGACGGCAAGGTGGCGGCGGTACCGAAGTCGCTGGCAGATGCGCCGGGGCTGGCATTCGACCGTTTTGTCTGGCGGGACAAGAAAGAACTGGATGACAGCGCCGTCGACCTGATGCTGGCACGGTCAACCGGACCGGAGGCTCTGGGCGAGCCTGACAAATGGGCCGAGGGACGCCGCCGTCTGGCCCGGCTCGAGATGCGATCGGGGCGAGCGGCGCGCGCTTATGACGTGGCGGCCAAGCACCATATGACCCCCGAAATGGGATATTCCTATGCGGATCTCGAGTGGCTGGCCGGGTTTCTGGCCCTGCGCAAACTGAATGACCCTGCCACAGCCGTGCGGCACTTCCAGAATTTTTCGAATGCCGTGCAATCGCCGATCTCGAAAGGGCGCGGCGGCTATTGGCTGGGGCGAGCTTACGCCGAGCTTGGGGAAGCAGACAAAGCCTATGAGGCCTATGCGATGGGCGCGGATCATCAGACCTCTTTTTATGGTCTGCTGGCGGCGGAACGGATCGGACGGCCATTTGACAAGGAACTGGCCAATCCGCGTCGCGCGCCGCATTGGCGTCAGGCAGAGTTCGCCGAATCCAGCGTTCTGGAAGCCGGGCTGCTGTTGCTGAAGGCCGGCGAAGACAACTTGTCCGAGAGGTTCCTGACGCATCTTGTCGAAGGTCTTGACCCTGTGCAGGCCAACCAGTTGGGCGACCTTGCAATTGAACTTAAGCAGCCGCATCTGGCCGTGATGATCGCCAAGCGGGCTGCGACCACGGGCACCATTTTGCCTGCGGCCTACTACCCGGTTCATCCGGTGGCCGACATGCGTCTGCCAATGGCCAAGGAAATGACGCTGGCCATCGCACGGCGCGAAAGCGAATTTGATCCGGTTGTCGTCAGCGGTGCGGGTGCGCGCGGCCTGATGCAGGTGATGCCCGCAACGGCCAAGCTGGTGGCCGGAGAGCTGGGGATACTCAGCGGCCATCAGACCGGTCGGTTGACGTCGGACTGGCAATACAACGCCAAGCTTGGCGCCAACTATCTTTCGGGCCTTGCGACCGAGTTCAACGGGAATGTCGTCATGATGGCGGCGGGTTACAATGCTGGTCCAAAGCGCCCGATCTCGTGGATGGAACGCTATGGTGATCCACGCACCGGCGAGGTGGATATCGTAGACTGGATCGAGACCATTCCGTTCGATGAGACGCGCAATTATGTGATGCGCGTGACCGAAAGCTTGCCGGTCTACCGCGCCCGACTGGGGCAGCCCGCCCTGCCGGTTCCGTTTTCGCAGGAACTGATCGGATCATCGCTGGCGGCGTTCGCGCCATAAAGTAAAAAGCCCTGCGGCTACAACAATCGCTGCGCCCGCGACAACTTCGGGGCGCAGTGTTTCACCAAAGATCGAAATCCCCAGAATTGCGCTCCAGACCAGGTGGAAATAGGCAAAGGGTTGGACGGCGCTGGCTTCGGCCATCTCATAACATTTGATCAGCAGCCAGTGCCCCGTTGCCCCGCTGACGCACAGCAACGCCATCCAGAGCCAGTCGCTGCGGGCCATTGGCTCCCAGAACCACATTCCAAACAGAGTCATGGCGACGGCGCCAACGACGCCGGTCCAGAAAAAGCTGGTGGCCGTGCTGTCCTGACGTGCGACATAGCGCGTCAGCAGGCCATAGATCGCAAACAGAAACGCCGAGATCAGCGGAATGACGGCCCAAGGATCAAAGACACCAACGCCCGGCTGCAGAATGATCAGAACACCAATGCAACCAACGCCGATCGCGACCCAGCGCCGCCATCCTACCTTTTCGCCCAGAACCGGACCGCTCAGCGCGGCGACAAGCAGGGGATAGCTTATGAAAACGGCCATACTGTCGATTAGACCGAGCACTGTGAAACCAAATACGGCGACGCAGATCTCGGTGGCCAGCAGCAGGCCCCGCAGGATCTGTAGACCCATCTGGTTCGTCTGCATGGCCGCCTTTAACCCGCCTGAGGATCGCGCCGCCAACGCAATGACAAAGGCCGCGAAGAACCAATAGCGGATCATCACTACCATGTAGGTGTTATAGGTTCCGGCCAAATGGCGTGAGATACCGTCCTGCAAGGCAAAGACAATCGTCGCGCCCACCATCAGGGCGATACCCGCACCTGCATTGTTTTTCTGCGTCATGCCTTGAGCGCCCGCGTCATGTGCCTCTTTCGGCCATAACCGGATGTACGGGTGACGGTGAAACCGGCATCCTGAAGCCCGCGTCGAACAAACCCGGCGGCCGTATATGTGGCCGCTGTACCATCGGTGGCTGTATGCGCCGCCACTTGCTGCATCAGATCTGCCCCCCACAATTCTGGGTTCTTGGCAGGAGAGAACCCGTCGAGGAACCAGGCGTTGGCCAGGCCAGTCCATTGCGGCAGGCTGTTGCGCGCATCGCCGATGATCACTTCGCATTGAAGGGTTTCAAGACTGCACGCGCGACCTGTCCAATGGGCCAGAAACCGGCTGCTCCACGGGTGCAACTCGGGGAAGGCCTCAAGCGCGTGACGCATATCATCCGTGGCCATGGGAAAGGCTTCGAAACTGGTGAACCGAAGCGGCCCTGTTTGGCCGGATTTCTCCCATTCAGACCAAACCGTCAGCAGGTTCAGACCGGTGCCAAAGCCCAGCTCGGCAATATGAAACCCCGGCGCAAAACGTTCTGGCAGATCATTACCTGCTATAAACACATGGCGCGTCTCTTCCAGCCCGTTCTGCAACGAGTAATAGGGATCGTCGAAACGGTCCGAGACCGGTATCTGATCCTCGGTCCACGTCAATTCGGCATGCTGGTCTGCCATCGGGGAATCCTGTAGCTAAGCGGCGCGACACTGAACAAGGAAAAGGGAATTGGCAATGATCGATGTGACGGTTCGCGGGGCAGGAATTTTCGGCCTGTCCATCGCCTGGACCTGCGCCCGTCGGGGCGCGAAGGTGCAGGTCGTCGATCCTTTTGGGCCGGGCTCCGGGTCCAGCGGCGGTCTGGTGGGGGCCTTGGCCCCGCACGTGCCTGAAAACTGGAATGCTAAGAAAGCTTTCCAATTCGACAGCCTGATCATGGCCGAACCCTTTTGGCATCAGGTCGAGGGTACCGGCGGCGTTTCTCCCGGCTACGGGCGGCTGGGCCGTCTTCAACCCATTCCTGACGCCCGCAGTCTGGATCTGGCCCGGCAACGCGAAGGTTCAGCCGATCAGCTTTGGCAGGGGCAGGCAGAATGGCGGGTGATCAGCACATCGCAGGCCGGATCGTGGTGCCCGCTCAGCCCCACCGGCTTTGTCATCCGCGATACACTGACGGCGCGCATGCATCCCCGGCGGGCCTGCGCCGCTCTGGTTGCAGCCCTTGAGGTCATGGGTGTTTACGTTGTCAGTAGCGCTGATGATAAAGGGCAGGTTGTCCACGCCACGGGCCTAGCCGGATTACTGGAACTGAACGACGCCTACGGAAAGACCGTCGGAAACGGTGTCAAAGGTCAGGCCGCCCTGTTGCGCTTTGATGCGGGAGAGGTGCCACAGCTTTTCGCGGATGCGGTCCATATCGTGCCACATGCGGACGGAACGCTTGCAATCGGATCAACGTCTGAACGGGACTATGACGACCCAACCAGCACAGACAGTGCATTGGACAATGTCATAGACCGGGCCACGAGCGCACTGCCGCTTTTACACGGGGCCGAGGTGATCGAACGTTGGGCCGGGGTGCGTCCCCGCAGCAAAAGCCGCGCCCCGATGTTGGGCCTGCATCCGTTGCATCAGGGTCAGTTCATCGCCAATGGCGGTTTCAAGATCGGCTTTGGCATGGCTCCGAAAGTGGCCGATGTTATGGCCGATCTGATGCTGGAGGACAGGGATTCGATCCCCGATGACTTCCGCCCCGGAGCCTCACTGTGATAGGGCCACAGCTTTCATGCATTGCCGCCCATCCGGGCCGCGCACCCACATGTCCTGACCGTTCCGGCACAGCTGGGCAGTCTCGAAATGCATCAACGGCGAGGTCGCACGGAAAGAAAACGACTTGAGTGGTCCGCCAAGATCAACTGCAAACAGCATCAGAAGCTGCGCCAGAAGTGGCCCGTGCACAACCAGCCCTGCATATCCTTCCACATCGCGCGCATAGTCCAGATCGTAGTGAATTCGATGGCCGTTGAAGGTCAGCGCTGAGTAGCGAAACAGCAGGGTGGTATCGAACGCAACCGCGCGGATATCCGTTTCATCCGTGCGTGAACGAGGCGGTGTCGGAGTTATTGCGTCCGGCGTGGGGTCTTCACGATAAACAAGGTCCTGCCATTCTGTCAGACAAAGTTGGCCACCTTGCCGTATCTCATGCCGCAACGTGACAAAACCCAACGGTCCGGAGCGCCCTGTTTTTGTGCTTTGGTTTTCAAGAACCGATGTCCTGTCGGCAGTGACTCCTGCGATCAGCGGTGCATGAAATTCCAATTGCCCACCGGCCCACATTCTGCGGGGCAACCCCATATCCGGGATCAGGCCACCCACCCTGGGATGCCCATCCCGGCCCAGCGCAGCAGGCGGTTGCGGCGCCCAAAAATAGAGCTGATGGAAGAATGGCGGCAGAGCTGAACCTTTGGCAATTGTTGGCTCAGAGCCCAACGCAACCTGAAACGACGCAGCGCGGGCCGGGTCAAGGATATCGCTTTGACGATGTTCCAACATTTGGGCAGTCCAAGCTTAGAAACCGGCCTCGGCCCTGAGTTTCTGCATCAGCATGTGCAGCGAATTTTCGTATCGCCCGGACAACAACCTTCCCTGTTCGTCGAACTCATTCGAACTGTCAGCGAGGTGGATTTCCGGACCCTGCAAAATGCGGGGCTGAAAGGGCACCATGCAGGCGCGCAGGATCATCTGCGCCCTTTCCCCACCAGCGCGGCCACCCGCCGCCGACATCACGGCAACCGGCTTGCCCGCCCATGGATTGCCCTTTGTCCGGCTGACCCAGTCCAGTGCGTTTTTCAGAACTCCCGAAGGCCCTTTGTTGTACTCGGGCGTCGAGATGATCACCGCATCCGCCTGCCCGATCTGGTCGGCCAGCATCTGAACAGATGCCGGTATCCCTACGGCATCCTCCAGATCGCCATCATAAAGCGGCAGGTTCAGGTCTGCTTCGGCATAGCTGACAGGGTCGAACAACCGGGCCGCTTCGCGCAGCAGCTTGCGGTTCGTCGCGTCCTTGCGCAGGGAGCCGGACAGGCCAAGCAGGGTCGGTTGAGACATCAGGGACAACTCCGTTTCAGTGTTTCCCAATAGTTAGACCGAGATTGACCCCGACCAAACCCCCATTGACGCACAGTCATTGCGCAACAGCGGCCGGGCCAGACCGGTCCTGCGTTTCAGGATCACGCGTTTCCGCTGGGGACCACAACAATCTCAACCCGCCGGTTTTGCGCTTTTCCTTGCGGCGTTAGGTTGGACGCGACCGGGTTGTTTTCACCCTGACCGTAGGTTCTGATACGGCTGTAGCTGACACCATTGGCTTGCAGGATATCCGCGACCGCGTTTGCGCGACGCTCGGACAATCCTTGATTATAAGACGCGTCGCCGTCGCTGTCGGTATGACCAATGATCTGCACGTTCGAGTTGGGATAGTTGACAAGGTTCTGGCCCACTTTCACCAGATCCGCCCGCAGCGCCGGGCGCACGGTCGAGCTGTCCGTGTCAAACGTAATGTCATTCGGGACGGTCACGATCAGCCGGTCACCCGCATTGACGATTGTAATCCCGTCATTTGCCAGTTGCTGACGCAATTCCGCAGCCTGCTTGTCCAACTGGTTGCCGATCAGACCGCCACCCGTGGCACCAATGGCGGCACCGGCCAGCGCCCCAAGACCCGGGTTCGAGTTATTGGCAATCGCGCCGACACCCGCGCCGATAAGGCCACCCAGAACCGCACCCTGCTTCGTATTTTTGTTGGGGTCGTTCTGAACGGTCAGGGTGCCCGGATCGGTACAGGCCGTCACCGCCATGATTGAACACAGGCCTGTCGCCAGAAAAAACTTTGAAATCGTCATGATATCACCTTCTGCTCCGGTACCCGTTCTTCGGGCTTGATCCATTTAACCCAGTATATCACTGCGCTTGCTCACAGGCTCAAGCAACAATGCGGTGAAATAGGCGAATACCCGCCAAAGGCCATTCATACCGGTTCCGCAAAGGTGCCCGTATGCTGTTGCTCCTGCCAGAGATCGCGCAAAGATTTACCCTGTCCCAGAAATCCTTCGTCAGTGTATTCACTGGACCAGATGCGATCGGTTCTGAAATGGCGAAAGCCGTTTCGCATTTCGCACCACCCTGCCAGCAACGTGCATTCGACATGATAGATCAGCGCCAGCGGGCGCACCACGCGGATGGTTTGTTCGCCTTCACCATCTACGTAAGTGATGCGGATTTTCCGTTCTGCCCGAATAGCTTCGCGATAATGCGAAACAGAAACACATCCCTTCTCGGGATCATCCGCCGGAGCCCCCCAGGGTGAAACCTGCAACCAATCGGTCGGGCTATGCAGTGCATCGATCTTCCGACAGATTCGACTTGCAGCGCGCTGCAAGTGGCTGTCGCCGGTGCGCGCCAGAAGAGACAGGCCAACCCACAGAGCCTCAACCTCTTCGGCGTCGAAATTCAGCGGCGGCAAATCGTAACCACGCCGCATCATGTAGCCGACACCGGCCTCATCTTCGATGGGTGTTCGCTGGGCCTGCAATTCGGCAATGTCACGATAGACGGTGCGCATGGACACCTCCAGCCGGGCAGCCAGCGCTTCTGCCGTGACCGGCGCACCTGCGGCCCGCAGAATCTGGATGATTTCAAACAAACGGGTCGAACGGCGCATCGCATTCTCCTGACACTCTGCTGACACCCTAGCACACCCCACTGACAACATGCTGTCAGCAGTGACGCGCGATAATGGGTGGATATCACACAAGGAGCCAAGAAATGCCGCACCTCGACAACCACGTCATGATGACACTGAAGCTTGGTCAATGGTCACAGGATCACACACTGCGTGCCTTCGAGATTGAACGTGAGCTCGCGCAGGAGCGCCATTGCCGCCAGCCGGTTTCGACGAAACGAACAAGACGCATTTCGCTGGGCAACCTGAAGATGCTGTGGGCCGGAATTGTCTAAAATCAGAAATCGGGCTGGGCGCGAAACTTCATCGAATGCCCGCCCTCGGGATGCTTCAGGCGCAGTTCTTCGGAATGCAGCATCAATCTGGGAAACTCCCTCGCCGCACCTGTTGTATAGAACGGATCGCCAAGGATCGGGTGACCCAATGCCTGCATATGAACGCGCAACTGATGAGACCGCCCGGTTTTGGGAAACAAACGCACGCGAGAGGTCTCGCCCTCATGTTTTACGACGCGCCAATCGGTAACCGCAGGTTTGCCCGTATCATGACACACCATTTGTCTGGGCCGATTGGGCCAGTCCACGATCAACGGCAGGTCAACGGTGCCGGTCTTTGGCTCCATACGCCCCCAGACACGGGCAATATAGGTTTTCCGGGTCTGCCGCTTCTCGAACTGCATACTCAGATGCCGTTGCGCATGGGGTGTTTGGGCAAAAACCATGACACCTGATGTGTCCCGGTCCAGTCGATGCACAAGCAGCGCCTGAGGGAATGCCGCCTGCACGCGTGTCAGAAGACAATCAGCCAGATGCTCGCCCCGCCCCGGCACAGAAAGCAGACCTGACGGTTTGTTCACCACAATCAGCTGCGCATCTTCGTGCAGCACGTCCAGCGCGGTTTGCGGGGGGGCATAGGTTTCGGTCATGCGGGCCTGCCTATCTCAGCACGCACCTTCCCGCAACGTCGTCCTTGCGCGCACGGTCATGATCAGTGAACTTCTGCGCAGGAGGACAGGACATGCACCCCACAATTGAACGACTGCAAGAGGTTGTCGCCAAGGGCGATGAGGCGCTGATCCACGATCTGCTGGCCGAAGATGTGCAGTTCCTGCCACCAACCTATTACAGCACCTGGACCGGGCGCTCACCTGTGGCTGCCGTTCTTGGTCATGTCGGGCAGGTCTTTTCCGACTTCCGGTATCGCAGGATCATGGGCGCTGGCAACGATTGGGCACTGGAGTTTCAATGCAAGATTGGAGATCTGGACGGCATTGGCGTTGACCTCATTACGCTGAACGAGGATGGTTTGATCCAAATCTTCGAAGTGGCCATGCGCCCCTACAAAACAGTCGGCGCATTACGCGAGGCGATGATGGCGCGCGTGATGACTGACGCTCGTTTTCTGGAATTCAAAAACGCCCTGACGTGACTTGATGATGCGCACTCTGATAGCACCCGACCAGGTTTTACGTGTGCCCTTGTTGCCCATTCTGGCCGCACAAGCCCTTTTGGTGCGCCGCAATGCCCGACTTTTGCCGGAGCCGACTGGCCCGCGAGCGGGCCGAACAGGGCGTGGCCCCCGCCTGCGTCTGCTGATCACCGGCGACAGCTCGGCGGCCGGAGTGGGCGCGGGAACTCAGGCGCAGGCCTTGTCGGGGCAGCTTGTGGACCGGCTGACCAGACATCATTCGGTTGAATGGCAACTTGAGGCCACCACAGGGCACACGACGCTGGATACGATTGACCGCCTGAGCCGCATAAAGGGCGAATTCGATGCGGTGGTCACTGCTTTGGGGGTGAACGATGTCACCCGCGCCGTCTCTTGCCGCACATTTGCGGATCGTCAGGCGCAGCTTATCAACATCCTGACAAAAGACCTGGGGGCGCGGCGCATAATCATCACCGGCGTTCCGCAAATGAACAGGTTTCCCGCCCTGCCACACCCATTGGCCTGGGTGCTTGGCCGTCAGGCTGCGCGGCTGGATAATGCGTTGCAACAGGTTGTTTCCGTCCATTCACACGTGCAACATCTAAGGCTTGATCTGCCCGACGACCCGGTCCTGGCGGCACCGGACGGCTATCACCCAAGCCCCCGAGCCTATGCGCTGTGGGCAGATGCTGTAGCACGCCTGTTGCTTCAGGCCTGAGCCCGCGCCTGCCGGATCATCGGGATCGAGTAAATGACCAATGCCACCCAGATCAGGGGGAATGCGATCATGCGTCCGGTGTCGATTTTCTCACCAAATAGAGTGATGGCTGTAATGAAAATCATAGTCGGCGCAATGTACTGCAGGATGCCCATGGTCGACAGGCGCACCAGCTTGGCCCCGTTCGCATAGACCAGCAATGGAACCGCCGTGACGATACCGGCGCAGGACAACAGTAGGGTATCAGACATCGCGACCCCAAAATGGCCTGTGCCTTGCACGCCCAGCCAGGTGACATAAGCCAAGGCCGGGATCAAAAGGATCAGGACCTCAAGCAGAAAGCCCTGGTTGGGACCAATTGGAAGGGATCTCTTGAAGAACGCATAGAAACCCCAGCTGACCATCAAACTCAGCGCCGCCCAGGGAAGCCGCCCTGCCTCGAGAACAAGCACAAGAACGCCCAGCGCGGCAAGCCCCACCGCAAACAATTGGGTCCGCGTCAAGGGCTCACGCAGCAGAATTGCGCCCAACGCAATACTGAAAAGCGGGTTGATGTAATACCCAAGCGCCGCTTCCAGCGCGTGCCCCGTCGAGATCGCCCAAACATAAATCGCCCAGTTCACGGAAATCAGCGCCGCCGTCAAAGCCGCCATGGCCAGCATCCGGGGATTGCCCAGTGCAGCTTTCAAGTCCCGGGTACGCCCCAGCGCGACCAGAAGCAAACCTGCAACCGGAACAGACCAGATAACCCGATGCGCCACCACCTCAACCGGTCCAATGTGATCCATCGCCTTCATATAAAGCGGCAGAAATCCCCACAGGACATACGCCGTGACAGCCAAAGCCAGACCTTTGGGCGTGTCCGCATTCTGAGGTGGTAAAGGCGTGTCTGTCACGAAGGTTCTCCGGTTGATACCGGTTTCGTTTACGGCAGAACTGAACGGATTGAAAACTCTGAAAACAGTGAAGTGTCACATAACGATTTGTGATAAGTTAGCTGACCGCAGCTGTTGCCGCCAAAATGCGAGGCTCTGCCTCGCGCTCCAGGATATTTAGAGCCAGGTGAAGCAAGGGATCCGCACTTCATCTGGCCCAAAATATCCCGGGGGAGTCGCCCGGCACGGGCGGCGGGGGCAGAGCCCCCAGCCCTGTCTGTCAGACCTTCACCCGTTCGGATTTCGGGTCATACATCGGTTTAAGCGATGCTTCGGCTTTGACCTTCACGCCGCAAACATCGATCTCATAGGTTGAACCCAGAACGTCTGCGGCCTTTTCACCTTCGCACGGTACATAGCCCATTCCGATGGCACCGCCGAGGCTGTGACCGTAGTTGCCGGAACTCAGGTAGCCGACATATTCGCCATCACGCACGATCGGCTCGTTGTGGAACAACAGCGGTTCAGGGTCGGTCAGACGGAACTGTACCAGACGGCTTTTAGGGCCGCTTTCTTTTCGTGCAATCACCGCCTCACGCCCGATAAAATCACAACCTTTGTCCACCTTGACGGCAAAGCCAAGACCAGCATCAACCACGTGATCCTCACAGGTGATATCATGGCCGAAATGGCGGAAACCCTTTTCGATCCGGCAGCTGTCCATCATGTGCATACCACACAGCTTCAGCCCCATGTCCTGACCGGCCTCATGCAGCGTCTCGAAGACGTGGCCCGCCATGTCCGAAGAAACATAGATTTCCCACCCAAGCTCACCCACATAGGTCACGCGATGCGCACGGGCCAGGCCCATGCCGATCTCAATTTCCTGCGCGGTGCCAAAGGGGTTGTTCGCGTTTGTGAAATCATTGGGCGAAACTTTTTCCAGCAGAGCCCGAGCGTTTGGCCCCATGACAGCGAGAACGCCTTCACCCGCTGTGACATCTGTAATGACCACGTTGAAATCCCCGACATGGCGCATCATCCATGTCTGATCCGCCAAGCGTGTGGCTGCGGGGGTCACGACCAGATAGGCGGTTTCGGTCAAGCGTGTCACGGTAACGTCCGCTTCGATCCCGCCCGTGCGGTTCAAAAACTGCGTATAGACGATCTTGCCGACAGGGACCGAGTAGTCACCCCCGCCAATATAGTTCATGAACTTTTCGGCATCAGGGCCTTCCACACGAATCTTGCCGAAGGAAGACATGTCATACATACCCACATTCTCGCGCACGGCTCGGTGCTCGGCAGCGGAATTCTCGAACCAGTTCTGGCGCTTCCAGCTGTACCGGTATTCACGCTCCTGCCCTTCATTCGCGTACCAATTGGCCCGTTCCCAACCTGCGATTTCTCCAAAAACGGCGCCCTGTTCTTTCAGGTAATGGTGGAACGGGGTTCGGCGCACACCGCGCGCGGTGACTTTCTGACGATAGGGATAGTGATCGGCGTAGAGCAGTCCCAACGTTTCCTTTGAGCGTTCAAAAAGGTACTTCTTATTGCCCTGAAACGGCTGCATCCGACCGATATCAACATCGCCCAGATCAAAGGGCTTTTCACCAGTATCCATCCACTCGGCCAGCGACATGCCCGCGCCACCGGCGGACTGGATACCAATCGAGTTGAACCCGGCCGCGACCCAAAAATTGTCCATCTCGGGCGCCAGACCCAGGTGATAGGCGTCGTCGGGAGTAAAGGATTCGGGGCCGTTGAAGAAGGTGTGAATACCCGCCTCGGACAGCATTGGCATCCGGTTGCACGCCGCTTCGAGGATCGGTTCGAAGTGGTCGAAATCCTCGGGCAGTTGGTCGAACTCGAAGCTGTCAGGAATACCGTTCATGGCCCAGGGTTTGGCATTGGGCTCGAATGCGCCCAACATCATTTTGCCCGCGTCTTCCTTGTAGTAGGCGCATTCATCCGGCACCCGCAGAACCGGCATTTGGCTCAACCCTTCAATGGGTTCAGAGACGATGTAGAAATGTTCGCAGGCGTGCAGCGGCACATTCACGCCGGCCATCTTGCCTACCTCGCGCCCCCACATTCCCGCGCAATTGACAACCATATCACAGGCGATATGCCCTTGGGTTTGCCCGTCATCACTGACCCAGTCGACACCGGTTGCACGCCGTCCGTGCCGGGAAATCCCGGTCACCTTCACCCGTTCCTTGATCACCCCACCGCGTTGACGCGCACCCTTGGCCAACGCCAAGGCAATATTAGCAGGATCCGCCTGGCCATCGGTTGGCAACCAAACGCCACCTGCCACGCCGTCGAGGTTGATGTGCTCATATCGCTCTTTGACTTCGGTCGGTGACAGCTCTTCGACCGGCACGCCAAAGGCACGGGCCATTGCCGCATTTCGGTGAAGCTCTTCCAACCGCTCACTGGTCAGGGCGACCGAAACGGACCCGACCTGACGCAGGCCGGTGGCGACACCGGTCTCTTCCTCAAGGCCCAGATAAAGCTCGGCGGAATAGCGCGCCAGTTTGGTCATGTTGGAAGAGGCGCGCAGTTGCCCGATCAGGCCCGCCGCGTGCCAGGTGGTGCCGCTTGTCAGTTGCTTGCGCTCTAGAAGAACAACATCAGTCCAGCCCTTCTTGGTCAGATGATACGCGACCGAACATCCGATGACGCCGCCACCGATGATGACCACTCGGGCCTTGCTGGGAAGATCAACCATCCTGAAATCTCCGCTGTGTCAGGTTTGGCGTAAACTGCCACGGAAGATCGACAACAAATGCACCAAAAACGTCACAAGATCAGCAGTTTTCACCGATGTGTCGCGGCCCGCTTTTCACGTCGAACGACAAAAGGCGTGACTCCGAAGAAGCTTTTGTAAACAGAGGAAAACCCGTTCGGAAAACCGCAGGCCAATCCGATTTCGCGAACGCTCATAGTGGTGTTCAGAAGCAGGTTATTGGCCTTGGCCAGCCGCATTTCACGATAGAATCCGTTGGGCGTGGTGCCAAAGAAGGTTTTGAACTTACGCTCAAGCGAGCGGTTCGACAGTTGCAGCGAATCGACGATCTGATTGATCGGCAGAGGGTCTTCGATATTGGCCTGCATGAGCTTGATGCACTGATCCAGCTTCACATCTCCGGTCGCCGTCAACTTTACCCCAGAGAATGGCTGCATCGAGGCGAAATCCCGGATGTTTTCATGCAACATGATGTCCGCCACGGTCATTTTTGCGGGCCCCGAGATATGACGGCCGATCACTGCCAGCGCGATATCTGTTGTCGCCTCCATTCCGGCACAGGTCACAACGGCGCCCTGTTCGGTTGCAATCGACAGTTTGGCTTCAAACCGGGCCCCGCGTTCCCGCAGGAACGAGGCATTCTCCCAGTGGGTTGCCAAATCGTCTGTACCCTGTTCGTCGATATACCGGCTGGCGGCTTCCGCCAGCAGAAACACCTTGGCATCCCGGAAGGTGTAATCCGACACCACCCGCCCCAAAGACAAGTCCGGGTGATCCGGGTCAGAATTGCCGATCACAAAAAGATAATTCGCCTTGGGCTGCGTCTGCACGCGTTCCGTTTGCACCACCGCGTCGCTGCTGCTGGAGATCGGGCCACCTTTGAGCGACCGATAGGCAAAGGTGAACGGCGGCTTCGGACACACACGATTTGCCAACCTGAGAACCTCGACCAATGAGGCCAGTTCAAGCAGCACAAATCCGGGTGCGACCAAAATATCGAAATGTTGCTGTATCGCCTGCGGTGATTCAGAAGCAACTTTCCTCATCGCTGTCACCTTAGACGATCTCATGCCCGGCAGTACGCAACCGCTTGGCCAGCGCTTCGATGTGGTCCGGGCCGATCTCGCAGCATCCACCGACAATCGTGGCCCCCTGATCGACCCAACGCATGACGTGATCCGCATAGGCATCGGGACCAAGATCATGGCGTTGATCCAACGCATCCACTGTCGGCGCGTCCTTTAGAAACTCATCCGAAATATGTGTAAAGCCGTTGGCATAGGCACCATAAGGCTTGTTCATGCCGGACAGGATGTCCAGAGCAGCTGGGATCGCTTCGGGGCGCGAACAATTAATCAGCAGCGCATCAGGTGAAAACTCTGCAACCAAGGGCGCGACATCCCTGAGCGGTTCGCCGGACCTGAGGCGGCTGCCATCTTCGTCATTGACCGTGAATGACAGCCAGACTGGTTTGCCACATCCGGTCGTTCCACGCAGCGCACCCTCGGCCTCCTGCACCGAAGATACTGTCTCGATCAGAAACAGATCGACGCGCGCAGCCATCAAAGCCACAAGTTCAGCAAACTTTCCCGCCGCATCTGCCGGGTCGGGATTCAGGTCGGGTCGGTAAGATGCAAGAAGCGGCCCCAGAGACCCCGCAATCCGCCCCCCGGTCGAAGTACGAGCACGTTCGGCCTGTGTCAGGGCAGTGTCGATAAGGGCGGGCATCTGGTCCTCCATCCCCACTCGCACCAGGCGTGAACGGTGGACGGCATAGGTATTGGTGGTGGCAACCGTGGCACCACGACGGAAGTAGTCGCCATGCACCGCGCCGACCAGATCAGGGTGGTCGATCATCACACGTGTGGACCATAGTGGCGTCGCCCGGTCTCCGCTGCGTTTGACCAATTCCTGTCCGATTGAACCGTCCAACAGAGTGATCTTTGTCATGTCGTTGCTCCTTAAGGCAGCAGCACGAGTTTACCCGGAAGGGTCTTTGCCTGAAAATCAGCCTGTGCGCGGACGATATCCTTCAACGGGTAGGTTCGGGAAACCAGTGGCTTGATCCGTCCGGTATTCATCAACTCCACTAGGCGGCCAAAGACTTCGGGTGCCTGATGCGTGCAGCCGTGAATGGTGATGTCGCGCAAATAGATGTCCCGCAGATCAGCCTCGACAATCGGGCCGGCGATTGCCCCAGAAACGGCGTAGTGCCCGCCGGGCTTCAGGGCAAGGATCAGCGATGCCCATGCGGGCCCGCCAACAACATCTATAACCGCGTCGAACATATCCTGCGGCGGCAGCTCATCCCGGGCAAATGTGCCCAACGCCCCTTGGGATCTGACGACCTCTGCCTTCTCTGCAGCCGTCACACCCCAAACCGATGCTCCGCGCAGCGCCGCAAGCTGCACCGCCGCCAGACCGACGCCGCCTGACGCGCCAGTGATCAGAACTTTTTGCCCAGACGTCACGCCCGCGCGCGTCAGCAGGTTTTCGGCAGTACCAAAGGCGCAGGGAATGGCCGCAATTTCAACATCAGACAGGGGCGATGCACTTACGTCGTAAAGATCATTTGCTTCAACCAGACAGTATTGGGCAAAGGCCCCATCAATCTCTGACCCGAGCGCAATAAAGCCCTGAGGGTTGCCGGGGCGCGGACGTGGAAGGTTGATCGGGCACGTCACACGCTGGCCCTTTTTGAACCCCGTGTTTGGCCCGACTTCTTCAACGATCCCGCACAGATCGCCGCCCTGAATGCGGGGAAAGTTCAGTGCGCCGCCCCACCCTCCGGCTTCAATATCCTGATCGACGGCATCCGTCCCGCCGGTGACATCCGATGAATACCAGCCGACCCTTGTGTTGATATCCGTGTTATTGACCCCTGCCGCGGCGACCCGAACAAGCACCTGCCCCGGCCCAGGGGCCGGGACAGGGATATCGTCGCGCCATTCCAGCGCCTCTGTTCCGCCATGGCCGGTCAGATAGACGCCGGACATGGTCGCCAAACGCGTCACGCCCGCAACCGCTCGTTCTCGGGGTCCCAGAGCGGTTGATCCAGCTCTACCACGGCGCGGCATTTCTGACCGTAGATTTCGACCTCAAGCTCAGTTCCGGGATTGGCAAACTCGGCCCGGATCATGCCCAGCGCGATGGATTTGCCAACGCGGTAGCCCCATGCGCCGGATGTGGTTTCGCCGATGATCTCATCGCCTTGCCAGATACAGGACATATACGGCGCGTCGCAATCGCCTGCATCAACGGTCAGGGTGACGAAGGACTTTTTCACGCCTCGCTGCTTTTCGTCCAGGATTGCCGCCTTGCCCGGGAAGTCCTGTGGTTTGTCGAGCTTGACGAACCGTTCCAGCCCGCCTTCAAGCAGGGAATAGTCGGTCGACAGATCGCCCTTCCAGGCGCGGTACCCTTTTTCGATCCGCAGCGAGTCCAGCGCATACATTCCAAACGGCTTGGCACCGGCATCGATGATCGCGTCGTAGATTGCAGGCATGTGTTCGTTCAGTGCATGCACCTCCCATCCCAGTTCACCGGCAAAGGAAACGCGGATCAGATAGGCGGGTTGGCCGGCGACGGTGGCGGACTGGTGGGTCAGCCATCCCGAAGTCAGATCGGCGTCGGTCATTGACGACAGGATCTCACGCGATTTCGGGCCAGTCACAATCAGCGTGTCGCGCGTGGTGGTGACATCTTCGATTGAGACCCCGGCAGGCATTGCCTTCATCAGGATATCACGATCATGCCATTGCGCAGTCGCCGCCGTGATCATGATGAACTCTTCTTCACCCAGCCGGATGCAGGACATTTCGGTCAGGATGCGGCCACGGTCGTCCGAGACATAGATGAGGTTCATCCGACCGACCTTTGGCAGCCCGCCGGTTGCAAGGCCGCGCAGAGCTTCGGCAGCGCCGTTACCCTTGACCATGAAGCGCGAGAAGCCCGGCAGGTCCAACACGCCACAATGATCGCGCACAGCTTCGCATTCTTCCTTGATCCGCTGTTCCCACGGACCGGACCGACCCCAGGTGTGGGTCGCCTCGAGCGAGGTGTCATCGCCGGGCTGGGCAAACCAGTTGGCGCGTTCCCAGCCGTTATAGGCGCCCATTACGCCACCCAGCGCCTTGACCCTGTCATGCACGGGTGACAGTTTCTTGTCGCGCGCGGCGGGCCATTCATGGTGCGGGAAGTGCATGGCATATTCGTTGCCATAGACTTCCATGCCTTTCTGGTTGCAATAATCCTGATCGGTGTAATCGGTATAGCGGCGCGGATCGACGGCCCACATATCCCATTCGGTCGCGCCATCAACGACCCATTCGGCCAGAACCTTGCCTGCGCCACCGCCCTGCGCGATGCCGAAGGTGAAAGTATGTGCCTCGAACGCGTTTTTCACACCGGGCATCGGGCCGATCAGCGGCAGCCCGTCAGGCGCATAGGGGATCGGCCCGTTGATAACGCGCCCAACACCCGAGGTTGCCATCAGCGGCACCCGTTCCATCGCATCGGTGACGATATCTTCGATGCGGTCCAGATCGTCATTCCACAGCTGAAAGCTGAAATCGTCAGGCATCGGATCGTCTTCGGTCATCCAGTGGCCCTTGCAGTTGGGCTCGTAAGGACCAAGGTTGAAGCCGTTCTTTTCCTGCCGCAGGTAGTAAGAGACATCCACATCACGCAGCAGCGGCAGCTTGGCACCGCTTTGCTTGGTCCATGCTTCGATCTCGGGGATTTCATCGGTCAGCAGGTACTGGTGGCTCATGACCATTGCCGGAACGGTGCGGCCACCGAAGGGCTTGAACCATTCGCCCACACGCTGCGCATAATACCCGGCTGCGTTCACAACATAGTCACAGGCTATATCGCCTTTGTCCGTGTGCACGGTCCAGGTGCCGTCGTCATGCTGTGTCACGCCAGTCGCCGGGCAGAAACGGATGATCTTCTGCCCCATATCGCGCGCGCCCTTGGCCAGCGCCTGCGTCAGCTGCGCCGGATCGATATCACCATCCGTCGGGTCGTAGAGAACACCTTCAAGATCGTGCGTTTCCAGGAAGGGATAGCGCGCTTTCGCTTCTTCCGGAGTCCACATCTCCATGGGGATCCCCTGATACCGGCCCATCGCCATGGCGCGCTCGAACTCCTGCACACGTTCTTTCGAATGCGCCAGTCGGATCGAACCGGTCTGGTGGTAGTTCATCGGATAATCGACTTCTTCACCCAGACGCGCATACAGCTCGGTCGAATAGCGCTGCATGTTCATGATCGCCCATGAGGTCGAAAAGGTCGGAACGTTCCCTGCCGCATGCCAGGTCGACCCGGCAGTCAGCTCGTTCTTTTCCAGCAGAACACAATCGGTCCAGCCCTTCTTGGCCAGATGATATAGCGAGGAAGCCCCCACCACGCCACCGCCGATAATGACCACGCGGGCTTTTGTTGGAAAATCACTCATGCGTTTAGATCCCTGTTACTGTGCCTCTTGAGGCAGATCGTCCGTGATGTCGTAATAGTCGCCCTTGTCAGCCACAAAGATGTGCTTTGAGAGCTTTAAACCCGTGGGAGCATCGAGTGCGCCCATGGAGATCGAAATCGTGTCCTCCTGGTTGTGTTGCCAGAAGAGAAACGAGCCACATTTGCTGCAGAACCCCCGTCGGGCGATGTCAGACGCGCGATACCAGCTTAGCGTGTCGCTGGCCGAGAAACTCAGGTTGTCCTGATGGGTTGAGGTCGAAGCCCAGAAATGGCCCGACTGTCTGCGGCACTGTCCGCAATGGCAGACCGAAGGCAGCGACAGGTCTCCGTCAATCGTGAACGCGACCGAGCCGCAAAGGCAGGATCCCTTGTGCATCTGACTACCCCTTTGTTGCGGGTGTGGTGCTGGTTCCCAACAACACACCGTAGATGACAAAACAGGCCGCCATGATCCGGCGCACCCAGATATTGAACACGGCGCTCAGCGCTGCCCTGCCCATCAAGGCGCCCAGCGCCGTAAAGCCGGTGTAGCTGAGTGTGGTGATGATCAGCGCGGTAGGCATGATAACCCCCATCTGCTGCCAGACCGGGACCTCGGGCTGAACGAACTGCGAAAACGCGGCCAGGTACCCGGCGACGCTTTTGGGATTGATCGTGGCCACTGCCAGCGCGTGCAGATAGACATGTCGCGCCGGACGCTCGGAGGCTGGTGCGGGTTTTGTTGCATTCATCCATCCGCGAATGCCCAACCAGATCAAAAACCCCGCACCAATCAGCTTGGCGACAAAGAACCCGGTCGGCGATGCGGCGATCAGGGCCGTCACACCCAGCGCAGACAGGATCAGAAAGGCGCTGGCTTGCGTGAGAATTGCCAATACGCCCAGCATTGCCTTTGGGAACGGAAGGCTCATCCCGTTCGAGATGCAATTGACCGCATTTGGGCCCGGCGTGGTTACGAAAACCACCCAGAAAAACGCAAATATGGTCCAGGCTTCGAACGACATCAGTAGACCGGCGGGGCGATGACCCAGATGGCCGCAGCGGGCTCGTCGTAAGGGTTGGCCCATTGATAAGGTTCGTGTCGGATCCGAAAACTGTCACCTGGCCCAACCGTGAACGCGCGCGCCCCGATTGTCAGGTCCAACTTGCCCGAGATCATGTATCCGACTTCCTGTGTCGGACGATTGGCCGGTGTCTGCATCTGCGAGTTGGGTTTGAAGGTAGAATGTACCATTTCGAAATCATCGGTCAGATCCGGCGAGAGCAGTTCTTCGATCAACCCTTCCTCGCCCGACCCCATGGGCCGGCGCGAGCCGGCACGCACGACATATCCCTGCTCGTCCGCAGGTGCCGCCGAATGCGCAAACAACATCGACATGGGTACGCCAAGGCATTCGGCGATCTGCCTCAGGTCCGAGATCGACGGCTCAGACATGTCACGCTCAACCTGGCTGAGCCAGCCCACAGACCTGTCCAGCCGGGTTGCGATAGCACTCAGCGTCAATCCACGCGCCTTGCGCAGCGCGCGGATATCTGCACCAAGTGTTGCACTTTGCGGGGCCTGGCTGTTCAATGGGGCTCCAACTCTCGTGAAAATTTGATCTCGTTTTTCACGATGCCTCGATTCCGTGAAATTTCCAAGCATTTTTTCACGCAAGCCCGTATTCCGGATTGGCTATGCCCTGACGGTTCGGTCACTCAGCTGATATGGCAAACATATGTATCGGTGGTGGCAGAGGCGCGCTCGTGCCAAAGCGTGAAGCCTGTTTTTTGCAGAACGCGGGCTGAACCCGGATTGTCACGCCCGACCCCGGCAATGAGACGCACGGCAGGCCCAGGCGTCAATGCGTCCTGCAAGCCTTGCAACATCTCGGAGGCGTAGCCATTCCCCCAAGCGGATTCTGCAATCAGATAGCCAACGTGAAGGTTTGGAATTGAATCGGCCTCTGTACTCATGGCCAACACGAATAGGCCAATAAGGTGGTTACCGCGGTTATAGCGCGCAAGCAGAATATCGCTTTCAGCACGTCTGTCATCAATCCAGTTCGAAATATCCCGGCCCTGCAACTGCATCGACGGTGGCAGGTGTTTCAGGACCGCAGGGGTCAGAAGCGCGACAAGATCATCTTCAAGCCGAGCTCGCAATCGCGGATCGGTGAGTTCAACCTTCCAGTTGCGAACCGAAAGGCGCGGAGTTCGGAAATGGCCTGGAACCATTGTTAATCCAATACGTATCGGGCTTTCCGGTTTTATCAGGCCCCGAGCGAAATCGAAAAGAGGAAACCGGTAGACGCACCTTGTACGGACCGAGAATCAATCAGGCTTGTGCGAAGGTCTTTGACAGGATCGCGGACAGGTTATCCGCGTCTTCAGTTGAGAACGCATCGGGTTGGTTGCTGTCGATGTCGAAAACTGCAATCAACTCGCCCGCTGCGTTCCGCACCGGCAGAACAAGTTCGGACCGGGTTGAACTGGCGCAAGCGATGTGACCCGGAAACGCGTCGACATCCGGCACCAGCTGCACTTCGCCAGTGCGCGCTGCCGCCCCGCAGACGCCGCGCGCGAACGGGATGACCAGACAGCCATGCCCACCCTGGTAGGGGCCGATTTTCAGCAAGCCCGGTTCTGTCACCCGGTAAAACCCGGTCCAGTCGAAACGGTCGTCAGAATAGTGGACCTCGCAAGCAACGGTGGCCATCAGGGCAACCTGATCGGTTTCGCCTTCGGTCAATGCTGCAATTGTACTGGCCAGCGTACTGTAATCGACGGTCATAGGTCCCGAACCCCTTGGAAAACCCCCGGGGGCTCTGCCCCCGAACCCCCGGAGTATTTCGAAAAAGATGAAGGGTCAAATGCGTTCGATCGCGATAGCTGTTCCTTCACCGCCGCCGATGCAGATTGCAGCGACTCCCCGCTTGAGATTTCGTTTCTCGAGCGCGTTCAACAAGGTGACCATTATACGGGCGCCAGATGCTCCTATAGGATGGCCCAAGGCACAGGCACCGCCATTTACGTTTACCTTGTCGCGCGGCAATCCCATCTCGTGCATGAAAGCCATCGGCACAACTGCGAAGGCTTCATTGACCTCCCACAGGTCGACATCATCCTTGTTCCAACCGATGCGGGACAGGAGCTTTTGCGCCGCCGGAACCGGCGCAGTCGTGAAAAGTCCGGGCGCTTGAGCATGGCTGGCATGTCCCAGAATACGGGCCCGAACTGTCAGCCCTCGCGCATCTGCCGTCTCAGCCGATGCCAGAACAAGCGCCGCCGCGCCGTCGGATATTGACGAGGAATTGGCGGCGGTCACTGTCCCATCCTTGCGGAAAGCGGGATTCAGCGTCGGAATTTTCTCGGGACGGGCAGATTTGGGTTGCTCGTCAGCCACCTGTACAATCTCACCCTTTCGCGTGCGCACTGTGACGGGGACGATCTCGCCCTCGAAAGCACCGCTTTCTTGCGCGGAAAGTGCGTTGGACAAGGATTTCAAGGCATATTCATCCTGCGCTTCGCGGGTGAACTGATACGCCTCAGCGCAGTCTTCGGCAAAGGTTCCCATCAGGCGGCCCTTGTCATAGGCGTCTTCCAGCCCGTCAAGGAACATGTGGTCGATCACCTGACCATGACCGATGCGCGCACCGCCCCGCATTTTCGGCAGCAGGTAGGGCGCGTTGGTCATGCTCTCCATACCTCCGGCGACCATTGTATCCGCATAACCCAATGCGATCTGGTCGAAGGCCATCATCGCCGCCTTCATCCCGGAACCACACATCTTGTTCAGCGTGGTGGCGGGAACCTCCTCGCCCAAGCCCGCCGCGAAACCCGCCTGGCGCGCCGGAGCCTGCCCCTGACCTGCGGGCAGGACACATCCCATCAACACCTCGTCAACCGTCTGTGCCCCTGCCTGCTTTAACGCGGCACGAATCGCTGCGCCGCCAAGCTCGGATGCTGCGACACCGTCGAACATGCCCTGAAAACCACCCATTGGCGTTCTGGCAGCACCTGCAATAACAACATCTCTCATCCGGATAATCCTCCTGTCGTCCGGTCCTTGAATACCGAATGGTAAGAATTCGCGTCTAGCGTATTTCTACGACTCATTTTCAGATTGGAGGGCAGCCGGACCATGGGGCTGACCAGCACATCAGACGGTACGACACAGATTATCACCGTTCACTCTGACCGGATCGACGCTGCGATGGCCATTCAGTTCAAAGAAGACATGCGCGCAGAGACCGAGGCCTGCGCCGATCGGGTTGTCCTTGACCTTTCAGGTGTCGAGTTCATCGATTCAAGCGGGCTGGGCGCAATCGTGGCCTCCATGAAACAACTGGGGCTGAACCGAAGGCTTGATCTGGCAGGCCCGCAGCCCGTGGTGGAAAAGGTCTTTCGCCTGACGCGCATGGATACTGTGTTCAGGTTGTTTGCGACACTGGATGACGCCCTGTCGAAACCGGACAGGTGACAAGAGCAGGAGTGCGACAACATGGAGCCCATTTGTAACGCGACCTGCCTGGAAGTGAGCTTTCCCGCAACGGAAACAGAAGCCAGCGCGGGGATTGCGAAACTCAGTGCCGGACTGGCGAAACGAGGGTTGCCGCCGCACAAGGCGGACGACGTCAAGATCGCACTGGCAGAAGCAATCAACAACGTTGTGGAACATGCTTATATGGACGTGGCCCCGGCCGGGGTTCAGGTCACATGCCGGTTGGACAGAAACCGCCTGGACATTCTGATCTCGGACACGGGCCATCCATTGCCCGGCTACGAACCACCAGACGGAACACCAGCACCACTGGGAACCCGCATTCAGGATCTGCCCGAAGGCGGGTTCGGCTGGTTCCTGATTCATCAACTTACCAGCGATATCTGTTATGAGCGTCGCGACGGGTGCAATCGGCTATCCTTGCGATTTAACTTTGACAAGAACGGGTAATCAGCCGCAATTGGCCACAATAACGCCATTTTCGAAACATTGTCGCGCCGCAAATCGCCGCCATACAGTGACTCGTAGCTCAGATAGCTTCCCTCGGCGCCAATTATCACAGCCCCCACCCAGTGAACGGCGCCGAGGATCTCCCCCCAACTTGAATTGACTGGACAACCGGCAATCAGAGAATAGCTTTCCCCTGTTTTAAGGAGAAAGAACCACCATGCGTGATCTGCACAAACCTGGCCGGTCGGAAGTTTTTGCAACGCGGGGGATGTGCGCAACGTCGCACCCGCTGGCCGCCAAGGTGGCAATCGATATTCTTGAGCGCGGCGGCAACGCCATGGACGCAGCGATTGCAGGTGCAGTTCTCCTTGGGATTTGCGAACCGCAGATGACCGGGTTGGGGGGCGATTGTTTCGTTTTGTTCAGCCGTGCGGGCGAAAACCGGATACGCGCATTGAACGGATCGGGTCGCGCGCCGGCCGCCGCGCGGGCGCAGCCCTTGCGAGACAAGGGTCTGTCATCTGTACTGTTGAACGGCCCGGACGCGGTGACTGTTCCCGGTGCCGTGGACGCCTTCTGTCACCTTGCAGAAACCGAAGGACGTTTGGGGCTGGGCGCGATTCTGGAACCCGCAATCCACTATGCCGATGCTGGCGTTCCGGTGGCCCCTCGGGTTGCATTTGACTGGAAAACAGGGGCGACCACATTACAGGGCGCTGCGCGTGATCATTATCTGGTCAATGGGCAAATACCCGCAATCGGGCAGATCTTTCGCGCCCCCGGTCAGGCTGAGGTCTTGCGCAGGATCGCCAGCCAGGGACGAGACGCTTTTTATTCAGGAGACATTGCCGAGGATATGATCCGGGCTCTGTCCGCACTCGGAGGTGTCCACACCGCCGAGGACTTCCACCGCACCAAGTGCACTGAAACGCAGCCCATGCGCGGGGCCTACAAGGGTGTTGATCTGGTCGAACACCCGCCGAACGGCCAAGGTGCAACCGCGATCCTGCTGCTGAACATTCTAAAACAGTTCGATCTGGCCAGTATGGATCCATTTGGAGCAGAACGGGTTCATATCGAGGCTGAAGCCACCAAGCTGGCTTATGACGCGCGCAACCGGTTTATTGCTGATCCCGATCATGTCGCGCGGGCCGAGCGGTTTCTTGATATGGATGTAGCAGTCAGGCTGGCGGCATTGATTGACCCAAAACGCGCAATGCCCGCAGCAGCACCTTTGACGGAAGCCGTACACAAAGACACGGTCTATATCACAGTGGTCGACCGCGACCTTATGGCTGTGTCGCTGATTTACTCGATCTTTCATGGCTTTGGGTCAGGGATCGCGTCCGAGAAATACGGCATTCTGCTTCAGAACAGGGGCGCGGGGTTCACGCTTCAGCCGGGTCACCCCAATGAACTGGCTGGCGGCAAGCGCCCGATGCACACGATCATACC
The DNA here is from genome assembly GCF_056540845.1 of Ruegeria sp. AL2. Classification (NCBI taxonomy): domain Bacteria; kingdom Pseudomonadati; phylum Pseudomonadota; class Alphaproteobacteria; order Rhodobacterales; family Roseobacteraceae; genus Ruegeria; species Ruegeria sp. AL2. The sequence goes on from NZ_JBQFXM010000011.1 coordinate 31,972, forward strand.
GGGGATGTTGACCGAGAATGACCGTGTCACGATGCCATTCGGCGTCATGGGCGGTGCTTATCAACCGACCGGGCACGCGCGTTTCGTTTCGAACCTTAGGGACTTTGGGCTGGAGCTACAGGAAAGCATCAACGCGCCGCGTGCCTTTTTTGATGGAAATGTCCTGAAACTGGAGCGGGGCTATTCTGAAGAAGTGGCGAAACAATTGTCTGAAATCGGCCACAATATTGAAGTTCCGGAAACTCCGCTTGGTGGAGCGCAAGCGATCCGAATCCGAAAAGACGGTGTTTTGGAAGGTGCCAGCGACCCGCGCAAGGATGGGTGTGCCCTTGGATACTGATCAGCGGCAGTACAATGCCGACCGGTTCGCCAGACCTAGTTCAGGTGGAAATGCAGAGGGTAGGCACCGTCTTCGAATGGGCCGAACATGTTGGAGATATCCGGGTGTTCAACCGGCTCGCCGGAATAGTCTGCAACCAGATTTTGTTCTGAAACATAAGCAACATAGAAGGATTGGTCGTTCTCTGCCAACAGGTGGTAGAACGGCTGTTCTTTCCTTGGACGGCTGTCTTCCGGAATGGCCTGATACCATTCTTCTGTGTTCGAAAACTCTGGGTCCACGTCAAAAATCACCCCTCGAAAAGGGTGTTTCTTGTGACGGACCACCTGGCCCAATCCGTATTTCGCGCGTGTCTTTAACATTGTTTCAGCCCCCACCGCATTTACTAACGGTTTTTGGCCCGAAATGCCAATCATTGATGTGAAATTCAGGGAAACAGTCTGTGAACCTAATACTGACAGTGTTCGAAATCGTGGCCCCGGTTTTTCTCTTGGCAGCCATTGGCTTTACCTGGGTCAAACTGGGGTTCGAATATCGGCTGCAATTTGTGACACGCTTTGCAACGACGCTGGCAATGCCCAGTCTGATCTTTGTTGCGCTCATGCAAACCGACATCCCGGGCGGAGATTTGTCGCGTTTCACATCCGCGACCCTGGTCGCAAATCTTCTGCTGGCAGGGGTGTTCTGGTTGCTGGTTCGCGTATTGAAACTGGATCAGCGCACGTACCTGTCACCGCTGATTTTCGGCAATACCGGCAATCTTGGCTTGCCGCTATGTATCTTTGCGTTCGGACAGATTGGCTTGGGTTACGCAGTCATCTTTCTGTCTGTAACTGCGCTGTTTTCTTTCACTTATGGAATATACCTAGTCGCCGGAAAAGGCGCATGGGGACAAGTCTTGCGCCAGCCGATGGCGTGGGCGACCATTCTGGGTGCAGTGTTTTTGTGGCAAGGGTGGCAAACTCCGACATTTCTAACCAACACGTTGGAGCTTTTGGGGCAAATGGCTGTTCCGCTGATGTTGGTCACGGTCGGTGTGGCAATCGCCCGCCTGACCTCGCGCAGTCTGGGGCAAGCACTCTGGTTGTCAGTCCTGAAACTTATCGTCTGCTTTGCGTTGGGCTGGGGGATTGGAGTGTTGTTTGATCTGGACACTGTCGCCTTTGGCGTTCTGGTCCTGCAAATTTGTACGCCGGTCGCTGTGACCTCATATTTGCTGGCAGAACGATTTGAAGCCGATTCCGATGCCGTTGCCGGCATGGTCATGGTGTCCACTGTGCTTTCCGTGGCGGCGTTACCCGTAATTCTTGCCATTGTTTTGTAGCGATTGTGATTTCCTCAGAGCTCAATCTACGCTAGAATAAACAAAAAAAGGCATGAGGCACATGAGCAGAATTCTTATCGTACTCTTCGGGGTGCTGCTTTTGGCATCCTGTGGCGGCGGGTCAAAACAACCGCCCAGCAAACTGAACGACGCGTGCAGTATTGCGCACGAGCGACCGGATTTTATCAAGGCTTTCAAAAGCACCGAGCAGAAATGGGGTGTTCCGGTTCACGTTCAGATGGCCACGATTTATCAGGAAAGCCGATATCGCCACGATGCACGTACCCCGCACCGTTACGTGCTGGGCGTGATCCCGATGGGGCGGCAAAGCAGCGCCTATGGGTTCAGCCAAGCACTGGACGGCACCTGGGATCAATATCAGCGCGAAACCGGCAAGCGTCGGGCCAAGCGGGATCGCATCCGCGACGCGTCGGACTTCATCGGCTGGTATATGAACAAAAGCTATGAGCGCAACGGCATCCACCCCGGCGACACACGCAATCAATACCTGGCCTATCACGAAGGCCACACGGGGTACGCACGCGGCACCCACAACAGCAAATCATGGTTGTTGAGCGTGGCCAATGACGTGGACGCACGCGCGCAACTGTATCAGGCGCAATTAGCGAACTGCCGGTACTGAGTCATACTCAACGGGTCAGCGATTGACTGACCCGCGTCTTTCCTTGTTCGAAAAAAGGCCCTGATCCAGGTCATCGCTTTCGGTCAGCGCGCCCAGAAGAACTGTGGTCTGACTGCCCGCGTTGTCATGGATCACCCATTTGCGAAGTTCGACCGGGTTATCGGTGAACATCAATTCAATCCGGCCTGCTTCAGGGTTCTTGGGGTCTTGTGCAGTGACCACTGTGGCCGTGCCGTCAAAGCTGTGGCCGACAACCATATTAGCCTGATCAAGATTCACATTGCGCGCCAGCACAATGGATAGCGGCGTGCGCTTCAGCGGGTACTGCTCGGGCGGCTGGTTCGATTTGGGATCAAAGATCTGTACACTGCCCGAGCGCGCCAGCACCACAGCGCTGTTGGGCGGGTCATATTCGAACCGCATCTTGCCCGGGCGCTGCATCCACAGCTGCCCGGTGCTCAACGAGCCATCATCATTCACCTGCGTGAACGTTGTCTGAACCGTTTTCAATCCGTTCAGGTAACTTGAGATTTGCGAAAGCGGCAGTTTTTCCGCCGCCCAGGCGGCTGGTGCAGCCAGTGTCAAAGCAAGGGCAAAAGCAATCTGTTTCATGCCGTACAGATAGGCTGTCTGCCCTTGTTATTAAATATCCTATTGCTCGGGGACGAGGATTTCGCGTTTCCCGACATGATTTGCTGACGAAACAACACCTTCCTCTTCCATCTGCTCAACAAGCCGCGCCGCCTTGTTGTACCCGATGGCGAGTTTCCGCTGAATGTAAGAGGTCGAGCATTTGCGATCCTTGATCACAATTGCCACCGCCTGATCGTACAGCGCGTCTTCTCCGTTCGTGTTGCCACCTGTATTCAGCCCCAGAACGGCGTCAATGTTGTCGACCTTGTCCTCGGCCGGTCCATCCAGAACGCTGCCCACGTAATCGGGCGGGCCGAATTGTTTGAGGTGGTTGACGATTTCCTCGACCTCTTCATCCGACACAAACGGCCCGTGGCATCGGGTGATCTTGGCGCCACCGGCCATGTAAAGCATGTCGCCCTGCCCCAGCAGCTGCTCGGCGCCCATCTCGCCCAAAATGGTACGGCTGTCGATTTTTGAGGTCACCTGGAACGAAATCCGCGTCGGGAAGTTGGCTTTGATCGTGCCGGTGATCACGTCAACAGACGGGCGCTGTGTTGCCATGATCAGGTGAATGCCCGAGGCCCGCGCCATTTGCGCCAGACGCTGGATACACGCTTCGATCTCCTTGCCCGCGACCATCATCAGATCGGCCATCTCATCAACAATGACGACGATATAGGGCATCGCTTCGGGCGCGAATTGTTCCGTCTCGAATGTTGGTTCACCGGTTTCATCGTCAAACCCGGTCTGCACCGTGCGGCTGAACAACTCGCCCTTGGCCAGCGCATCCTTCACACGGCCATTGTAGCCAGCGATGTTGCGCACGCCCATCTTGGACATCTTGCGATAGCGGTCTTCCATTTCGCCCACGACCCATTTCAGGGCCACGACCGCTTTTTTCGGATCGGTCACAACGGGCGACAGCAGATGCGGGATGCCATCGTAAACCGACAGTTCCAGCATCTTGGGGTCGATCATGATAAGGCGGCATTCATCCGGCGTCAGCTTGTAAAGCAGCGACAGGATCATCGTGTTGATCGCCACCGACTTGCCCGAACCCGTGGTCCCGGCGATTAGCAGGTGAGGCATCTTGGCCAGGTTCGCCACCACGGACGCGCCGCCGATATCCTTGCCCAGCGCCAACGGCAGCGCCTGATTGCCATCGCCGAAATCGCGGCTGGCGAGGATTTCGCGTAGAACCACCATTTCCCGGTTTTCATTGGGCAACTCGATCCCGATCACCGAACGGCCGGGCAGTGTCGAAACACGTGCCGAAAGGGCCGACATCGAGCGCGCAATATCGTCTGCCAAACCGATCACACGGCTCGCCTTAAGGCCCGGAGCGGGCTCCAGCTCGTACATGGTCACGACCGGGCCGGGGCGTACGCTGACGATCTCACCCTTGACGCCGTAATCGTCCAGAACGTTTTCCAGCATCCGCGCGTTTTCTTCCAAGGCCTCATCGCTCAGGTGATGGCGCTGGATATTTGCGGGGTTGGACAATAAGCCCAGAGGCGGCAGTTCAAAATCAGAGTGTCGTTCCTCGAAGGACAATGCCGGTTGCGCTTCGGCCTGCGCACGACGGGACGGCAACGGTGTCCGGCGCACGGGCTGCGCCACCACAGGCTTCCGCGGTTCAGCCACTGGGATCTTCATCGCCTGACGCGGTTGCGGCATGGCATCGGCGACATCCTCGAAAACCGATTCATCATCGATATCCAACTCGGACGCGTAGTCGTATTGTTCCGTCCCGGCCTCATAACCCATCAAAGCAAGCTCTGGTGCCTCTGGCGTGTCACCAGTGGACACCTGCGGCTCGGGGCGCAGACCATACGCCGTCACCGGCGGTTCCGGGGGCAATTCGGACAAGGTATGCTGGTTCAGGATCAGCGGATCGGGACGGCGTCCACGACCTTTGGTCAACGGCAGGCTGGGATCTGGCTCGGGTGTCATTTCGCCCACAGCAACCTTGCGATTTCGCACGGCGGCCGAGATTTTGGAGCGGATGCGATCTTCGCCGGGCATGTCGTCAAAGCCCGCGATCGGTTCCGGGTCCACCAGCTCGGGTTCGGGCATTGGATCGGGGCGACGGATAAGCGACGGCATTCGCGCCAACAGGCCCGATTTGACCGGAGGTTCAGGGCGTCCCAATTCAGGTTCTTCAAAAACAGGGTCGGCATAGACCAGTTCGTCGTCAAACATCGCCTCAGCCGCTTCAGCCCGAGCAAGCTTGCGTTCTTCCCACTGCGCCCGGCGATCCCGCGCGGCTTGCGCGGCCGAGGCTGCACCGCGCCCCATCAGCGTCATCAGCATGTCATAAGACATTACAAGGCCCAGGATGAAGGCCCGGAAGCCACGTTTCACGTCGGCCTTGGTGAAGCCCAGCACAAAAACACCCAGCGCGGTCATACCGACGGCCATGGCCAGCGACATCAGTTTGACCAGAAAATGCGAGGAGATCGGCAACAGCGTCAGCAACGCGCCCATGACCGTGTCGCCAAACAAACCGCCCAAACCGTAGCTATGCGTTGCACGCCACTCGGCACCGGGAACAAGGGTTGCGGCATAGACCGAGGCTACAGCGATCCAGATCGGGGCAAAGATCAGGCGGGCAATGGCCCGGTCTTCACCGAAATGGCCCGCAAAACGCAGACCCCATCCAACCAGAACAAGCGCGATGCCCCAGCTTCCCCAGCCCACGATCATGAATAAGGGGGCTGCAATAGACGCTCCGACCCGTCCCATCCAGTTCTGCACGGGTGCATCGGTCGAAACCATCCAGTTGGGATCATCGGGCGTATAGGACCAGATCATCGCAGCCGCGGCCAAGCCCAACAGGATCAGCGCGATACCGATCAGTTCTTTACTGCGTCGCTCAAGGGCTGCCTGTGTTGTGCTGTCCAACAATGGGTCGCGGTTTCGCGCATTATATGATGCCATTTTGCCCTCGTACCTCACGTATAGATGCAGTCGCGGAGTGTGATCAGACCACGCTGCAACTCTGTTTTTGGGGCTACCAATGCAACCCGGATAAAGCCTTCGCCCGGGTTGTTCCCCGGATCGCCTTGTGAAAGATATGCGCCAGGAAGAACCCGAACCCCGGTATCCTTCCAAACCTTCAATGCCGCGTCCTCGCCATTCTCGACCGGCAACCACAGAAAGAACCCGGCCTCTGGCGACATGTAACCTTGCACGCCCGCAAACACCTCATCAGCAATGGCGTATTTCTCCTGATAGAGCGCACGGTTTTGCTCGACATGTATCTCATCCGCCCAGACGCGCGCGGCGGCGGCTTGCAAAGGCAAAGGCAGTGGGGACCCGGCATAGGTGCGCAGCTTTTTCACCTGGCTGATGGACTTAGGTCCACCTGCAATCAGGCCCGAGCGCAAACCGGCCAGGTTCGAGCGTTTGGACAGGGAATTAAACAGCGTGATCCGTTCGGGATCAGCCCCCAGTTCCTGCGCGACAGTCAGAACCCCCGTCGGGGCTTGGTCACGGTAAATCTCAGAATAGCACTCGTCGGCAAAGATCCGGAAATCATAAGCCTCGGCCAGACGGATCAGGTCAGCCCAATAGTCGCGCGACGCAACTGCACCCTGCGGGTTGGCCGGGGAACAGATATAAGCCACCGCAGTTCGGTTCAGCACATCTTCGGACAGGCTGGAATAATCGGGCAGATGACCTGTCGCGGCGGTTGCAGGGACAAAATAAGGTTGCGCACCCACCGAAATCGACGCGACCATGTAGACCTGATAAAATGGGTTCGGGCACAGGATGACCGGTTGTTTGCCATTCTTCTGTTCCGGGCACAGCGCCATGGCCGCATTATACAGCCCCTCACGTGTGCCGTTCAGCGCCATGACGTTGGTGTCAGGGTCCATTTCGACCCCATAGCGCCGCTTGATCCAGCCCGTGATTGCACCGCGCAGGTCTTCCGAGCCTTCGTTCGGCGGATAGCCCTGAAACCCGGCCGCGTTTTCCATGATGACATCCGTCACCCAGGCAGGAAAGTCGTGCGTGGGCGCGCCAATCGTCATATGAACGACGTCACCGCCCGGTTGATGGTGATCCAAAAGGGCGCGCAAACGCGGGAATGCATATTCCGGTAGGTTCGAAAACCGCTCGGGGAAATCCATATTACTGCCTCAATATCGGGGTCATTTGCGCCCCGTTTTTTTGGCAGATTACAGCCCGCATACCTCTTCGTCCAGACAAAGAGGTTCCGAATCAGTGGATTGTGGCATTCAGGCCAATGCCGATTCTGCCGCTGACCCCAACCGCAACAGGGCCTCTTCCGAGTTCGGATACCCCATCATCATCAGCCCGCAACCGGGCGTTCCGGTGGGCAGGGTCAGCGCCGCAAGCCCCATCAGGTTGCCGATCCGCGTGTTGCGAAGGGCCAGCAGGTTTTCAGTCACGTAATAGTCGTGATCGGTCATCAACCGGTCCAGATTGGGTGGCAGATTGGGAACGGTTGGCGCAAGAACGGCATCGAACCCGGCGGTGGCGGTATCCCATGCCGCGCGACAGGCTTCCAGCTTCGACCACGCAGCGACGTAGTCCGGACCAGATACGTCTTTTCCAGCCCGGAACCGTTCCAGTATCGGAGGATACATTACATCAGGATTCGCTTCGATCACATCTCGCCACAGTCCGTACGATTCGGTGGGATCGACAACACTAGACAGGGACATTGCGTTGTGAAGTTCGGGAACCTCAAGAGGTATAACCTTTGCGCCTGCGTCTCGAAGTCGTTCCAAACCAACCTCATAAGCGACTCGCGGTACATCGCGCAAATCGTCTTTAACCACGTTTTGCAAATCTGCAAAACGGCAGCCTTTCAAGTTTGCACCTCGCAGATCGGCAGGCGTTCCGCCCTCAAGCAAAGCCAGCAAATGTGCTGCGTCTTCAACTGAGCGCGCCAAAGGGCCCACCGTGTCAAACCGAAGGCGCAGAGGTACAACCCCTTCCAAACTTATCCGCCCGGCGGTGGTTTTTAGTCCAACCAAATTGTTCCAAGCCGATGGGATGCGTACTGACCCAGCAGTATCGGACCCGATACCCCCAGCTGCCAAACCCCACGCAACCGAAGCCGCCGCGCCTGAAGATGAACCGCCAGGCACGGCGTCCTCATCGTCAATGCAAGGCGGCGTACCAGTGATCGGGTTCAATCCAAGGCCGGAAAAGGCCAGCTCGCTCATATGCGTCTTACCCAGACAGACCGTTCCCATCTGGGTTGCGTTGCGTACCACAAGTGCATCCGTGTCCGGCACCCGGTCTTTCAAAAGCGCCGACCCGGCCTCGGTCGCAGTACCAGCGGTGTCGAACAGGTCTTTCCAGCTAATGGGAACCCCATCCAGCAACGACCGCCGCAATCCCATCTTCGCGCGTTGCTGCGCGGCTTCGGCCTCGGCGCGGGCGCGGTCATGGGTGACGCGGGCATAGATGCGGTCGCGGTGCGGATGGGCGTCTATTGCGGACAGGTAGGTTTCCGTCAATTCAACCGGATCGATCTGGCCCATCCCAATTCCACGGCCCAAATCACACGCCGTCATGGTCAACCAATCCTGCATCCCGCCCCCTCCTGCTTTTTGGCTTGAAAGAACGGTAGCGACAGGACTGCACATGGACAATCCCGAAAGGGCGCGCATATTGCAGGGCATGACACAGGCATCTGACATTCTGATCGTGGGCAGCGGGCTGAACGGCCCGGCTTTGGCATTGGCTCTGGCACAAACCGGACATTCGGTCACAGTGATTGATGCGCTGGAAGAGAAGGTCCGCAAGAATGCGGCATTCGACGGGCGAGCCTATGCGCTGGCCTTGGCGTCACAGCGCTTGCTGGCTGCCATCGGTGTCTGGGACCGCGTTGCGGAACACGCCCAACCGATGCTGGAGATCAAGGTCACAGACGGCCACGCCGGTACAGGCCCGTCACCGTTTTTCATGCATTTCGACCACGCCGAAATAGAAGAAGGCCCGATGGGGTATATGGTCGAAGACCGTCACCTGCGCCGCGCCTTTCTGGACGCTATGGCTGATGAGCCCCGCATCACTCAGCTGAGTGGCAAGACTGTTGTGTCGCAACAAGCCGACACCACTGGAGTGACCGTGACGCTGGACGATGGTTCGACTGTGAACAGCAGCCTGCTGGTTGGGTGTGACGGCCGCCACAGCGGCACCGCGCGCCGCGCAGGTATCAAGCGCACAGGTTGGGAGTATGGCCAGACTGCACTTGTCTGCGCAATTGAACACGAGCTGCCGCATAACGGCATTGCCCATCAGTTCTTCATGCCGCCAGGCCCCTTGGCGATTCTGCCGCTGACCGGCAATCGCAGTTCCATTGTATGGAGCGAACGCACCAAGGCCGCGCAACAGATCAACGCCCTGCCCGAGGGCGACTATCTGCAAGTCCTACGCCCACGGTTCGGCGATTTCCTAGGTGAAATCCGCCTGGCAGGAGATCGTTTCACCTATCCTTTGAACCTGACCATCGCCAATTCCTTTGTCGCTGATCGTCTGGCACTGGTCGGGGATGCCGCCCACGGGATGCACCCGATTGCCGGTCAGGGCCTTAACGCCGGTCTGCGTGATGTCGGCGCGCTGGCAGAGGTTCTGACCTTGGCAGGGCGGCGCGGCGAAGACATCGGGTCGCTTATGGTGCTGGAACGCTATCAGGAATGGCGCAGGTTCGACACCGCTGCTCTTGCGATGGCAACGGATGTTTTCAACAAACTGTTCTCGAACGACAACCCGTTGCTGCGCATTGGGCGAGACGTTGGTATGGGAATTGTCGGCGCACTGCCGGGGTTGCGGCGCGGTTTCGTCCGCGAAGCCGCCGGTTTGACCGGAGATTTGCCCAAGCTGCTGCAAGGGCAGCCAATTTAGTCCAGCTGCCGTGCCTCGTCGACCAGCATGACCGGAATGCCGTTGCGGATGGGAAATGCCAGACCTGCGGCCTGTGACACAAGTTCCTGCCTTTCGGCGTCATAGCGCAGGGTCGTTTGCGTCTGCGGGCAGACAAGAGCTTCGAGCATGCGGCGATCAAAGGCGTGTTCAGGGTCAGTCATTGCAGTTTTTCCTCATTCGATCCGCCTCGCATTGCGAATTCTATCAATGTCATCAGCGTCTCGCGCCGTGTGCGCAGGCAAGGGGCCTCTAACAGGGCCTGTTTATCTTCCGGATCGAAGTCCAACAACATGGACAGCGAGTTCACCAGCAATTCATCCTCGGCATCTTTCAGCGAATCCCAATCGGTGGACAATTGCCGGGACGAAAAGAAGCGTTCCAGCAAAGCCAGGAACTTGGTGCGGTTGAATCTGTCGTCGTTTTCGGCCTTGCCCAGATCCCTGTCAAAGCCGTCCCACGAGACTTCGCATCGCCGGTATGGCGTGAAAGCGTCCAACTCTGACACCACGCGGAACCGGGACACACCGGTCAGCGTGATCAGATAACGACCATCTTCCGTTTCGGAAAACTGGGTCACACGTCCGACGCATCCGATGCGGTGCAGTTTGTTCTCATCATGGGCCGAAGGATTTGGCTGGACCATCGCAATCAGCCGTTCCTTGGTCTTGAGCGCATCGTCCAGCATCTGCAAATAGCGCGGCTCGAAGATGTGAAGCGGCAAGCGCGAGCGGGGCAACAACAGCGCCCCGGGCAAGGGGAAAACGGATACGGTGTCCGGCAGATCGGCGGGATGCATCATGTCCCAATTCTAGCTCTGATCAGAAATTAGGCAAATATCATCGAGCTGAGTTTGCGGCGACCGTTCAGAACGATCGGGTCATTGGGCTTGAGCGCATCAAAGATCGTGAAAAGCTGGGTCTTGGCGGCCCCGTCATCCCACTCACGATCCCGGCGGAACAATTCCAGCAATTGCGCCACGGCTTCTTCCACTTCGCCGTTCGCATGCAATGCCTGTGCCAGGTCAAACCGGGCCTGAAGATTTTCGGGGTCTGCTTCAACGGCCGCTGTCAGATCAGCCACCGGACCCGCATCAGCCGCTTGCTTGGCCAGTTGCAATTGCGCATGCGCAGCCTCGACCTCGGCCGAGTTGGATATTTCAGCCGGTGCACCGTTCAGGATGGCCTCGGCATGCTCCAGATCGCCAGTGGCGATATGTGCCCGCACCAGCCCGCCATATGCTGCCGCGTGGTTCGGGTCTTCGCCAAGAACGGCGGCAAAAGTCTGCGCGGCATCTGCCGCTGCGCCTTCGCTCAGCATTTCTTCGGCGGCAACTACCGCGTCATCCAATTGACCACCGGGGCTTTCCCCACCTGACGCCTCGATCACGCGGTCTACGAAAGCCTTGATCTCGGACCCCGGCAGCGCGCCCTGAAAACCGTCCACGGGTTGCCCTTTAAAAAACGCGTAGACCGTTGGAATCGACTGGATGCGCATTTGCGAGGCGATCATCTGTGCCTCGTCCACGTTGATCTTGACCATCTTCACCGCGCCTTTGGCGGCGGTAACAGCGTCTTCCAGCATCGGGCCCAGCGTCTTGCACGGGCCGCACCAAGGTGCCCAGAAGTCAACGATAACAGGCGTTTCCTGCGAAGCTTCGACCACATCGACCATGAAAGTGGCCTCGGTCCCGTCCTTGATCAGATCGGTGGCTGGGGCGGCTGCGCCGTTCAGGATGTCCATGGCAATCACTCTTTCGTTCGAACTTGCGCTCTATATGCAATCGCTTGTCGCAGAAACCAAGGGCAGAGTTTCAGTTCAGATGTCGAAAGTCGCAAAGACCGGCGCATGATCGCTGGGCTTCTCCCACCCACGCGCATCCCGCAGAATGCGACTGGAATGACCCGCATTCGAAATATCGGGCGTGGCCCAGACATGATCCAGCCGCCGCCCCTTGTCTGCCGCATCCCAGTCGCGGGCCCGGTAGGACCACCAGCTGAAAAGCTGCCCTTCGGGAATATCCTGCCGGGTGATATCGACCCAACCACCCGCGTCCTGGGTCTCGGCCAGATGTTCCACTTCAATCGGAGTGTGCGAGACGATCTTGAGCAATTGTTTGTGCGACCAGACGTCATCTTCTCGCGGAGCAATGTTCAGATCGCCGACGAGGATGGATTTTTCCGGCTTTTCTGCGTGGAACCAATCGCGCATGCCCGTGAGATAGTCGAGCTTTTGGCCAAATTTCTCATTCACTTCACGATCTGGCACATCACCGCCAGCGGGAACATAGAAGTTGTGGATCGTGACACCATTCTCCATCCGTCCGGCTATGTGGCGTGCGTGGCCGAGATCTGCGAAATCCATGTCGCCCACCTCCTCTATCGGCAGGCGGGACAGGATGGCGACGCCATTATATCCTTTCTGGCCACGGGCAATCATGTGGGTATAGCCCAGCTCCGCGAACCCTTCGGTCGGAATCTTTTCAACCGGAGACTTGCATTCCTGCAAACACAGAACATCCGGTGCCTCTTCTTCCAACAGTTTCAGCACGATAGGTTCGCGCAGTCGGACCGAGTTGATGTTCCAGGTGGCAAGTGTGAAGGGCATGGCGAGGATTCCTCTGTCGCGATTTGGCGAAGGTTAACGCGGTGGGAGGTGGGGTGCCATCAGAAAAAAAGCTAGGACGGGTGGCTTTCATTTTGGGGGGCATCGTCGCAAATCTCGTACCAGTCCGGCTTTTCCGAAACAAATTCGTGAAACTGAACTTTCTGCTTTAACCCAGTATCCAATGCGTTTGCAGCGATTGGAAAACTGTCTGCTTCTGAAGTGATTTCGCCCAAAGATGTCCCGCATTTCGTGCAGAAACACCTGCCGTATTTGTAAGGCGGATCAGGCTGGTGCAGCGTTACGTTTTCCCTTCCCCGAACCCACACCAAGTCTTCTTTGTTGACAAATACGACTGTGCTGGCCCCGGCTTTTCTGCATCTTGAGCAATGGCAGGTTCCCATCACGGATGGTTGAGACTTCAGGTTAAACTTCACCGCCCCGCACAAACAGCTTCCTTCGATCATCACGCGCTCCTCCAACCTTTCGCAAGAATTAGAACATTACAGGAACAAAATGGATTTCGCAACGCCTGTGACGGTATAGGCGGCGCATGATCTCGCCCTTCAGAAAAGAAAAAAGCCGGGCCATTCGGCCCGGCAGTCCAACAGGGAGGTGCATGTCATAACCCGGACATGCGCGGGTTGGGAGTAACCTAATTATGAGTACAGGGTATCACTTTGATCCAAGTCAATCCACACCCAGTTAAGACACCAGCCTATATCCACCGGATTCTGTGACCAAAAGGCGCGCATTTGACGGATCGGGCTCAATCTTCTGACGCAGGCGGTAGATGTGGGTTTCCAGCGTATGCGTTGTAACACCAGCATTATACCCCCAAACTTCGTGAAGCAGCACATCCCGTGCCACCACGCCGTCGGTCGAGCGGTACAGAAATTTGAGGATGTTGGTTTCCTTCTCGGTCAGGCGGATTTTTCTGTCCTCTTCCGTGATCAGCATCTTCATCGCCGGTTTGAACGTATAGGGGCCAAGTACAAATACTGCGTCCTCGGATTGTTCGTGCTGGCGAAGCTGCGCACGGATGCGTGCCAGAAGCACCGGGAATTTGAATGGTTTCGAAACATAGTCATTCGCGCCGGCATCCAGGCCCAGGATCGTATCGGCATCGCTGTCATGACCGGTCAGCATCAGGATCGGGCTTTTGACACCCTGTTTGCGCATGAGGCGGCACAGTTCGCGCCCGTCGGTATCCGGCAGACCCACATCAAGAATGACCAGATCATAGATCGCTTCGCGCGCGCGCTCCATGGCAGAGTGACCGTCCGACGCCTCGAACACGTCAAAGTCTTCGGTCATGACAAGTTGCTCGCTGAGCGCCTCGCGCAGATCCTCATCATCGTCCACTAGCAGGATTTTCTTGAGTTGAGCCATTTCCCGGTCCTCCAAACGCTTTTCCATCACTTGCGCGTGGAATATGCAATCAACAAGATTTGCTGCAACCGTTTCACGCCTTCGTGTCAGAGTTCGCGGAAATGTTTCACATTCCCTTTCGAAAGAGCTAGGAGAAAGATTGAGCGTTATAGGGTAACATTGATGAGTCTCATCCCCGACATCACGGAACTTCTCGCCCGGGCCCGGGCCGATCTGCGCATGGGCGTTCCCGTTGCACTGACTGATGACAGCGGCTTCAGCGTGCTTGCGGTTTCTGCCGAAACGCTCAGCCCGCAGCGTCTGGCCGACCTGAAAAAACTAGGGAGTCCGGTGGTGGCCATAACTGGGCGACGTGCTGAAACCCTGAAAGCGCGGGCGTACGACGGGGATCTGGCACGTGTATCGATCCCGGCGGATGCGGATATCGCATGGGTACAGGCGGTTGCCGATCCTTCCGACGATCTGAACGCACCCATGAAGGGCCCGTTGATGACCGAGCGGCACGGTAATGCCAATCTCCACCGTATCGCAATTGCATTGGCCAAATCCGCGCGCATCCTTCCCGCTGTGGTCGTGGTACCTGTCGAGGACGGCAGGGCATTTGCCGCGTCGCACGGTCTGACATGCATTGATCACACGCGCGCCACACCTCATCTGGCGGATCGCAGCACTTTGCACGAAGTCGTCGCGGCCCGCCTTCCGATGGAGGTGTCCGAAGCAGGCCGGTTGCACGTCTTCCGACCTGAAGACGGTGGTGAAGAGCACTACGCCGTCGAGATCGGACGCCCAGACCGCGACAAGCCTGTGCTGGCCCGATTGCATTCTGCCTGTTTCACCGGCGATCTGATGGGAAGCCTGAAATGTGATTGCGGCCCGCAACTGCGCGGTGCCTTGGAACAGATGGGGGCAGAAGGTGCAGGCGTTCTTTTGTACCTGAATCAGGAAGGGCGCGGTATCGGTCTGGCCAACAAAATGCGCGCCTATTTCCTTCAGGATCAGGGTTTTGACACTGTTGAGGCGAACCACAGGCTGGGTTTTGAGGACGATGAACGCGATTTTCGGCTTGGGTCGGACATATTGAAGTCGCTGGGCTTCAATTCTGTCCGCTTGCTGACCAACAACCCGGCCAAGATCGCCATGATGGAGCGAACAGGTATCGCAGTAACCGAGCGTGTCCCTCTGAGGGTTGGCGAAACCTCTCACAACCGGGGATACCTGGCAACCAAGGCCAAGAAATCAGGGCATCTGCTTTGACCCCAGGCGATCTTGTTCTGACCCCGCGCGGCATCCGGTTTCTTGGCAGGGAGTTCCCTTGCTCCGTGGGCAAAGGCGGGTTGAGCAACGCAAAACGCGAAGGCGATGGCGCGACCCCAACCGGACATCATCGAATCGTCGGTATGCTGTACCGGGCCGACCGAATGGCCGCCCCCAGCAAATGGGCCCGTGCCATTGGCCCACGGGACTTGTGGTCTGACGACGTGTCTGAAAGCAGATACAACCACATGGTCAGCGCACCCTATGCATTCAGCCACGAAAAGCTGCGCCGCGCCGACCCGTTATATGATCTGATTCTGTTGACCGACTGGAACTGGCCAAACGCCGTTCCGGGCAGAGGGTCAGCGATTTTTCTGCACCAATGGCGCAGACCCGGTTATCCAACCGAAGGCTGCATTGCCTTTCGCCGGGACCATCTGCACTGGATCGCAGGGCACATTGCCCCCGGATCACGGCTGATCATTCCTGAGGTTTAACCCGTTCGCCAAAGATGGCCGAGCCAACGCGCACATGTGTCGCGCCAAGGGCGATGGCCTGTTCGAAATCTTGACTCATTCCCATAGACAATCCATCAAGCCCGTTGCGTGCGGCGATTTTGGCCAATAGCGCAAAGTGCAAAGCCGGCTCTTCATCGACCGGGGGAATGCACATCAATCCACACACAGGCAGATCCAATGACCTGCACTCGGCAATGAAACCATCCGCGTCCGCAGGAAGGATACCGGCCTTTTGGTCTTCCTCACCGGTGTTGACCTGAATGAACAGGTCCGGACAGGTTCCCATTTCCTGTGCCAAACGCGCCAGTGTCTTGGCCAGTTTGGGTCGATCTACCGAATGGATCGCATCGCACAGTTCCATCGCGTGACGGGCCTTGTTGGTCTGCAACGGGCCAATGAGGTGCAGATCAATACCCTCGAACCGTTCTTTGAACGCGGGCCACTTTCTTGCTGCTTCCTGCACGCGATTCTCGCCAAAACATCTGTGCCCCTGCTCAAGAACGGCCTGCACCCTTTCATTCGGCTGCACTTTGGAAACGGCAATCAGTTTGACAGAACCAGCCGGTCTGTCCGACCTGGCTTCGGCTTTGGCGATACGTGCGGTGATGTCTTGCAGCGACATGGGACCCTCATCCTGTTTTGCGCAGAAAAACACCAAGTCGGCGCAAAAGAAAAGGGCGAGTCCGAAGACCCGCCCTTAAACCTTGCGGTTCAGATCAGCTTAGAAGTTGAACTGAGCACCGAAGTCAGCAACCATGGTCGAGTCTGTGCAGATGTCACAGTCGTTGACACCGATACCACCGCGCAGCGATGCACCGCCGCCCAGGTCGTAGATCGCGCCAACAGCAACCTGCTGAGTATCAGCAGACGCGTTACCGTCACCGTAGGTGAACAGCAGGGTGGTTGCAGCACCCAGGTTGTAGGCAGCCGACAGACCCCATGCGGTACCGTCAGTTGCAGTAACTTGAGTTGCGTCGTCTGCAACAAACAGAGTACCCGAGAAGTCACCCCATTCGCCACCCAGGGTCAGAACGGTCAGGCTCGGATCGCTTACACCAGCAACACCAGCGTCGGTCTGGCCGTAGGCCAAAGCAGCTGTGATGTTGTTGAAGGTGTAGGTTGCGCTGATGTCCCAACGGTCTGCACTAATAGGTGCACCGTTCAGAGCTACAGTCGCTTGGTCGTACGATGCGCCAAACGAGAAGTCGCCAACCGAGTACTGGAAGAACACGGCGTTCGAACCCGAACCGGTCGACGAGTAACCCAGGAAGCTGTAGTCAACACCCGAGTACTGACCTGCGAACAGCTCAAGACCAACTTCGTTGCCGTAGTAGTTTGCCAGGTTGTCGAAGGCACCTGCAACGTTACCGGCGTCAACACGCAGGCCACCGTAGATGACCGAGAAGCGTGCACCGTTCAGACCGGCGGAGTTTGCTTCACCGTTGCCGCTGTTTTCGTCAGCTTGCAGACGAACGCGGCCTTCGAAACGAACACCACCATCGGTTTCTGCAATACCGTCGATGTTCAGACGGAAGCGCGAGACCAGGATCGCGTCGTCAGTTTGAACAACCGCAGTGTTAGTACCTGTTGGGGTACCGGTTGTCTGGAAGTTTACAACGGTACCGCTACGATCTTCAACGTAGCCAATACCAAAGCGGCCATAACCGCTGAAGTTAACTTCAGCTGCTGCAACGCCTGCGGTCGCGATCAGCGCCGTCGATGCGAAGAGAACTTTTTTCATCTTGTTTCCCTCGGTTTCAAAAGAGTTATCTACTCGACATATGCCTCGGCACATGTCTCAGCACGGACACCGTTTCGCTCTTTTTGCCCCCTTTGCGCAAGCTTGGCATAAAGACGCCGGCGTCATTGAGGTCAAATTGGTGCAAGGATGCCACAGTCAGTTTTCGCCCTGATGCAGCTGATACACTTACATTTCAGAAGAATGGACTTGTTGCAGCGGGGGTCCTTGGCTAGGAGTATCCCCTGAATACTGTAGAACAAGTGAAACAGGACCTGTTTACAATGCGCCTGCCGACGATTTTGGGAATGATCCTGCTGACCGCCGCTCTTTCGGCATGTGGGCAGAATCGAAACACTTCGACAACGTACTCCCCTAACCTCGCTGGCGGCAATTCGGACGAACAGGAGCTGAATGACCCCGAGCGGGCAACTATCTGGGACATCTTTGACCGCAGCACCGCCGAACAGACAACAAACGTGAACCGGTATCTTTGGGCGGCTTCGCTGGATGTGCTGAGCTTCCTGCCTGTGCAGGAGGTTGATCCGTTTACCGGTGTAATCGTAACGGGTTATGGCACGCCTCCGGGCGGCGGCCGATCCTACCGGGCAACTGTTCATATCAGCGATCCGGCGCTTGCCGCGCGCTCTTTGTCGGTTGCGCTGCAATCAAGCGGGGGGGCTCCGGTGAGTGCGGCAACATCCCGCGCAGTCGAGGATGCGATTCTGTCGCGCGCCCGGCAACTACGCATAGCAGACAACAAGTTCTAGCAACCCGCCGAAAATCACAATATTACCACGCCGGGTTCCTACCCGGCGTTTTCATTCACGAAGGACCGCACAATGTCGCGCTACTCGGCCACTGAAATCGAAGCAAAATGGCAGGAGGCCTGGGACAAGGCCGGGATCTTCACCGCTAACCACAAGGCGGACAAGCCGAAATACTATGTGCTTGAGATGTTTCCCTACCCGTCTGGCCGAATCCATATGGGGCATGTGCGCAACTATACGATGGGTGACGTGATCGCCCGGCACAAGCTGGCGACGGGCCATAACGTGCTGCACCCGATGGGCTGGGACGCATTCGGGATGCCTGCGGAAAACGCCGCGATGGCCATCGGGGGTCATCCGAAGGACTGGACCTACAGCAACATCGCCGACATGCGCGACCAGATGAAACCACTTGGCCTGTCCATCGACTGGTCTCGTGAGTTCGCGACCTGCGACCCCGAGTATTACGGCCAGCAACAGGCGCTGTTCCTCGATATGCTCGATGCCGGGCTGGTCTATCGCAAAAACGCTGTGGTGAACTGGGACCCGGTCGACATGACCGTTCTGGCCAACGAGCAGGTTGAAAATGGTCGTGGCTGGCGTTCGGGTGCATTGGTAGAGCGACGCGAGCTGACCCAGTGGTTCTTCAAGATCTCGGACTATTCCGAAGAATTGCTGGATGCGCTGGACACTCTGGACAACTGGCCCGCCAAAGTGCGCCTGATGCAGGAGAACTGGATCGGCAAATCCCGTGGTCTGCAATTCGGCTTTGAACGCACAGACGGCGGCGATCCGATCACCGTCTATACAACCCGCCCCGACACGCTGCTGGGCGCATCTTTCGTTGGCATCTCGCCCGATCACCCGATCGCAAAACAGCTTGAAGCCGAAAATCCAGAAGTGGCTGAATTCGTGGCCGAATGTCGTAAAGGCGGCACCACTGAGGAAGCCATAGAAACCGCAGAAAAGCTGGGCTTTGACACAGGCATCAAGGTCAAGCACCCGCTGGACCCGAGCTGGGAACTGCCGGTCTGGATCGCCAATTTCATCCTGATGGATTACGGCACGGGCGCAATCTTTGCCTGCCCTGCGCATGATCAGCGTGACCTCGACTTTTGCCGCAAATACGGCCTTCCTGTGGTCGACACATTCTTTGCACTGGATGACGACGCGCCTGTCGACAAAATTGCATTCGTCCCGCCGAAAACCGAGAAAGTCCGCTGGGTGAACCACTTCGCCGGTTTGACCGAGGCGACAGGCGAAGAAGCCATCAACGCCACCGTCGATTTTGCTGAACAAGCCGGTTGGGGCGAGGGTGTCACCAAATACCGTCTGCGGGACTGGGGCCTCAGCCGTCAGCGCTATTGGGGGTGTCCGATTCCCGTCGTGCATTGCGAAAGCTGCGGCGTGGTGCCCGAGAAAAAGGAAAACCTGCCGGTCCGCCTGCCTGACGATGTCACATTCGACAAACCCGGCAACCCGCTGGACCGCCACCCGACCTGGCGCGATTGTTCCTGCCCGTCTTGTGGCGCACCGGCCAAGCGCGAAACCGACACGATGGATACCTTCGTCGATTCGTCGTGGTATTTCGCGCGCTTTACCGCTCCGCGTGCGGAAACACCCACCGATCTGGCCGAGGCCGAATATTGGATGAATGTCGACCAGTATATCGGCGGCATTGAGCACGCGATTCTGCACCTGCTTTATTCCCGGTTCTTTGCGCGGGCGATGCACCTCACCGGGCACTTGCCGACGAAGGCCATCGAGCCGTTCGACGCGCTGTTCACGCAAGGCATGGTGACGCATGAGATTTACCAGACGCGCGACGCCAACGGCCGCCCGGTCTATCACCTGCCCGAGGATGTAACCAACGGCAAACTGGCCGATGGCACAGAGGTCGAAATCATCCCCTCAGCCAAGATGTCGAAATCCAAGAAAAACGTGGTCGACCCGGTCAGCATCATTTCGGCCTTTGGGGCCGACACGGCCCGCTGGTTCGTGCTGTCCGACTCGCCACCCGAACGGGACGTGGAATGGACGGCGGCAGGGGCCGAAGCCGCCTATAAGCATTTGAATCGCGTTTGGAATCTGTGTGACAGGATCGGCGCCATGGACGCCGATGCAGCGGGCGAAGGCGATGAGGATCTGTTGCGCGAGATGCACAAAACCATCCGCGACGTGACATTGGGTGTCGAAAGCTTTGGCTTCAACGCAGCCATCGCCAAACTGTACGCATTCACCAATACACTGGCAAAATCCAAGGCCGGTGCGGCGGCTCAGAAACAGGCAATCAAAACACTGGCCCAGTTGATGTCGCCGATGACGCCACATCTGGCGGAAGATATCTGGGCGCATCAGGGCGGTGAGGGCCTTGTGGCTGTCGCCCCGTGGCCCGTCGCAGATGAAGCGATGCTGGTTGATGACACCGTCACCCTGCCGATCCAGATCAACGGCAAGCGTCGCGCGGAAATCAGCGTTCCAAAAGATATGGACAAAGCCGAGGTTGAAAATATCGCGCTCAGCACCGAAGCTGTCCAAAAGGCGCTGGATGGCAACGCGCCGAAGAAAGTTATCGTTGTTCCGGGCCGGATCGTGAATGTCGTTGTTTGATCGCAGAACATTGCTTGTGATGCCGCTGGCGCTGGCTGCCTGCGGCTTTCAACCGGTTTATGCTCCGAGTGGGTCGGGCTCTGCCTTGTTCGGTCGGGTGGCGGTATCTGCGCCAAATACCGTTGAAAGCTATCTTCTGGTTCAGAACCTTGAACAACAACTGGGCCGCAGCGCGGGCTCTATCAGCGATTACGCTCTGGATGTTCAGGTCTCGACCGAAACCCGCGGCGCGGCCATCACCACGACGAACGAGACAACGCGGTACACGATTGATGGACGGGCCCAATACGCGTTGAAATCTAATGAAACTGGACAAGTCGCAGCGTCCGGCACCGTAACCGATTTTGTGGGCTATTCTGCTTCGGGCTCTACCGTGTCGACGCTGGCTGACGAACGCGATGCGAAAGAACGCCTGATGGTGATCCTGTCCGGGCATATAGTGAACCGCCTGTATTCAACACCGGGCTTGTCCAAATGAAGTTGAGCCCGCGCGAGGCTGACGGGTATTTCGCCAAGCCGGATGCGGACAAGACCGGGCTGCTGATCTATGGTGCGGATGCCATGCGGGTGGCGCTTAAGCGGCAGCAGGTTCTGGCCGCCCTGCTTGGTCCTGGTGCGGAAGAGGAAATGCGCCTGACCCGCCTGCCGGGTGGCGACTTGCGCGGCGATCCGGCGTCTCTGCTGGACGCGGTCAAGGCGGTTGGGTTTTTCCCCGGCCCGCGCGCGGTGTTTGTGGAAGACGCCACCGAAACCGCCTCGCCTGCGATTCTGGCCGCACTTGAAGATTGGACCCCCGGCGACGCTCAGATCATCGTGACGGCTGGTCAGCTGAAACCAAACTCAAAAATCCGCAAAGCGTTCGAGGGGCATCCTGCGGCCTATGCGATAGGCATTTATGACGACCCGCCATCGCGTGCAGAGGTCGAGCGGGTTCTGACTGAGGCGCAACTGAATAACATCCCCCGCGATGTCATGTCTGCCATCAGCGAACTGGCCAACAGTCTTAGCCCCGGTGACTTCACCCAAACCATTGAGAAACTGTCGCTTTACAAGCGTGGTGACAACTCTGAGTTGACCATGGAAGACATCGAAGCCTGTACCCCGCGTTCGACCGAGGCGGCGCTTGACGACGTGCTGAACGTGGTTGCAGAAGGCCGCGCCGGTGAGATCGGACCGCTGATCCGGCGGTTGCAGGCACAGGGTACCAACGGGGTAACTCTGTGTATTGGGGCAACCCGGCATTTCCGCACCCTTTATGCCTGCGCCTCGGATCCCGGTGGTGCGGCGCAGGGTATCGGCAAGTTGCGCCCGCCGGTTTACGGCAAACGGCGTGACCGTATTCTGCGTCAGGCACAGGGCTGGGGCGCGCCCAAGCTGCAAACTGCTCTGACCGTTCTTACGGATACCGACCTCTCCCTGCGCTCCGCCGGACAGACCGCCCCCTCAATGGCACTGGTCGAGCGCGCAATGATTCGTCTGGCGATGCTTGCGCGGTCGCGCTGAGTTACTTGCCCTGATCCAGCCAATCGGCAGCGGCCCGACCGGCCCAGCGGCCAGTGGCAAGACAGGCTGTCAAAAGATACCCCCCGGTCGGCGCTTCCCAATCCAGCATCTCACCGGCGCAGAACACGCCCGGCATGGTCTTCAGCATCAGCCCATCACCCAACGCGGATCGTTTCACGCCACCTGCCGTCGAAATGGCCTCATCCATCGGTCGCAGCCCTGCGTGCAGGATTGGCAGTTTCTTGAGGACCGCCACTTCGCCGGGCAGCGGCAAGTGACTGCGTTTTGCCATCTCGTGAAACACGGCGATCTTCTGCGGTGACAGGTTCAACGACTTTCTCAACCATTGCGAAAGTGTGGTTTTCGACTTTCTGGAAGACCAACGCGCCTGCAAGGACTGCTGTTCCAGGTCGGGCACCAGATCGACAAAAAGTAGCTGCCCTTTGCGCAAAGCAGGGGTGAGAGTGTAAAGCCCCCCTCCCTCCAGCCCGGTTGCCGAGATCGCAGCCTCGCCGCGGCTATCCAGGTCACCGGCCATCCACCGAACCGATTTCAGCGCCGCCCCGAAGTGTGGCTGCATATGAGTGCTCCAATCCACCGACAGGGCTGAGTTCGCAGGTTCAAACGGTGCCAGTTCGACGCCCCTGTCAGACAGGATTTGCGCCCAATGACCATCCGACCCAAGGCGGGCCCAGCTGGCCCCGCCCAGCGCAAGCACGGTTACAGCAGCAGTCAGGTTTTGCGGCCCGTCCGGTGTGTCGAATACCAGCGCATCAGCTTCCCAACCTTTCCATCGCCAACGGGTTTTGATCTCAACCCCGGCTGCGCCCAGTCGCGCAAGCCATGCGCGCAGCAAAGGCGACGCCTTCATGGCCTCGGGAAAAACCCGCCCGGTAGAACCTGTGAATAATATCTGTCCCAGTCCACGCGCCCAGTGCTGCACGGCTTGCGCGTCAAAGGCGGTGATCATCGGGCGCAACCAGTCCGCCGCATCGGCATAAGACCGCATCAGTGTCTCAGGCGGTTCGTCCTTTGTCAGGTTCAGCCCCGATTTACCAGCCATCAGAAATTTGCGCGCAACCGAGGGCTTGGCTTCGGCAACCAGCACGGAATGCCCGGCCTCGGCCAGTTGCTCGGCCGCCATCAACCCTGCGGGGCCTGCTCCGATCACGACTGCCTGCGCCATTCGCACCCTCTTGCCTTCGCCATCCATCGGCGCAAGTTTCAAACCAACATGGCGAACAACGATCCGATCTGCCCGCTCTGCGACCGCTCGATCCCCAGCGGGGGTGGCAGCCTGCATCATCTGATCCCAAAACTCAAAGGAGGCAAGGGCGGACCCACCGTTCTTCTGCACCAGATTTGCCACAAAGAATTCCATGCCACCCTGACCGAGGCCGAACTGGCGCGCTGTTACAACACGATCGCAGCCTTGCGCGCGCATCCCAGGCTTGAGAAATTCCTGATATGGGTGCGTAAACGCCCACCCGGATTTCGGTCGAAAGTTCCGGGCAAGCGACGCAACAGGTGATCAGCCCGGCAAGACCGGATCGCCAAAGGCGTCTTTCAAAGGTGCGGCCAACCCTTCGACTTCTATTCCCCGGTAATCCGGTACAGGCGCAAACTCTGCACCCGCAAGATGCTGGAATTCCAGTGTCGTATACGGTCGTTTCCACAACCACTCGCGATTCTCGACGGCCCACAAATCGGCGTTTGGAGGGGTTTCGTCGGTAAAGGCATAGAAATGCAGATCAAAGCCATGGGGGGCCACCTCCTGCATTGACAGCAAGGACATACCTTGCGCGCGCCAAAACGCGTCCTCACCCGCGATATCACCGGTCCGAAGGGTTATCTGACCGATCCGGGCCTGCGCAAACGGAGCATCCGGATCTACCACCTGCGCCGGTTTGTTGCCTTCGAAATCATATTGCAGCAATTCGATGACAAACCCATCGGGATCAGCCAGATGGCACATGTACCCGATATCCAGAAACTGGCTCGGCGCGCTTACCGCAGTACCCAGCGCGCGCAAATGCGCTGCCGCAAGATCGACATCAGGGACGGTAATTCCGATCTTCCAATATCTTTGGCCCCGGTCATGGGTGTATCCGCCGCCACCCGGCAGCAGCAGAAGGTCCGCATCTTCCGAGTTGTAGCCGACGCGGCAACCTGACACCTGCGGGTCAACCCGCATACCCAGAACGTCGCGATAGAATACGGCCAGTCTTTTCGGGTCAGTGACCCGCAACCGAATGGCCGAAATCCTCATGAACACATCCTTGCGATGTCCGCGGCGATAACGGGGTCAGCGTTCACGCTGTCTGTCACAAGCTCACGCGCGGTTTGCATCAGGTGATCGGGTTCGACGATCCGATCAACCAGACCAAAGTCATACGCCTCTTGCGCGGTGATCTTCTGACCTGCCATCAGGATCAACTTGGTTCTGGCCGGACCCACCAATGCCGCCAACCGTTTCGGATCGGACGGTTGCGGCAGAAACCCCAGCTTCATCACCGGATAGAAAAACTTGGCTGTCGGCACCGCAATGCGAAGGTCACAGGCCAAAGCCATGCCATTGGCCCCACCAGCCAAAGTTCCGTTCAACGCGGCAATGGTCAGGCAGGGCAATGCGGCGATGGCACCGGACAGTCTTTCCCAGACGTCAGAGGTGGCCAGACCGGCGCGCGCCTCGTCCAGATCGGCCCCGGCGCTGAACACTTTGCCCGCGCCCGTCAGGATCAGCGCCCGCGCGCTGGTTGCGGCCTCGGCAATCCCGGCCAGTTCATTCAGCATCGCTCCAGTCAGGGCGTTTGCCTTTTCGGGATTGTTGATCGTAACGACCCACAGGCCATCCTGTTTCGTCAGGTCGATCATATCAGCCCGACCCTTTTTCGGATGTCTTCCAGGCGCAGCGAGATTTCCTTTCCCAAGTATTCATCCGCGTCCTTGGAACACATCCACAACAGGGCACGCGCTGGCCAGTCTGCGGGAATATGCGCGTCCCAATCCAGTTGACTGACCGGATTGATGCCGCTTGCCTTGATGGACCGCTGCATATCCGTGGCAACCGTCCCCGGCGACAGCCCCATTGCGCGAATGCCGTGTTGGGCTTCTTCCAGATGCAGGCATTCCGTCAGCATTTTTGCCCCGGCCTTTGACGCGCAATAATGGCTCCACGCCTCAACCGGGTTGGACGCCGCGCCGGACGAGACGGTCAGAATGCTTCCGCCCCCGGCGGCCCGCATCACCGGCAATGCCGCACGCATCCCGTAGAAAACGCCTTTGAGGTTGATGTCGATGGCTTTGCTCCAGGCCTCAGGATCGGCGTTGGAAAGATGAAAGATCGGATCGATCACACCGGCATTGCCAATCAGAACATCCAGCCCGCCGAACCGATCCACACATGTGGCCACAGCCTGCTCGACCTGCGCGAAATCGCTGACATCGCAGGCCAGCGCGATGGCCTGATCACCCAGTTCAGCGGCCAAGGCGTCTATCTGATTTCGGCTGCGGGCCACCAATGCGACATTGGCACCGGCTGCGGCAAAAACGCGCCCCGCTTCGGCCCCGATGCCGCGGCTGGCCCCGGTTATCAGAACTGTTTTCCCCTGCATTCGCCTCTCCTCACGCATTGTTATTGATCCCGGCAACAGCCGTAACGCGGAAACGGGGAAATGGTCCAGCCCTTGCCCCCTTGACGATAGGTGCCACAACCCCGACCATGCGCCGCAAATTGATCAAGAAGGGTTACCTTATGTCCGTTTTCCTCCACCGCAGCTGCGGTGCTGTTCTGGCCTATGCCGTCGCGACCCAGGGCGCGTTCGCCGACCTTACAGCAAATGATGTCTGGTCCGACTGGCAAAGCTATTTCACATCAATGGGCTACACCGTTACAGGAGACGAAAGCATCGCCGGTGACGTCACCACAATTTCGAACATGACACTTTCTTTGACCTTTCCGGAAGAAGACGGACAGTTCCAGATGGTCATGCCGGAAATGACGCTGACCGAAAATGGTGACGGAACCGTTACCATCGGATTGCCCGAGAGCTTTCCCATGGACGTCACGGGAACAGCCGACGATGAAGAGTTTGCAGCCAAAGTGATTTATTCGCACAGCCAGCTGAACATGGTCGTTTCGGGTACACCCGAAGACATGACTTATGACTACACCGCTGACAAACTGGGCATTGCGCTGGATTCGATTGAAGTTGATGGCGAACCGCTGCCGAACGAGGTTTTCAGCATCGCGGTCGAAGCAGGTGATCTGGCCGGTCGGTCGCGGATGCAAATCGGCGAACACCGAAACATCACTCAGACATTCAACAGCGATACGCTGACCTATAACCTGAACTTTCAGGATCCGGAAAGTGGTGAAAGCGGGCTGATCAATGGCCAACTGGGCCAACTGGCCTTTGAAGGCGAAAACGTGATCCCACTGGATTTTGACATGTCTGATCCGCAGGCGTTTTACCAAGCGGGTTTCGCCTTTGATGGCACGTTTACCTATGCATCCGGCAGCACCGATCTGAGCGGGACCAGCGAAGGACAGGCGTTCTCGATGAACAGCACCTCGGAGGGTGGGCACTTTGCCGCCAGCATCGACGCCGAGCGCATCGCCTATGACATCGCGCAGAACAGCACCAAACTGGCGGTGACAACAGCGGATCTGCCGTTCCCGATCGAGTTGTCCATGGCCAGTGCAGGGTTGAACTTCGAATTCCCGATCCAGCAATCGGACGAAATACAGCCCTTCGCCTTTGGCCTCAACATGACCGATTTCACCATGTCTGATGTCCTGTGGGGCATTTTTGACCCGGCAGGCGCGCTGCCCCGCGATCCGGCGACAATCGCGCTGGAAACGACCGGCACGGCAAAAGTTCTGATGAACATCTTCGATCCGGAAATTGACGTTGAGTCGGATGAGACTCCGGGTGAGTTACATTCGCTGAAAATCAGCCAGCTTCTGGTTTCGTTGGTTGGTGCCAAACTGACCGGTGATGGCGATTTCGCCTTCGACAATTCGAACACAGAAGAGTTTGGCGGAATGCCTAGCCCAAGCGGCGTGGCGAACCTGAAACTTGTTGGCGCCAATCAGCTGATCGATACGCTGATCGGCATGGGCCTCATTTCGGACGACGATGCACTGGGCGCGCGGATGATGATGGGTCTGATGGCTGTCCCCGGCGATGAGCCTGACACCCTGAACTCGACCATCGAATTCACGGAAGACGGTCAGATTTTGGCGAATGGCCAGCGTATCAAGTGATACCTATCTGAAAGGGCCGCGCAGTGCGGCCCTTTCCATTCCTGTGAACCTTGTGCCAAACCCGGTAGCGGCATGGATTTATCCCGATCCACACAGCACAATCCGGTCACAGGTCTTGCGGGGCGGGCGGTGCAAGGCTAGGTCCTTGGCAATCAACCCGGAGACCTCATGACCCGCTCACCAGAAGAAATCAGCCAACAATTGCTCGATGTTGCTCGCCGGGCAGGCGCAGAAGCGGCAGATGCCATCGTTCTCGAAGGGTCCTCGGTCTCGGTCGATGTGCGGGGCGGAGCACTGGAACATGCGGAACGCTCGGAAGGCGCTGATCTGGGGTTGCGTGTGTTTCTGGGCAAGCGGTCAGCCATTGTGTCCAGCTGTGACAGCCGCCCGGAAACCCTTGCGGCGATGGCCGAACGCGCCGTGGCCATGGCAAAAGAAGCGCCCGAGGACCCCTATTCCGGGCTGGCGGACAAAAGCCAACTGGCCTGTGACTGGGATATTCAGCCACTGGAATTGCTGGACTCCGCCCCGGCCCCGTCCGCAGAAAGCCTGATGCAGGATGCGCTGGCCGCCGAGGCCGCAGCACTGACAGTAAAAGGCGTCACGCAGGTGTCGGATGCCGCTGCAAGCTACGGAACGCACCGGGTGCATCTGGCGGCTACAAACGGGTTTTCCGGTGGGTATGAGCGCAGCAGCCGATCCATCTCATGCGTTGCGATCTCGGGTGAAGGCACCGGGATGGAGCGCGACTATGACGGTGACAGCCGGACGTTTCAATCCGACTTGCGCGACGCGGCTGAGATTGGGCGCAAAGCAGGGGAACGCGCTGTGCAACAGGTTGGCGCGCGCAAACCGGCGACCGGCAGTTTCCCGGTGTTGTTTGATGAACGTATCTCGTCTTCGCTGATCGGGCATCTTCTGGCCGCCAGCAATGGGGCCGCGATTGCGCGCGGCGCGTCTTGGCTGAAGGATTGCCTGGGGCAAGACGTGCTGCCCGCGCATCTGTCACTGATCGAAGATCCGTACCGCCCGCGTATCTCTGGCTCGCGCCCATTTGATGCCGAAGGTCTGCCCACGCAGCGCCGGGTGATCGTGGAAAACGGTGTCCTGACGGGCTGGACACTGGATCTGTCGAGTGGCCGCAAGCTGGGAATGGACTCAACAGGCAACGCTGCGCGCGGTGTGTCCGGCCCACCCTCACCCAGCAACTGGAACCTGAGCCTTACGCAGGGAACCCGCAGTCGCGACGATCTGTTGCGCGATATGGGCACCGGTTTGCTGGTCACGTCCATGATCGGATCGACGATCAACCCCAATACGGGCGACTATTCCCGTGGTGCATCAGGTTTTTGGGTCGAAAACGGTGTGATCACGCATCCCGTCAATGAATGCACAATCGCAGGCAATCTGCGTGATATGCTGCGGCGGATCATTCCCGCCAATGACGCCCGCCCATATTTGTCGCGCGTGGTCCCGTCGCTGTTGATCGAAGGAATGACACTTGCCGGCAACTGATCTGCCCCTTCTGATTGAGGCCGCGATTGAGGCCGGCAAGATCGCTACACGCTATTCCGGGACGCAGGCACAGCGTTGGGACAAACCCGGTGGCGCCGGTCCGGTGACCGAGGCCGATCTGGCCGTCAACGCGATGCTGGAAGAAAAGCTGTGCGCTGCGCGACCGGGCTATGGCTGGCTCAGCGAGGAATCCGAGGATTCGCCCGAGCGGCTGGACCGCAGCAATGCCTTTATCGTCGATCCGATTGACGGCACCCGCAGCTTTACCGAAGGCGCGCGCACCTGGGCGCATTCGCTGGCTGTTGCAGTGGATGGCATTGTGACTTCCGCCGTAATCTATCTGCCGATGCGCGACTTGCTTTATGCTGCCGCGCAAGGTCAGGGCGCAACTCTCAACGGGCAAAAGATCACGACGTCGAAAACGTCTGAGTTATTGCAGTCGCAGGTTCTGGCCGCCAAACCAAATCTGGACGCACAGCACTGGCGCAATCAGAATGTTCCAGCCTTCCACCGCGCGTACCGACCCTCGCTTGCCTATCGCATGGCGCTGGTCGCGCAGGGGCGGTTCGACGCCATGCTGACCCTTCGCCCCAGCTGGGAATGGGACATTGCCGCTGGTGATCTGATCATCCGAGAGGCAGGCGGCGTCTGTTCAGACCGTTTGGGTCAACCGCTGATCTTCAACAATGCCCACCCCAGGCTGAATGGCGTTATCGCCGCCAGCACTGCGATCCACGCGCAACTGTCTGCTCAGCTGGACCCGATCGGGCCCGGAATCGGCGCATGAGCAAACCGCGCTCATTAAGCCTTGCCGCTTATCGGGTGCTGTCCTGGAGAATGCGGAACGGCGTTGGTGTAAAAACCGACCTGCCACGCCCCGAAGGCGAGGTCGTGTGGATGCACGTCGCCACGCCAGACCGCCTGCGGGCGGTGAGTGATTTTTGTCGCCGGTTGCTTCAGTCCCGATCCAAGCTGCATTTTCTACTGACCGCTCCGCCGGACGCGGATCTGTCTGCCTGGCCGGAATGCAGCTTTCCCCTGATCAACCTGCCTCAGGAACAGAGCGGGGCCGCGCGTGACTTTATCGAGTACTGGCGCCCAGGTATCGGGATTTGGGTCGGCGGTGATTTGATGCCCAACATCATAACCCGAGCCGATGAACAGGCTGTACCCCTTGTGTTGTTTGACGCCCAGTTTACCGTTGCACTGTCCCGGAACGCGCGCTGGCTGCCAGACATAACCAGAGTGACCTTTAGCTGCTTTCGCAAGATACTGACTGCAAATTCTGAAACCGCCCGTCACATCCGGAGACTTGGCATCCCGTTTTCAACAGTCGAAGAATCGCCGCCTTTGCGCATCAGCCCAAATCCAAGACCTTGGCCAGAAGACGAGCTGATCGAAACCAACCACACGCTTGCAGGGCGACCTGTTTGGTTGGCTGCCTGGGTGCAGGACAAAGAGTTCATTTCGGTTCTGACAGCACATCGTCAGGCATTGCGCCTTTTGCACCGGCTGGTTCTTGTACTTCACGTCGCCGACGTTCACGAAGCTGCCCCCCTAAAACGGAGGCTGGAGGCGATGGATCTACGCTGTGTTAACTGGGACGATGGCGACTTGATCGAAGACAGCACGCAGGTCGTTCTGACTGCGGACCCAGAAAATCTGGGGTTGTGGCACCGTGTGTCGGCAGTGACGTTCATGGCCAGTTCACTGGAACGCGGTGCAGGCGGTCAGGACCCGTCCGACGCAATCGCGCTGGGGTCTGCCATAATTTCAGGACCATTCGTGCATCGCCATCACGAGCTTTACGCCCACCTGCAACAGGCAGGCGCAGCCAAGGAGGTCAAGTCAGCAACCGAGTTGGGCGATGCCGTCGTACAGCTTCTGGCACCGGACCGCGCCGCTGAAATGGCTTTGGCAGGATGGCAGATAATCACCGAAGGTGCGCCGCAGGCAGACACCCTCATCGAAATGGTGCAGGATATTCTGGACGAGAGGAGCGCAGATCATGCGGGCACCTGATTTCTGGAACACTCCTCCGGACCAGCCGGATCTGAGGGCACGGCTGCTGGCCCCGCTGGGCCGCCTTTATGCAGCGGCGACTGCCCGCAGGATTGCCTCGAAATCAGGGGAAAATCCCGGTGTGCCCGTGATCTGCATCGGCAATCTCAATGCAGGTGGAACCGGGAAAACGCCCACCGTGATCTGGACCCTCGAACAGCTTGGTAACGCCTGGCACAAGCCGCATGTCGTGACACGAGGACATGGCGGGTCACTGGAAGGCCCGGTGCAGGTCGATCCGGGCAGGCATACCGCAGCCGAGGTGGGGGACGAGCCGCTGTTGCTGGCGATGTTTGCCGAGGTCTGGGTTGCCAAGGATCGGGCGGCGGGTGCGCGTGCAGCGGCCGCGGCGGGGGCAACGGTGATCGTTCTGGATGATGGTTTTCAGAACCCTTCGGTCGCCAAGGATTTCTCGATTATCGTTGTGGACGCCCAGCGCGGATTTGGAAACGGATTATGCCTGCCAGCCGGTCCACTGCGAGAGCCGGTCGATATCGGCCTGCAACGGGCCGACCTTGTGCTGTCCTTGGGTGAAGAGGCGGCACAAAAGGTGTTTGCCAACAACTGGAAAGACCGGTTGACCGTTCCTCATGTCACCGGGGCAGTCGAACCCCTGCAAACCGGTATGGATTGGTCAGAAACGCGTGCGTTGGCGTTTGCAGGAATCGGCTATCCCGAAAAGTTCTTCCAAACCCTGCGTCGGTTGGGTGTGGATCTGGTCCGGGCCGAGGCGTTGGACGATCACCAACCGTTGACACAGGCCCTGATGACCCGGCTGGAAAACGAGGCGCGTTTGCTGAGCGCTCAGATGGTCACCACCGAAAAAGACGCCGTTCGCCTGCCGCCCGCTTTCCGAAGCAAGGTGATCACTTTGCCGGTTCGGCTTCAGATTTCAGACGCCGACGTGGTCAGGGACATGCTTTTGAAAACCGTCCCTTCACCAAAGTAACTCAGGCTGGCCCCCGGTGGCGCCAGCCGGGTTCGGGTCAGCTGCCGAGCTCTGCTTCGATCAGCTTTTTGAAGTCCGCGTAGGACTGATTGTCAACTTTCTTGCCGTTCACGATGAAGGACGGGGTTGCCTGAATTCCATCGCGTTCAGCGTTTTCCTGATACCACGCGGCCAATGTCCGCGCCTTGGTGCCATCCTGCAAACAGGCCTCAAGCTGGTCGCCATCAATACCTGCCAGACGACCAATCTTGCGCAGTTCATCGACGATCTCGGCCGGGCCACCTGCGCGCGTCCATTCTGCCTGACCTTCGTAAATCAGATCAGTGATGCCAAAGAATTTCTCGGGGCCGGCACAGCGGGCCACCATCGACGCCCACAGACCGTAGCGATCAAAATAGACCTCACGATAGGTGAACTTGACCTTGCCGGTGTCAATGAAATCCTTCTTGAGCTGTTTATACGCGCTCTTGTGGAAATTCGCGCAATGCGGGCAGGTGTAGGATGCGTATTCGATGATTTCGACAGGCGCCCCTTCGGCCCCCTGAACCATGTCAATGATTGTGGATGTATCCAGGTCCGCCTCTTGCGCCTCGGCGGCACTGACCAGCGGAAAACTTGTGTTGGAATTTGACAGCGACACCCAATAGCCGCCAGCGGCCACGGCGACGGCCGCGCAGATTACGGTTGCAATACGGCTCATTCTCAGCCCTTTCTCAGCGTTTCTGTTTGGATAAAACGTTGCGCCCAAGACGTTCAAGGGCCGCGCGCAAATCTTCATCATTTACACTGCGTGACACTTTGTCTGCCTCGGCAGCAATCTCAGGTGCAATCTCGGGTATTGCCTGTTTCGGTTTATGGTCGAAACTGGCCTGCCCCTCGGCAAATCCGGTCGGAGCGGTCTGGGTGATCCGGACACGGCTGATGGCATTATAGCCGTAGACCGCGTTCACTTTACCACGCAGCTGTTCCTTCTGCATTTCCAGCATCGGGGCCTGCGGGCCTGTGGTCAGAACGGTCAGGGTCGCGCCGAAACCGCCTTTGCCATAGCCGACACTGACTGGGCGCGCGATGGCGGCGGTATCCTGACCCACGATCTCGGCCCAATGGGTCAACAGACGTGAGACAGCAAAGCCCCGGCTTTCCCCGGCGCGCCTGATCTGGTCATTCAGCAAAGACGCGGTGCGCTTGAACCCGCGGGTTGACGAACGTCTGCGTTGCATCTGGTTTCCAACTCCTGCGCCGCTATTGTAATAGGCAGAACACCGGGTGCCAGCGAAACCTGACAGGGAGACGAATAAAACTTGCGTGATTCCTTTGAATTCACCGCCAGCGCTGCGCTTCTGGAGTGGTATGACCACAACGCTCGCGCCATGCCATGGCGCACAGGACCGGCAGAGCGCGCCGCCGGGGTACGCCCTGACCCCTATCGGGTCTGGTTATCCGAAGTGATGTTGCAACAGACGACTGTAGCAGCGGTGCGGGATTACTTTCTGCGCTTCATGACACGTTGGCCTACGGTTCAGGCGTTGGCCGCCGCGCCGGATGAGCAGGTCATGGGGGAATGGGCCGGTCTTGGCTATTACGCGCGTGCGCGCAACCTCTTGAAATGCGCCCGCGCTGTGACACGGGATCACAATGGTCATTTCCCCGATACATATGATGCGCTGCTGACGTTACCCGGCATCGGCCCTTATACGGCTGCGGCAATCTCGGCCATCGCCTTCGATCAGCCTGAAACGGTTCTGGATGGCAATGTCGAACGCGTCATGGCCCGATTTTACGACATCCACGCGCCGCTGCCCGGCTCGAAACCCCTGCTGAAGGAAAAAGCCTCAGCGCTGACACCTTCTACTCGGCCCGGTGATTACGCACAGGCGGTCATGGATTTGGGGGCCACGATATGCACGCCGAAATCCCCGGCATGTGGCATTTGCCCGCTGCGCGAACCATGCGAAGCGCGGATCGCGGGAACACAGGCTGATCTTCCCCGAAAAACACCGACAAAGCCCAAACCCACCCGTCGCGGTCACGTTTATATTGTGCGCATGTCAGATGGGGCCATGCTGCTGGAGCGCCGACCGGACAAAGGTCTGCTGGGCGGAATGCTGGGCTGGCCCGGAACGGAGTGGGCTGACGATCCGGTCGAGCACCCCCCGCTTGCGGCAGATTGGAAAATGGTGCCGGGCGAGGTGCGCCACACCTTTACGCATTTTCATCTGATTTTAAGAATCTGGGCCGCGGAAACCACCGGTCAGGATGTTCCCGAACACTTGATCGCAGTGGGAAAGCACAGCTTCCAACCCAGCGACCTGCCCACGGTGATGCGCAAAGCCTATGATCTGTGGAAAGGACAATAAGACCGCTGTGCATTCCTTGGCCTCGCGGCTAGGCTGTTCCCATCTAGCAGGAGCACCAGAGATGACCGCAACAGTCTCGTTGGCACGCTGGCAATCAGCATCACCCTTCTGGGTGTCCCTGCTGTTGATCCCGCTGATCTGGTTCACTGCTTTCGCGGGCGGATGGTGGGTTTTGCTGATCCCGATCTCGACCTGGTGGGTCTTTGCCGTGCTGGACCGGATCACCGGGCTCAACGTGGAAAATGCGGACCCCGAGACGCCGGACGGCGATCTGCAACGGTACATCCTGCTGACCAAGCTTTGGGCACCCCTTCAGTTCCTTACCCTGTTTGGCCTGATCTGGTACGCGAGCCACGGCAGCCAGCTTTCGACGCCTGAGAAAATCGGCCTGTTCTTTGGCATGGGTGTTATCTCGGGTACGGTCGGTATCAATTACAGCCACGAGCTGATGCATCAGAAAAGCCGTTGGGAACGCTGGCTGGGCGATATCCTTCTTGCAATGGTGCTTTATTCTCATTTCCGGTCCGAGCATCTGCTGGTCCATCACCGTTATGTAGGAACGCCACGCGATCCGGTGACGGCGCGATACAACGAAGGGTTTCACCGCTTTTACCCTAGGGTGTTGCGGCAAAGTCTGGTCTCGGCCTTCATCGCCGAACGCGGAAAACTGGCCCGCAAGGACCGACCCTGGACCGACCGCTCCAACCCGTTCTGGCGGTACTGGGCGTTGCAATTGGGGATGCTGGCACTGGCGTCGCTGATCGGAGGCTGGTCAGGTCTGGCCCTGTTTCTGTTGCAGGCCGGTGTCGCGATCTGGCAGCTGGAATTGGTCAACTACGTGGAACATTACGGCCTGACCCGGAAACATCTGGGGGACGGGCGGTATGAGCACGTCCTGCCCAGGCATTCCTGGAACGCCTCACAGAAGGCTTCAAACTGGTTGCTGATCAATCTGCAACGCCATTCGGATCACCACTACAAACCAAACCGCCGGTTTCCGCTGCTTCAACACCACACGCCCGAAACGGCACCGCAACTGCCCTATGGCTATCCCGTCATGACTGTGGCTGCGATGATCCCACCGCTGTGGCGGAGGGTCATGAACCCGCGGGTCCGGGAATGGCGACGCCAGTACTACCCCGAGATCACCGATTGGCACGCGTATAACAAGGCCCTGAACCCGGTATCTGATGCGTAACCGATGCGCAGCCCTGCCCATCAGGCTCGACGCTTAGGGTGCTGTTCTGGTGGGGTGTACGGTCCTCAGCCTTTCATCACCCAGATATCCATCGGTGTTTCCACGCCGCGCACGGATTGATCGGTAAGCTCTGCAAAACCAGTCATGGCGACCGACGCAGACTGGTTTTCCTCTGCAATCCGCACGCGCACGGCATCACTGACCACGATACGCGCCTGTAAATCACGCGTCAGCGCCTCGAGCTTGGCTGCGACGTTGACGGCATTCCCGATGACTGCAAATTCAAGCCGGTTCGCACCAATGTCGCCCAATACGACCGAGCCATAATGCACCCCAATCCCGACGCGGATTTCAGGCTCTCCCGCCCGGCGGCGTTCCAGATTCCATCGATCAATCACGCTGACCATCGCGCGTGCGCATCCCAGCGCGTTGCTTGCATCCAGCGGCGTGGGCACCGGGGTGCCAAAGGTCGCCATCAGACCATCCCCCAGGTACTTGTCTAGGGTTCCGTGGTGGCGAAAAACCTCGGTCTCCATGCGGGCGTGAAAGCCTCGCAGCACTTCGATCACATCATAGGGGTCACGCCCGGCCGCGTATTTTGTAAACCCGACGATGTCGATGAACAGAACGGCCACATTCTCTTTTCGGACCCGTTTCAGCGGCTCGTCATTCTGACTCAGCTCCTCTACCACGTTGGGCGAGAAATAGCGTGACAAGTTGGCCCGTTCCCGTTCCAGCCCTGCGTTGCTCATCAATAGCCGGTTCAGCCGCTGCATCGAAAGGCCCAAAGTCACGGCCACCATCATGAACACGGTCACCTGCTGGATGCGCTGAGGCGCCATGAAACTGTTCGGATCCAGAAGCTCGGCAACATCCGGGTAGCCTTGCAGGGCGGCAGCAACTTTTTCGCTGATCCCCGGAATAGGCGTTGCGACCCACGACGCAACGATCCAACCGATCGTCCACATAATCGCCGTCCAGGTTCCGATGGCGATCACGGTCCGCCAGGAATAAGCCAACGTGCCTGCGGCCAGAATGACGAAGAAGTACTGAAAGTTGTCGAACCGGTATTGCATGGCCAATGGCCTGACATCATCGCTGAAGGGATTGGGCACGATCATCCCGAGCGTCATGATCAGCAGGTCGACGAAAATCAAAAACAACTCGCCCCGCGATTGCCCGACACGACCTGCACGGCGGATCAACCACCCGTTGCCGCAGATCAGCAGCAGAATGAAGTGATACCAAAGCACCTCCCATTGCGGGTTCAGAAAAATGAGCAGCACCGCAGTCAGCGCCATCGCCACCCATCGCGCACGCACAGCCAGTTCCAGACCCTCGCGCTTGTGCCGTTCCAACGCAGCCTCGGTATATTTGTTGTCCAGATCAAACGCATCGGGCTGGGTGAAAAACAGGCTTCGGCGGGGCTGTGCGGTCGTCTCGGTCATGGCCGTGGTCTTTCTTGCAGAGGCTTGGCAGCCTTATGCAATCACTGTTGAAGGCAAAACAAAAGACCCCGCCGATTGATCGGCGGGGCAAGGCATAGTGCCATGTGTCAGGCCACAGGCACCGGCGGTGTTCGTGAATTCAATTGTGCATTTCTGCGCGGATCTGTTGCCGCAGGATGTCAATCGGTACGGTCTTGCCGTCCCGTTTGAAGCACCAGTATGTCCAGCCGTTGCAGGACGGTGCGTTTTCCAGATGCGCGCCGACCTGATGGATTGACCCTTTGACATTGTCACCCACCAGCGTTCCGTCCGCACGCACCTTCGCCTTGTGACGTTGGTTCATGGAATAGAGCTCTTCACCCGGGCGCAACATTCCGCGTTCGACCAGCTGACCGAATGGCACGCGTGGCTCGGCACGTTTGCTGGCACTGACTTCCAGAGCTTCGCGATCAAACTTGCGGACCTTGGCGATGCGTTTTTCAGCCACCTTGCGATAGCTTTCCTCTCGCTCGATACCAATGAACTCGCGCCCCAACATCTTGGCGACGGCCCCGGTGGTTCCGGTACCAAAGAACGGGTCCAGCACCACATCGCCGGGGTTGGTCGAGCCGACCAGCACGCGGTGCAACAGCGATTCCGGTTTTTGCGTCGGATGCGCCTTGTCGCCGTTTTCGTCCTTCAGGCGCTCATGCCCGGTGCAGATCGGCAGCACCCAGTCGCTGCGCATCTGCACACCTTCGTTCAGAGCTTTCAGCGCCTCATAGTTGAAGGTGTATTTCGCGCCTTCGCGCTTGGACGCCCAGATCATCGTTTCATGCGCATTGGTGAACCGCTTGCCGCGGAAATTCGGCATCGGGTTCGACTTACGCCACACAACGTCGTTCAGGATCCAGTATCCGGCATCCTGCAGCGCTGACCCCACGCGGAAAATGTTGTGATAAGACCCGATCACCCAGATCGCACCATTGGGTTTCAGCAGACGATGCGCCGCCTTCAGCCATTCGCGCGTAAACTGGTCATACGCTCCAAAACTTGCGAACTGATCCCAGTGATCATCCACCGCATCGACCTGCGAATTATCCGGACGATGCAACTGACCTTTCAATTGCAGGTTATACGGCGGGTCCGCAAAAATCAGATCCACGGACGCCTCGGGTAGACTGTTCATCACATCGATGCAGTCCCCGGAGAGAATCGTGTTTAAAGGGAGCGCTTTTGCGCCCTTTTTGGTGGTTGTTGTCATATCACTGCCTCAAGTGTCCACGGCGCTTTTGCGCTCATTTGGTTGAGACAAGGATGAGTCAAAGTCGATTCGCCGTCAAATTCTTTTTTGAATCAGCAACTTACGATTTACTCTTGATACAAGATATTGTGCACCGGTTTGAACGAACGCCTATGGTGTGGGGTCACGCCAAGATTTCGCAGCGCTTCCTTGTGTTGTTTTGACGGATAGCCCGCGTTGGTTTCCCACCCATAACCCGGATGCTGTTGCGCTAAATCCACCATCACCTGATCGCGCCAGTTTTTCGCCAGGATCGAAGCAGCCGCGATCGACACCGATCGTGCATCGCCCTTCACAACGGCCTGTGACGGAATTCTCAGACCCTGCGGTATCAGGTTGCCATCAATCAGCACAAAATCAGGTGCCGGGGTCAACGCCTCCACCGCGCGCATCATCGCCAAGTGCGACGCCCTCAGAATATTGACCTCATCAATTTCGGCGACAGAAGCTTCGGCTGCCGCGAACTCAGCAGTGTTTCGAATCTCAGCGTCCAGCGCAGCCCGGCGTTTTGCGGTCAGCTTTTTTGAGTCATTCAGGCCATCAGGAAAGTGCTGCGGGTTCAGAATCACGGCGGCAGCCACAACCGGCCCGGCCAATGGGCCGCGCCCGACCTCATCCACGCCGGCGATACGGATGTGGCCCATGTCCAGCAGCGCCTGCTCAAGTTCGAAGTTTGGCATTGTCATTCCCTTGGAAAACCGCGTTTCGCGTAGCACCGCAAGAAGAAAAGAGAGGACGGCCCACACCACCCTCTCTCTCACGGCACTTCTTTGGCACCGTTCCTGCTCAACCCAAACTACTGATAAACGACGCGGTATCCCTTCTGGCGCAGGCATGCAGGTTCATAGGCCTGCCTGACCTTTTTGCCATTCCAGAAACCGACCTTGCACTCTTGCGGCAGGCTATTGGCATGTTTGTAATGTTTCTCGAGACATTTCGGCCCAAGCAGCGGATGATCCTGCGAATACCCATCATAGGTGCGCAGGCAGCGCTGGGGCAGGTCGTAACGCGCCACATGCGGCGGCAACGGGCGCACTGGCTGCGCCACATATGGTGTATGGGAATAGGTCTGTTGACGCGTCGCCCGGTCCTTTTTCTTTTCCTTGTTATAGTAATGAACACCGGCACCGATAATTGCGATGGCCGCCAGCCCCCCAAGAATGTCCTTTGCGTCGGCCGCCTTCGCCTGAGAAGCTGAAACACCGGTAATCGCAACTGCGGTTGCAATGATCAAAGCGATGAATTTCTTATGCATGATGCCTGTCCTTTCGGATGTTCGTGCGACCGTATGACGGACCGCGTGCTGATTGCCCTGAAAGTGGGGGCACCTGCCCCAGACAAGCAATAACGGCCCGGTGTTATCGGATATCAGGGGCCGCAAACCCCTTGGGTTATTGAATATCGCGACAACTCATGCGCAGGATGCGGCCTATGAAACAGATCCTCTCTTCTCTGACCTTTGCGGCCCTGTTATCGCTTGGTTCTGCTGCGACAGCGGCAGATTGTTATGCGGACTACAAAGCCAAGAAGGACAACCCGCTGCGTTTGCATTACGGCGTCATGCAGGTCACAAACTGCGACAAGGGGCAGGCCCGGGCAGAAATCGCCCAGCGCCTGGGCGCATCAGGTTGGACCTTGCTTGAAGTGCAGTCCGTTTTCGGGCCGGAAGGGTTGGATCAGAGGAAAGGCAATGCCGGACAATTCTATCTCCGTTTCTGATGCACGCCGGTCGGGTGTCCGCCTGGTTGTGCTGGGCATCGCGGCCATTGTCGTCATTCTGATCACCGCTGCCGTTTTCCTGTTCTGGACCTTGCCGGACGCAAATGCGTTCAACGCTCGTGTCGAACGGCTGTTTGTCGAGGCCGATCTGACGTCACAGACCGAGATTCGCCTGCTTGAAATTCTGGCCCAATCGGGCACCGCCTTTGCTGACACCCTGTCCAGTTACCGGATGGTGATCTATGTGTTGCTGGTTTTTGCCAGCGCGATGATGATCTCGGCGTTGGTCTTTCTGGTGATGCTGGTCTTGTTGAACCGGCGCATGGCGCAGATCGAACGTACCGGCATTCAGGTGACGTCGCTGCTGATCAGTCGCGAAGAAAACACTGTCTACCTTAACAACATGGATTTCAAACTGACACCCGCCGCCATGGAAACCCTGTCGATTCTGGCGGAATCCCGGTTGGATGACGAGGTGTTGTCCGGCGCCCAGATCGAGGCCATGATTTCCGGTCGCGATGCTGCCGATTGTGACGAAGCCGCTGGCGCAACACGGATCAAACGGTTGCGCGATGCGCTTGGCAACCAGATGGTTAGCGAACTGCTGGTCAAGAATATTGCCAAGAAGGGGTACATGCTGTCGATCGAGAAGGACGTCATTCAAATGGTCTGATGTTTTGACGCGTCGCTCGCACCCGGTAAATTCCCGTTGCAGCCTCTTGGAATGTCAGATGGAAAACCCCATTCTAAACAAACCCCAGGCAGAGGAGGTCGCTTATGAACGTCCACGCCGCGCCACAGATGAATGGATATGGAATCTCGGTTGAGTCGCTGGATGGCAGGATTGCCATTTACCGGAACGACATTCTTTTGGCTGAAAGCACAAACGCAAAGGTGATGTATGAAACGCGTTTGCCGCCAACGATTTACGTTCCCCGCGCAGATGTATGTGTGGATCTGAGCGAAGAAACAGACCTGCAAACATTCTGCCCGTTCAAAGGCACCGCTACTTACCACGACATCCAATTGGCCTCGGGGCCTCTGACCAATTCCGTCTGGGCTTATGAACAAGCCCTGCCGGAAAGCGCGGATATCCGGGGATGTATCGGGTTTGTGTCCGGCGCCTACACCCGGATTGACCTGGGCGACAATCGCCTGCGCGAGCCGGACGACGGCAATATCAGCGGACCTCTGATCGACTGGCTGATGCGCGGTGCTTCGGCCGCGACTACGCCCGAAAGCTTTACCAAGGCATTGGCCGAGAAGATGCTGGAGCACGGCATCGCCATCCAGCGGCTGAGCATTCTGGCATGGTCCTTGCACCCCCTGATCGCGGGCAAACACTATATCTGGGAAAAGGATCAGGACGAGATTCTGACCCGCGCCCCGACCTACGAAATCTATGATCACCCGGCTTTCATCAACAGCCCGTTGCGCCATGTCTCGAACGGGTTAGGCGGCGTACGGCAAAGGCTGAACGACGATAACCCGCATAACAGCTTCCCGATCATGGAGGAGTTGCGGGCCAAGGGTGCCACCGACTATGTCGCGATGCCGTTGCCCTTCTCTGACGGGCGGACCAACGTTCTGACGCTGACCTGTGACCACCCCAACGGCTTCACCACCGAGAATCTGGGCCTTGTGTTCGAATGCTCCTCGGTGCTCGCCCGCTTTTACGAAGTGTTCATGCAACGCGAGAATGCGCAGGTTTTGCTGGAAACATATGTTGGAAAACGCTCTGGCGCACGCGTTCTGGGGGGCGAGATCCGGCGCGGTGACGGGGATGAGATCGACGCGGCAATCATGTTCTGTGACCTCCGCAACTCGACGAGCCTCGAAGAGAAACTGGGTCGGGGCACGTATATCAGTGTTTTGAACGAGTTCTTTGAAACCGTCTCGGGTATCGTTCACGAGAACGAAGGCGAAGTTCTGAAATTCATTGGTGACGCTGTTCTGGCGGTATTCCCGGCAACCGATGAAAACGCCAGCGCGGCCCGTGCCAACGCACAGCGCTCGGCAATCAATATCGTCGAAACATTGGGTGAGTTGCGCAAAGCAGGTACCGGCTTACATTGCGACTGTTCGATTGGCGTGGCTTATGGGCGCGTCACTTATGGCAATGTGGGCTCTCGTGAACGTCTTGATTTTACGGTTATTGGACAAGCGGCCAACATAGCCGCGCGGTTGGGCGAATATGGGAAAACCGAAGGGCATCGCATAGTCGTTTCCGAAGATATCGAGCCTGCCTGTTCCAACGCCTTGCCATTGGGCGCGGTCAACCTGCACAACGTGTCTCGACCCGTTGTATGCTACGCTTTGCACACCACGGCCGACGAGATTTTGAACGGTTAACATGTGGTTTGTGCAGGTTAAACGAGAGACGTCGGATACTTGATTGCGGCCCGGGCTTTTGCCCCGCGTCTTCTGATCACACAGCCCCAAGCAAGATCAAAGCGGTCTGCGCTGGCGAGATCGTACTCTGAAGACCCGCGATTTGACTTCTGGCCAGATAGGTGTCGGTCAGTTTCTCAACTGCTTTCTGGTCCGAAAACTGTGCCAGATCATCCGATCCAGTCAGATGGAATAGCCGGCTTTTGAACTCGACCAATTGTTTGTCGATATCCAGTTGGGCGAATGACTGTGGCAGCCCAAGCGCCGTTTCCATCATTTTGCGCAGTGGTGGCAATCCCATAAGATCGAACCATTTCGTATCTGTACTGCTTCCGCTTTTCGCCAGATCAGACAGCTCGCGCTGGGCATAGAGCGAAATGCGCATCGTCTCATCCGACTGTCCGACCGCAACCTCAAACCGCGCAGACAGATTGGCCTGGGCTATCTTTTCCATATTGGTAACCAGCACCGTTTTTCGAACAGCCCCCGGGCCAAACCCGAAAGCATCCGAAAATTCCCGGTACCGTTTATCCGCCAAACGATTGGACAAAGCGTCCTCCGCCTGTGTTCCATCCTCCAGAATTTTCCGGATAAAGAACCGGTTGTCCACATCCGCCTCCAACCCAAAGGCACCCAAAGCGACCTGCAACAATCTGCGGTTCGAAACCAACTGTTCGGCGGTCTTCACTTTCCCAATGTTGTCCAGGAAATACTTCGTCTCCCTCTCATTCACTGCCGAAGACGAGAAACTTTGAAACTGACCTTGATAAGTACGTTGCAGAAACCGCCAGCCGACGATCCCGCCAGTGGGGATGACCGGTTGAAAGCTCATTGCTGATAAGCCATCAACCGTTCTTCGCGCGGAAGAAGCGAGCGAAGTGACTTGAGGCATTTATAGTATTGCTCGGCCACCAGCGCGTCTGTTGCCTCGGACAACACACGGCGGCTGTCTGTATCTGTTAAAACCTGGCTCAGCTCTTCCACGCTGCGCAACAGGTGTTGACGTGCCCGAACCGGATCCATGTCTCCGGACAGAACAAGCTGTGCGGCATAGCAGACACGGCGCACCGGAGTATTTACTTCATCCGGATGTATCGCATCGCGCAGCCGCAGGACATTGGCCTGCGGCGTCATGATCGAAAACCGGCCACGGCGGTCGCCGTTTTCAATCACAACACCATTGATCAACACCCTTTCCTTCGGGGCGAGTTTCAGAACCAGCCCGCTCATCACGTTGCGCTCATCTGGCGCAATCCGCGCAAAATCGCCGTGTTTATTTCAAGCAATGGTTCGATGGATGCGCCGTCCGCTAAAATGCGGCTGCTGTGCAGTTCCGTAAACTCGGCAAGGTAGAAGATCCTGGCGCGAATATCGTTTGGCAACGCGTTTGCCGAATCCGCGACACCTGTTGCCATCACGCCCCATAACCGGCGGTTCTCGTGAACGGCTTGAACAAACGCTGAGAAATCCGTTGCCTTGCGTGCGGTAGCCGCCTTGAGACGCCGCGTAATCCTGGAAATTGCCTCATATTCAGTGTCACGGGGCGTTCGCGTCGGCGCGGCGGCTTGCGCATAAGTGTATTGAGCGAGGGTTTGCGGGGTCACTTGAATTCCTTCCAAAAAGCCGTCGTCAGGTGGTCACGACCGGGGTGCGATAATCGCGCCCCGGACCGCGTTGCGTATTAGCGGAACAGCGACAGGATCGACTGCGGAGCCTGGTTGGCAATCGAGAGCGACTGTGTTGCCAGCTGCTGCTGTACCTGAAGGGCCTGCAAACGCGC
This sequence comes from Ruegeria sp. AL2, assembly GCF_056540845.1. Lineage (NCBI taxonomy): Bacteria > Pseudomonadati > Pseudomonadota > Alphaproteobacteria > Rhodobacterales > Roseobacteraceae > Ruegeria > Ruegeria sp. AL2. The sequence goes on from NZ_JBQFXM010000011.1 coordinate 76,179, forward strand.
CGAGGTTTCTTCCATGTCAGCGTCGACCAGCGCGCCGATACCGGATTTGAACGAGTCAGAGAGATTCGAAATGAACTCTTTCTGGGTCTCGATACGCCCCTGCGCCGAGCCAAAGGCGGCCGAAGCATCAATCGACGTATCGATAAGCGATTCGACGGCCGCCAACGCAGCGGTTGCCCCCGCACCTGTCGACACATCAATACCTGCCAGCGCGCCCAAACCACCGGCACCCGCATTCACGAACTGAGCCGAGAACGAAATGTCAGATCCTGTGCCGTTTGTAAACGACAACGTACCCGCAGTTCCGGAGTCGTAATCGACGGTCAGACCGGTAATTCCAAGCTCTTCGATCTTCGATTTCAATCCGACGGCAACAAGGTCACCGGTCGTTGTCGCGGCAGCATCTTCCGCAGAAACGGTATAGGACACAACCTGATCGTTAATGGCGACGACAACCTTATCTCCGGCAGCGAAAGCGCCACTGGATTCATCGGTAACCAACGCCGTCGCAGCCGTTGCACCATTGTCAATGGTTGCCCCCACGCGGTCGTTGCCGGTCGATGCACCGGTAGAGCCGTCGAAAACCTGTTTGGTGACATACCCACCGGTCGACAGGTTCTGCCCCGAGACCGAGATTGACGACGCAGTCACCGCCCCGGTGTTGTCACGATCCAGCGATGCAAGGATCGAGGCAGAGCCGGTCGAGCCGTCAACAAGGTTCAGACCGTTGAACTGGGCAGCGCTGACAACCGATGCGATCTGATCCTTCAGTGCGGTCACATCGTCATTGATCTTACCGCGATCAACGTTGTCTTCCTGCGCCGCGACGATCTTGCTTTTCATCTGAGTCAACAGGTCGGTGACGGTTTCAGACGCATTTCGCGCAACAGCTACTGTCGATTCGCCCAGCGCGAGGCTGTCTTTGATCGCGTTGAAGCCCTTGACGTCGGATTCCATCACTTTCGAGATCGCCCAAACCGCCGAGTTGTCCTTGGCTGTCGCGACGTCCTTACCGGTCGAAATCGCGTTCAGGGTCATTGCCAGGTTCTTGTTGACCGACTTGAGAGTTTGCAGCGCAACCATCGCGCCATTGTTTGTCAGAATGCTGGACATAGCTTTTATCCTTTTGCCTTCGGGCCATTTTCGCCCATGTTCACCCCACAGTATCTGCGGGCATTGGTGTCTTTCTGACTTGTGCGACGCGCCGCGTGGCTGTTCGCGCCACCTGATGCTTCCAGGTGCAGCATCACTTTTGAGCCCGATCCCCTAACGGAGTGCTAAAACGCCCGAACCAGAAGTTTCAGATTTGAATCAAACCCAGGCCTATGCGCGCTTTTCCAGCTTTGCCGTGTTACGAACGGGAAATTCACTTCGTTGCCCATCCGCGCCGTAAGCGCTGAATTCCTGCCGAACCCGCCGCAGTTCGGCCATGCGGCTGGCCACGGCCCGAATCCCGTCGGCGGCACTGTTCAGCAATGCCTGATTGCGTTCGACTTTCTGCTGCACCCGCATGAGTGCATCGCTGTTCAGCACCTGAAGGTCGTTGATCGCGCCAATCAGTTTTTCTTTTTCCGGCACCATATGCGTCAGACGATCCAGATCACCCTGGACAAGCGCCGCACGCTCCAGATCCAGAACTTCTTCCAGAGATTTGATCAGTGCCATGTCGACCTCAGACGTCATCGGTTTTCTCCATCAAAGATTTCAGCAGAATTTCTGATAAGCCCACTCCGCCAGCCCGGGCCAGTTGCCGGGCCTGATGCTGAACTAGAAACGAAGAGAACTGGTCTTCACCGGCCCCGCCACCAAAGGACTGGCGCGTTTTGCCCAATCCGGCGGACTTCATCATTTCGCTGAGGAATGCGGCCTCCAATTCGATGGCCGCTTCTTTTAGTCGGGTCTGGGTCAAGGGCGTTTGAACCGCCTGGGGAAATGTCGAAACCTGCATGGTATTCTCCGAAAATGCTTCGAACTTTCTCGATCAAAGGTGAAAGCGGTTAAAATAAACGTAACTTCCTGCGGGCAGAGTTCTGATCAGTCACACGGAGCCAGAGCAAAATGCCCAACCCACTAACGCTGGCGACCGCAGCGCCAACAGCAACTGCGAAACCCAATTCGCCCGCAAAAGAACCGGGTCGTGCTGCCGGGGTGGGCAGTTTCGAGGACATCCTTGAACAGGGAAACGAAACAAGTCCCGCCACTGACAATACGGTTTTGGACGCTTCTATCGAAACCACCGACGAAACTGCCGAGATTGAGGTGGAGGCCATTCTGCCAAACACGGCTGAGGCATCTGTCGTGGCGATTTCACCTCGGGCACCAGAGTTGGCAGATAACATTTCACCGCAGACCGAAATTGTCGGAACGTTTGAAACGCCTACGGCGAATACGGTGCATCCCGCGCCGTTTATACCTGCTAGGGCGGATATCCCCGCAACGGGCACGACAGAACCGGAACAAACCGTTGCGTCAACGGGTTTACCCCGTCAGACCGACATTCAACCCTTTGTGCACGGACAACCAACCGAAAGGCAGGTTCACGCCGCTTCGACCCAGGTCGTGCCTGCCCAAAAACCCACAGAGGCTTTGCCTGTTTTGGGCCAGCCACCCCAATCTAAGGACCAGACAACCGGGGTGAAAACCGAACCGCTCCTTGAAAGCACAAAGGCGGCGCCCGAGACAGCAGAAATCGCTGCCACGCCCAAGCCGACAAATCCAAACCGCGCGACACCCGTTGCGCAGCTTCAACTGATCCTCAACTCAATCGAAGCGGAACAGGCGGCACCGGCGCAGGAGGTTGACGCGGGGTCCATCGCCTTAGACGAACCCGTTCAGCAAGCCCCCCGCGAGGTGGCACAACACACGGCGATGCCCTCTCCGTCCGCCCGTGCTGAAATTGCTCGTGCTATAGCCGGGCAATTGGCGGCAACGATTCAGACCCGACCGGGAACCGGCATCATGGAAATCTCGCTAAGCCCCGAAGAACTGGGGCGTGTATCCATTGTGCTGAACGGTAGGGATGACGGGCTCCAGATGACAATCGCCACCGAACGCCCGGACACGATGGAACTTATACGCCGCCACCTGTCCGTTCTTACGGAGGAGTTTCAGAAACTGGGCTATGGAAACCTGAACATCGATCTGGGGACTCCGTCGGATTCAGGTGCACGGGATCAACCGGCAAATGAATTCGACGCTCAGGCCACACCGGAATCCGAACTGGTTCGGAACGTACACCTCGCGCAAGCCACGCCACATCCACAAACTCCTGCTCCGGTCAGGGGCATCGATATGAGATATTGAAAGATGATCACACCCGTCACTGCCACACAGGCTGCCACATCTCAGCAAACTGCCGGTCCGTCCCGAAGTTCTGCGATCACTTCGGATTTCGAAACGTTTCTGTTGATGCTGACCGCGCAAGCCCAGAATCAGGACCCGCTGGAGCCGATGGACTCAACCGAATACGCATCGCAACTTGCGCAGTTTTCGATGGTTGAACAACAGGTTCAAACCAATGACCTGCTTTCCGCCCTGACCAGCACGCTTGGCAGTGTCAATCTGAACGACCTTGCAAGCTGGGTCGGAATGGACGTCAGATCTGCCGCGGGTTTTCATTTCAACGGCCAGCCAGTGACCCTGTTTTCGCGCGCGGATTCTGACGCGGACGCAACCAAACTGGTGATCCGTGATCATGAAAGCACAGTTGTCGACACGGTTTCTGTTGCCACAACGGCGACGGAGTTTGCTTGGGCAGGTGTAAGTTCCTCGGGTGATCCGATGGCTGCTGGCAACTACACCGCGACGCTTGAAAGCTACAAGAATGACCGGCTGATTTCCGAGAAACCCGTCGCTGCCTATAACCGCGTCGTCGAGGCGCAGGTGGGAGAGGATGCTGTTCTGCTGACCCTGCAAGGCGGTCAGGTGATTCCCGCAGATCTGGTCACGGCTGTTCGAACGGGCGCTTGATCTGTTGGGCTGGACGGGCCAAAGGTTGGCAACTTGACTCGCCAGAAGAAGTGAAAAGACCTCTGCCCAACCTGCCTGCCCCCCCTCATGATCTGGTTGAACACCTCAGCTCTCTTGGGCTGGTCAACATGTATGCGCAGTTCGAAATCCTGTATGGCGGTCGGACCAACAGGGTTTGGAAAGTGCTGGGGGACGACGGCGACAAAGTGCTGAAGCTTTACAGCCCGACCCTGCGCAACCCCTTGTTTCGAAATGATGCAAAGCTGGAAACCCTCTGCCTTAAGGCGCTTGGTCCGACCGGTTTTGTGCCAAGGCTGCGCGCCGCAGGACAGCACAAGGACGCGCATTGGGTGTTTTACGACCACGCACCCGGAACACCCTGGCGGAATGGCTCGGACAAGGTTGGTGAACTGCTGCGCAGGCTGCATTCGCTGCCCAACACCATTCCAGCGCCTGCCGGGTGCAACGGCAGCGCGGATCTGATGGCCCATGGGTACAGAATTCTGCAAGGGTGCAGGTCAGAAACCAGAAACGAACTGGCAGTAATGCAACCCTCGATATCTGTCCCTTCCACGACCAAGACTTGCCTGATCCATGGCGACCCGGTCGCTGGGAATATTCTGGTTGCATCCCGCGGCCTGACCTTGATCGACTGGCAATGCCCTGCCTTTGGCGACCCGTGCGAAGACCTTGCGATGTTTCTGTCCCCGGCGATGCAAAGGCTTTACCGGGGCTCACCTTTGTCGGACGCGGAAGAAGTTCAGTTTCTGTCCGCCTATCGCAGACCTGAGATTGTTTCCCGTTATCAACGGCTCAAGCCATGGTATGCTTGGCGCATGGCCGCTTATTGCCTGTGGCGCGCGGAAAACGGTGCACCCGACTATTCCGAAGGCTTGAAACTGGAAATCGAAACCCTGAAACCGAACGAATTCACCTGAGGTCCGAAAGCGCAAACAAGGCGTATGCCGGTGGCATCAATGCGCGACGCCAGCGGCCCAACGGAAACCGTTCAGGAGTTTGCCTCATCGGGGCTGGCAAACGGGCATCCTTGCCCAAAGCCAGCCGTGCCAATGCGCGTCCGCTGTATGTGCCCATAGCGACGCCGTTGCCATGATACGCAAATCCGGCAAACATGCTTGGCTGCATGGGCACGGCACCAACAAAAGGCATCAGGCTTCGCGAGAGGCACACCATACCTGACCAGATATGAGTCGCCTCAACCGCCGCCCAGGCCGGGAACATGCGTTTGAAATCCTGTTGAACCTTTGCCCGGATCGCGGCCTCGGACCGGGGCGACGATAACAAACCGCCTCTCATTCCGAACAAAAAGCGCCCATCCGGCATCAGGCGAAAATAGTGCAGAAGATTACGCGTGTCGTAACATATCTGGTCCGAGTTCCAGCCCTGCGCCGATAGTTCAGCCTGGCTAAGCGGGCGCGTTACCATCACGGTCGATTGCGCGGGCAAGTAGCGTCCGGACATCCAATCGGGGATGTCTTCGCTAGAATACCCGTTGGTACAAATCAGCACGACCTGAGCGTTAACCTGCCCTGCGCTTGTTTGCAGTCTGAAGCCGGTCGTTGTTTTTTCAATGTTCAGAACGGGGCTGTTCTGAAAAAAATTCACACCCGAAGCCGCCGCAGCGCTTGCCAACCCGAACAGGTATTTCCGGGGATTGAGCCCAAAGCCGACCGGCAGAGTATACCCTCCGAAGAATGCACCACACATACCAAGCGCTGGCAAATCAGCAGCTTGGTGCAGAATGCCGGTCTCGTCCGCGTGTCGGCGCAGGACATCCATCGCATGTCGCGAATGGGCCAGTTGGGTCTCACCATTGGAATGCGTATCCGCATCTATCCGATGCCGCGCCAGCAGATCGGCAACCAGCTGGACCGCGTCCTGTTCAGCCGTCTCATAGGCCTGCGCCGCTTCGCGGCCATAGCGGCGCACCATGGACTTTTGCCCTAGCTTCGATCCGCCAAGACAGCAGAAACCGCCATTGCGACCTGATGCGCCCCACCCCGGTGGGCCTGCCTCGAGCACAGCAACCGAGGTCGCGTTTTCAGCCAGATGCAAAGCCGCTGAGACCCCTGTAAAGCCGCCACCGACGATGGCGACATCAACGTTCAGATCGCCCTGAAACTCTGGCCAGTTCGGGTTTGCAATGGTCTCGTCCCACCAGCAACCATCACGAGGACCCGCACCATAGGTGTATTCGGGAAATATCCGTTTCATTCGGTGCGCGCAGCGGCCTGCTCGTCCTGCCGTTGACGCATCATGGCGCGCTTGGTCACAAGTGAGGCCGTTATCACCCCAACCGTCACGACCGCAATCATGATCGTCGACAGCGCGTTTATCTCGGGGCTGACGCCCAGCCGCACGGCCGAAAAGATCTTTATCGGCAGGGTCGTCGCCGACGGGCCCGATGTGAACGACGCGATAACCAGATCATCCAGCGACAATGTGAAAGCCAGCAGCCAGCCCGAGATTACCGCAGGCGCGATAATCGGTAGGGTGACCAGACCAAAGGCCTGCGCGGGTGAACAACCCAGATCCAAAGCGGCTTCTTCCAGCGATTTGTCGAATGTCACAAGCCGTGACGAGACGACAACCGACACAAAACACATCGAAAATGTTGTGTGAGCCAGAACGATGGTCAGGATACCCCGGTCCAGCCCGATCCCGATAAAGAGCAACAGCAGCGACAGGCCGGTGATCACCTCGGGCATCACAAGCGGAGCGTAGATCATGCCGGAAAACAGTGTCCGACCAAAGAACCGCTTGCCCCTGACAAGCACATAAGCGGCCGCAGTCCCCAGAATGGTTGCCAATGTCGAAGAAAACACCGCAACCCGGACCGTGACCCATGCGGCATCCAGAAATGCCTCGTTCTGAACCAGTTCGCCATACCATTTGGTCGAAAACCCGGCCCAAACCGTGACCAGCTTGCTTTCGTTAAAGCTGAAGATGATCAGGATGATCATCGGAATATACAGGAACGCAAAACCCAGCGTCAGCGAAACCGTATTGAACCAGCTTAATCTGTTCATCCGTCAGCCTCCGCCTGTTTCTGCTGGTTGCGCTGGAATAGCACGATGGGAACGACCAGTATAAGCAACAGCACGATCGCGACGGCACTTGCCACGGGCCAGTCTCGGTTCGAGAAGAACTCTTCCCACAACACCTTGCCGATCATCAGCGTGCCGGACCCACCCAGCAGTGACGGGATCACAAACTCGCCGATCACGGGGATCATCACCAGAAAACAACCTGCGATGATGCCCGGTCTGGACAGTGGAACGGTGACCAGCCAGAAGGCTTGTGCCCTCGAGCAGCCCAAATCCTCGGCCGCCTCGATCAGCGAGCCGTCCATACGTTCCAATGACGAATAAATCGGTAGGATCATGAACGGGAGATAGGTGTAAACAATACCGATATAGACGGCAGTCGAGGTGTTCAGGATCGTCAAAGGCGTCGAAATGATACCCGTCCACAGAAGCAGTTGATTAAGGTACCCTTCATTCGACAGAATGCCCATCCAAGCATAAACCCGGATCAAGAATGACGTCCAAAAAGGCAGGATCACCAGCATCATCAGCGTTGGGCGCCATTCCTCGGGCGCACGGGCCATCCCATAGGCGATGGGATAGCCAACCAGCAAAGTCAGGAAGGTTGAGATCAAAGCGATCTTGACGCTGGACAGATACGCTTTCCAATACAGGTCGTCCTCGGTCAGCCAGACGAAGTTTTCAAGATCAAGCTGGCTGAAGAACTCTTTGATCCCCGCCCAACCAGCGGAAAAATCCAGTGTCGGTGTGTAGGGCGGGATCGCAAGCGCGGTATCCGACAGCGAAATCTTCAGAACGATGAAGAATGGCACCATGAACAGCGCCAACAGCCAGACATAAGGTATGGCGATCAGAACAGCGCGGCGCATCAGTCGACCAGCAGAACCGCAGCGGTGGCCGTCCAGGACAGCCAGACCGGGTCTTCCCAGGTGAATGAACGGCGCGAGATGCGGCGGGTGTTGGCCGTCTGCGCCTTGATGATTGTGCCGTTTGCAAGTTCAACGTGATAAGTGGACAGATTGCCCAGATACGCGATGTCATGAACCTTGCCTTGCACCGCATTCACTGCATCCGCCGGACGCTCAGCCGAGATTGTCACTTTTTCCGGCCGGATCGCCAGATGACACAACTGACTGTTTTCAAAGTTCTTCGCTGACGCGGCAGTCAGCGGCGCTTGCCCTTCGGCCCAGTCTACCTGATAGGTATCTTCTCCGACAGATGTCGCGCGCCCTTCAATGATGTTCACGTCCCCGATAAAATCAGCGACATAGACCGAGGCAGGATTTTCATAAATCCGGTCCGGAGTGGCAACCTGCATAAGCTGACCCTGATCCATCACCGCCACACGGCTGGCGACTGTCATGGCCTCTTCCTGATCGTGCGTAACGATCACGAATGTGGTGCCGGTTTTTTCCTGAATATCCATCAGTTCGAATTGGGTATCCTGGCGCAATTTCTTGTCCAGTGCGCCCAGCGGTTCATCCAGCAGCAAAAGCTTGGGTGCCTTGGCAAGCGAGCGCGCCAGCGCCACACGCTGCCTCTGCCCACCCGAAATCTGATGCGGTTTACGGCGGGCGAACTGTTCAAGCCGGGTCAGGCGCAGCATTTCTTCGACCCGGTCTTCCAGATCATGTTTGGGCATTCTGTCCCGGCGCAGGCCAAAGGCGATGTTTTCCCAGACGCTAAGATGCGGAAAAAGGGCATAGGACTGGAACATCATGTTTACGGCACGCTTATTGGGCGGGATTGGGTCGATATCCTTCCCTCCAAGCAGGATTTGGCCTTCGGTCGGTGTTTCGAACCCGGCCAGCATCCGCATCATCGTCGTTTTGCCACATCCAGACGGACCAAGCAGGGCAAAGAACTCTCGCTCGAAGATATCCAGAGACAGGTTGTCGATGGCAGTAAATTCACCAAAACGCTTGGTCACGTTTCGGAACTGGATCAAGGGTTTCGCCTGCGGGTCATCCCATGGCGCAAAGACGTCAGAATTCACTACGGCCCTCGTTCGAATAGCTGAAAAGAGAGGCAAGGCGGCGGCGCCGCCCTGCCGGTGCAATTCGGATCAGGTGCCCGATTTGACCTTGGTCCACAGACGCGTCACGACCCGCTGCGTTTTCGCCGGATAAGGTGTCGTGATGTACAGGTTCTGCATCGTGGCATCATCCGGGTAGATGGCCGGATCGCCGATCACGTCCTCTTCCAGAAATTCCTGAGACGCTTTGTTGCCGTTGGCGTAATACACATAGTTCGATGCCGCCGCCATGTTGTTGGCGTCCAGAATGAAGTTAAGGAACGTGTGTGCGCCTTCGGGATTTGGAGCATCGACAGGAATTGCCATCTGGTCGAACCACATCAGTGACCCTTCGGCGAAGGGGTGATACTCGATCTCCACCCCGTTATCTGCCTCTGCGGCACGGTCGCGTGCCTGAAGGATGTCACCCGACCAGCCAACAGCAACGCAGATGTCGCCATTTGCCAGCGCATTGATATATTCCGAGCTGTGGAATTTCTGGATATGCGGGCGGACTGCTGTCAGAACCGCTTCGGTCTTGCCGATCACGTCCGCGTCGTGGCTGTCAGGGTTTTCTCCAAGGTATTGCAGCACCATGGGAATGATCTCGGCCGGGGCATCCAGGAAATGCACACCGCAAGTGGCCAGCTTTTCCATGTTCTCGGGTTTCAGGACCAAGTCCATGCTGTTCAGGGCAATGTCGTCGCCCAGAACCTCTTTGACCTTACCGACATTCACGCCGATCCCGGTTGTTCCCCACATATAGTTGATCGAATACGCGTTGTCCGGGTCATAACCGGCAGTTCGCTCTTCGATTACATCCCAAAGGTTTCCGGCGTTCGAAAGCTTGCTTTGGTCCAGCTGCTGAAACGCGCCGGCCTGGATCTGGCGCTGAAGGAATGTACCTGACGGTACAACCACATCATAGCCCGAGCCACCGGCCAGCATCTTGGTTTCCAGAACCTCGTTGCTGTCGAACACGTCATAGATCAGGGTCAGACCTGTTTCTGCTTCGAACTTGCTCAGCAGTTCTTCGTCGATGTAGTCGGACCAGTTGTAAACACGCACCTCTTCGGCAAATGCCGCCGAAGTCCCCAATGCGATGACCGCTGTCATGGTCAGCGTTTTGATTGTCATATTCTTCTCCCTGCAAGTGTACGGGTATTTTCCCGTTTTTTTGGATTTGATCAAGTTTTGCGTTTTCCCTCGATCCAGCGTATGGTTTCACGTGGCCAGTCACCTGACAAGTCAGGCTTAGTCGAAATAGGAAGAACCAATTGGATTTGATCAAAAATAAGGCATATGCGCCGTCGACCGAAGGGGGCAAACAACCCGCGCATGAGCAGGTTTACCAAACACTCAGATCACAGATTCTGTTCGGTGAACTGGTCCCAGGTCAGCCCGTCACAATCCAGGGTCTGACTGATTCGCTGGGTGTTGGGATGACTCCGGTCCGCGAAGCGATTCGCCGGTTGATCTCGGATGGAGGGTTGGTTTTCCAGGGCAATCGGCGCGTCAGTGTACCGTTGTTGAACTCCAACGATATTGAAGAGATGATCTTCGCCAGAATTTCAATAGAATCAGAGCTTTCCAGACGTGCAACCGCCAACCTGAAAACGCAGGACATTGATCACTTGGAACGCCTGGACAGGCATTTGGATCGCATGATCGCCGATGGAGATGTCGGTGGCTATCTGCGTTTGAACCAGGCTTTTCACGAAACGCTGTATTCTTACGCAAACGCGCCGATCCTCAGTGACCTAGCCGAAAGACTTTGGTTGCGGTTTGGCCCCTCTTTGCGTGTTGTCTGCGGGCGCTTCGGCACGCAGAGCCTTCCGGATCGGCACAAGGACATTATTGCCGCTTTGCGCGTCGGTGACGCTGAAATGACCGCAAAGGCAACCGCCCAGGACATCGAACAAGGCATGGACCTGATGGCGGAAGCATTGACGTCCGTCTGATTCAGCCTGATTCGATTGACACGAAAAAATTTGATCATATTGTGTTCGCCAACTGCGTTCTTGAAGGAGATTCTCCGATGTCTATCATCACCAACCATATGCCGACCGCCGAGTTGCAGGCGCTGGATGCGGCGCATCACATTCACCCCTTCTCGGCCAATGGTGCGCTGGGGAAGGAAGGGGCGCGCGTGATCACACGTGCCACTGGCGTTTATCTGACTGACAGCGAAGGCGAAGAAATTCTGGACGCGATGGCGGGCCTGTGGTGCGTCAATATCGGGTACGGGCGTGATGAGCTGGCTGATGTTGCCGCGCGCCAGATGCGCGAGCTGCCCTATTACAACACCTTCTTCAAAACGACCCACGTCCCGGCGATTGCTTTGGCTGCCAAGATTGCAGAACTGGCTCCGGGCGACCTGAACCATGTCTTTTTCGCAGCAGGCGGGTCCGAGGCAAACGATACCAATATCCGCCTCGTGCGCACCTACTGGGCCCAGAAGGGCCAGCCTGACAAGAACATCATCATCAGCCGAAAGAACGCCTATCACGGCTCATCCGTGGGCTCGGCCTCGCTGGGTGGTATGGCCGGGATGCACGCACAGGGTGGCATTCCGATCCCGAACATCCACCACATCAACCAACCCAACTGGTGGGCCGAAGGCGGCGACATGTCGCCCGAAGAATTCGGTCTGGCCCGCGCGCGCGAGCTGGAAGAGGCGATTGAGGAGTTGGGCGAAGACCGGGTAGCCGCCTTTATCGCCGAGCCGGTTCAGGGTGCAGGCGGTGTGATTGTCGCGCCCGATACATACTGGCCGGAAATTCAGCGTATCTGCGACAAGTACGATATCTTGCTGATAGCTGACGAGGTCATCTGCGGATTTGGCCGGACAGGCAACTGGTTCGGCTCTGAAACCGTTGGCATCAAACCGCATATCATGACCATCGCCAAGGGCCTTAGCTCGGGCTATGCGCCCATCGGCGGGTCCATCGTGAACGACGAAATCGCCGAAGTAATCGGCGGTACCGAATTCAACCATGGCTATACCTATTCCGGCCACCCGGTCGCGGCTGCCGTGGCATTGGAGAACCTGCGCATCCTCGAAGAAGAGAAGATCGTTGAGCATGTGCGCGACGTTGCCGCCCCCTATCTGAAAGAGAAATGGGAAGCACTGGCAGATCATCCGCTGGTGGGTGAGGCTAAGATCGTTGGCATGATGGCATCTATCGCGCTGACCCCGGACAAAGCAAACCGCGCCAAATTCGCATCCGAACCCGGCACGGTCGGCTATATCTGCCGTGATCGGTGCTTTGCCAATAACCTGATCATGCGCCATGTCGGCGACCGGATGATCATCTCACCCCCGCTGATCCTGACGCCTGCGGATATCGACGAGATGTTCGTGCGGATCTACAAGTCGCTGGACGAAGCACAGGCCGAGATCATTGCGCAGGGGCTGATGAAAGCCGCATCCTAACTCAGCGATTTATGCATCTTAAAAGGCGGTCCATATGGGCCGCCTTTTTTTGTCATCGCAACCGCTCCAGCAGGTTTGGCGTGGGGTATCCGTCCGGGACCAACCCTTGCGCCAGTTGATACGCTCGAACCGCGTTGATCGTATTTGGTCCAGTGCGCCCGTCGACACCCTTTGTGTCAAAGCCCGCATCCGTCAGACGTGTCTGAAGTTCCTTTTTCTCGGCAAAGCTCAGCACCCGATCGCCGCGCGGCCAGTCAGATTGAAACGGTGCGCCCCCCGCAAGCCGGTCGGACAGATACCCGATGCCGATCACATAGGCATCGGCCCCGTTATACGCCTCGATCACGTTGAAATTGTCAAAAATCATCAGCGCGACGCCCTGACTTCCAGCCGGAAGCAGGATCGCGGCCTTCCCATGATCCGGCACGACGGTGCCATCCCGCGCCACGACACCCCTTGCAGCCCATTCGGACGGCATCAGCGTAAAATCACGACGGGCTGAGGCGTAATCGAAATCCGTGGGCAGACGCACCTCCACGCCCCACGGCTGACCCTTCGTCCAACCTTGCCGCGCCAGATAAGACGCCGCCGAAGCCAGCGCATCCGTCGGGTCATCCGACCAGATGTCGCGCCTGCCATCACCGTCGAAGTCTACCGCGTGATCCAGATATGACGTGGGCATGAATTGCGTATGCCCCATTGCGCCCGCCCAACTGCCAAGCATGTTGCCGGCACTGATATCACCAGCCTGCACAATCCGCAGGGCAGCGACCAACTGCGTTTCAAAGAATTGTGCCCGCCGCGCATCAAAGGCTAGCGTCGCCAATGAACGAAGCGTTGGACTGCTGCCGCGATAAGACCCGAAAGAGGTTTCAAGTCCCCAGATGGCTGTGACCACCTCTTTTTCAACGCCGTATTCAGCCTCGATCCGGTTCAACACCTGCCGATGCCGCTGCAGGGCGGCGCGCCCATTCGACAGGCGCGTTTCCGAAACTGCGGTCTCAAGATACTCCCAGATGGGTTTCGAAAACTCCGCCTGATCACGATCCCGTTCCAGGACATCTTCGTCATAGCTCATGCCCGAAAACACCTGAGTCAGTGTTCCCTGCGAAATGCCCTGCCGTCGCGCGCGGCCCTGAAACGCGCCGAGCCAGGTCTGAAACCGCGCTGCTGTCGCAGAAGCCACGGGCAAGGCCTCAATCATCGGGCGCGGGACCGGACGGATTGATACGGTCACATCCGCCGAAACCAGTTGCAGCGCATCGCGCGATATCCCGCTGTCTGCCCATCTGGTGTTCTCTGTTGTTTCCGCCTGCACTATGGATGCCCACAATGCGACGGTCATGACGCCGCCTACGCATTTTCGCATTCCGTTTTTCCTGATTACTGCTCGACCACAGGGTAGCGCAAAATCGGAAATTCACAAAGAGCTCAGACGTTCGCCTCACGCTCCTGCGCGGCACGCTCTGCCCGAATGCGTTCCAATGCTTCGCGCAGCAGGGGCACGCGGTTCGGCCTGAAACTTTGTTCCGTCACTGACATGTCCTGCAAGCGATCCAACCGGAAAACGCGGAAATCCTGTCGCAGGTGGCACCAGCCCAACAACACGTTCGAGTGATCCAGATAGACGATGCTCAACGGGTTGACGCGCCTGTGCGTAGCATCGCCTTTCGCGTCCGTATAGAAAAACTCAACCGCGCGCTCATCCCACGTCGCCTGCCGCAGAGTGGCCACGTCAATCGTGGGTTCAGGCGGGCGGTTGAACCGCGTAGCAGCCAGAACCGCATGGCTCAGCCGGTGGGACTGGCGTTGCGGCAAGCGTCCCTGAAGTTTCCGCAGGGCCGTGCCCGCTGCGCCCGACAAAGCCGGATCGCCAATCACCTGAACTTCGCGCAGGCCCAGAACCAACGCTTCAAGCTCATCATCAGTGAACCCCAATGGGGGCAGGGTTGCGTCCTCGATCAGCGTAAAGCCAAACCCCGCTTCGCCATCGATCACGGCACCCAGTCCGCGCAATGCATCAATATCCCGATGAATTGTTCGGGCCGAAACACCCAAATCCTGCGCCAACTGTTCGGATGTTCTGGGCGAAGGGCCAGAACGCAGGGCTTGCATCAGTTGGAACAAACGGGCGGTGCGGGACATGATGTATTATAGCTTATCCCTAATGACAGAAACTGTCATTAGGCCCCGATACTCAGTCAGCACCCCATAACACGGAGCCTTATAATGCTGACCCTTCTCACCTTCCCCTCTGCCTTCGGCCTGTTCAGTGCCAGCCCCTTCTGCGTCAAGACAGCATTGATGCTTCAGCAGTCCGGCCAGACCTGGCAGCGCTCGGACATGCTTGACCCCCGTAAGATGCCCCACCAGAAGCTGCCCGTTTTGCGGACGCCGGAACGCCTGGTCCCGGACAGCGACCTGATCCGCGATTGGTTGGAACAGCAGGGCGCGGATTTCGACAAAGGGTTGACGGATGTCGAAAAGGCGCAGTCTCGCGCCCTGGTGCGCATGGCCGAAGAGCATCTGTATTTTCACATCGTTCTGGATCGCTGGGGCAATGACCAAGTCTGGCCAATCTTACGCGATACGTTCTTTACCGGAATTCCGGCTTTGATCCGAAAACCCGCATCCAATGCGATCCGGAAATCCGTTCTGAAGGGAATTACGTCACAGGGAATCGGGCGATTTTCGCTGTCCGAACGGCTGGACCGGATCGAACGTGACCTCGAGGCGATCTCGGCCTATCTGTGGCAATCCTCTTTCCTGCTTGGGGACCGGCCGACATCGGCTGACATGAGCGTTGGTCCAATGCTTGCCGCGATGCGCGCCACACCTGCGGACACCCCCCTGACCCGCCGGATCAAACAGGATAACCTGCTAAACAGCTACGTGGATCGGTTGGAACAGGCGATACCAATTGCATGAAACCCTTTGAAAACCCTTTGGTCGCTTCGGCCTTTGAAGCCCTGCCCCCGCAAACCCGTGCGGGGGCTCTGGCCTTGCGGGCGCTTGTGTTTGACACGGCAGCCTCTCTGCCTGCCGCCCCCACGGTGCAAGAGGAACTGCGCTGGGGTCAGCCCGCCTATCTTGCGCCCAAGGGGTCAACGATCCGGCTGGGCGCGCACAAGTCGGCAAGTTTCGCCTTGTTTGTGCACTGCCAAACCCGGTTGATAAGCGATTTCACATACGCCTTTCCGGGCGAGGACCAGATAGATGGGAACCGTGCCGTTCTGTTTGATGACACTACACAAATCGATCCAACACGCCACGGATGGCTGATTGCCCGGGCGTTGGCCTATCACCTCTGACGGCGTTTGCGTTCGACCTTGCGCTTGATCTTGTCCTTCTTGCGCTTGGTGCTGATCGCTTTGCGCCGGGATGATCGCCCTTTTGGCCCCTGTCCGCGCGGCAGGGTCTGGTCGTCAATGGACAGCAGCTCCAGCTCCAACCCGCCGGTCACTGGTGTCGCTTCGGTCAGTCGAACGGTGACACGTTGACCAATGGCGATAGTCAGCCCCGTGTCCGCCCCCATAAGTGTCCCGGCCTCGCGGTCGAAATGGAAAAACTCGCGCCCAAGTGATCGCACCGGAACCAAGCCATCCGCACCGGTTTCGTCCATTTTGACAAAAGCACCAAACCGGGCAATTCCGCTGATCCGCCCTGTGAATTCATTGCCGACCCGCTCGCTCAGATACGCGGCCAGATAGCGGTCAGTCGTGTCCCGTTCAGCCATCATCGAGCGGCGCTCGGTGTCCGAGATATGAGTGGCCGTTTCTTCGAGCCGGGTAATCTCGTCTTCTGTCAAACCGTCCGTGCCCCAACCGTGGGCCGAGATCAGCGCCCGATGCACGACCAGATCGGCATAGCGCCGGATAGGAGAGGTGAAATGCGCGTAGTTCCGCAGCGCCAGCCCGAAATGGCCGAAGTTTTCTGGGTTGTAATATGCCTGTGCCATTGACCGCAGAGTGGTCAGGTTGATCAGTTCCGCATCCTCGGTCCCGGCGGCGGCGTTCAGCAGCGCATTCAGGTGGCGGGTTTGCAGCACCTGCCCCTTGGCGAGGTTCAATCCGGCAGCCTGCGCCGTTTCCCGCAGGCTTTCCAGTTTCTCGGGCGCGGGTTCCTCGTGCACGCGGAACAGCAGCGGACGGCGCTTGGCGATCAGTGTCTCCGCAGCCGAGACATTGGCGAGGATCATGAACTCTTCGATCAACCGATGCGCATCCAACCGGTCACGGAACGCCACGCTTTCAACATGACCCGTTTCGCTGAGCACGATCTTACGCTCGGGCAGGTCCAGTTCCAGCGGCTGTCGCACAGCCCGCGCTTTCTTCAGCGCGGCATAGGCGGCATAAAGCGGTTTCAAGACCGTCTCCAGCAATGGCCCGGTGCGGTCGTTCGGGTTGCCGTCGATGGCCTCCTGCACTTCGGCATAGTTCAGCGACGCGACCGAACGCATCAACCCCCGCACGAAACGATGACCAATCTTGTTACCGTCCGCGTCAATCTGCATCCGCACAGCGATACAGGCACGCGGGACGCCTTCATGGAGGGAACACAGATCACCCGACAGCCGATCAGGCAGCATCGGGACCACACGGTCAGGGAAATAACTTGAATTGCCCCGCTTGCGCGCCTCGCGGTCCAGGGCCGAGCCGGGCAGCACATAAGCAGCAACATCGGCGATAGCGACCCAGATCACATGTCCACCAGGGTTCTTGGGGTCTTCATCCGCGTGCGCGTAACAGGCATCATCACGATCGCGCGCATCCGAAGGGTCGATGGTCAGCAGCGGCATGTCCCGCAGGTCCTCGCGGCCCTTCAGGCCAACGGGTTTGGCATTGTCTGCTTCTGCAATGACCTTGTCGGGAAAGTCATCCGGGATACCGTGCTGGTGGATCGCGATCAGCGAAACAGCCTTGGGCGCGGTCGGATCACCCAGCCGTTCAACGATGCGCGCGCGCGGCAGGCCCATACGGTTTTTCGGCCCGGCCTGTTCGGCCTCGACTAATTCGCCGTCTTTGGCACCATGCACCGCGCCATCGGCAACCAGCCATTCAGTCTGGCCTGCCTTGTCGATAGGAACGATTCTGCCCCCTTCGGCCCCTTTACGGAATATGCCCACGATCTTGCGCGGGTTGGTCCCGATTCGGCGGATCAGGCGGGCTTCGTAATTGTGATCTTCTTCGTGCACGACGGTCAGGCGGGCCAGAATGCGGTCACCCTCACCCAGGGCCGGGTCGCTGGCCCGCGCGATGATGAGAACGATGGGCTCGACGCCTTCGCCATGCCATTCCAGTGGACGGGCAAACAGATCACCATCGGCATTCGGGGCCTTCACCTGCAAGACACTGACAGGTGGAAGACGGTCTGGATCGCGATAGCTGCGCTTGCGTTTTTCAAGATGTCCTTCGGCCTCAAGCTCTTTGAGGATGCGCTTGAGGTCAATGCGATCCGCGCCCTTGATACCAAAGGCTTTGGCGATGTCGCGTTTCGAGGTCAGGGTGGGGTTCGCCGAGATCCAGTCAAGGACCTCCTGCTTGGTGGGGATGCGAGTCATGCTTCCGGCGTAGCACGCGTTTGCGACCGCGTCATGACCAAAAAACCTCAGGGTTTCAGATCAGCGACCGTATCCACATCGCGCAGCTGGTCCAGCAGGGTCACACGGCAGTTTGGGATTGAGGCAAGTGTGTCGGCCAATGCATGTTCTGTGGACCAGCGCACATCGTGGAACAGACCTGCGGGCAGCGCGCCATAGCGCTGCGCACCGACCAGCCAATAGCCGCCATCCGGCGCGGGGCCGAACACCATCTGGGTTCGCCTAAGCGCTCCAAAAGCGCGGGCAATATGTGCACGCGAAATACCCGGAATATCCGCTCCGATCAGGCAAACCGGCCCCTTGGGCATTCCGCGCAACATCCGTCTCATCCGGTCCCCCAGATCGCCGGACCCCTGCGGCGCGCGCGGCAGATCAACGGGCCAGATACGGCTTGCAAGACCTTCTGCATCGGGCGACACGGCCAGCACGATCTGCCAGCGAGGGTCACGCAGCTTTCGGATCAAAGCGCGGGTCTGGTGCCGAAACCACCACGCGGCACCAACCATGCCGATATCACGCCCCAGCCGCGTCTTGACACGGCCCGGTCGAGGTTCCTTGACCATGATCACCAATGTGCGCTGCATGGATCAGGCGAAATAATCCGTCAGGATACGGGTATAGATCGATTTGAGTTGCTCGATCTGCACAACCTCAACGCACTCGTCCACCTGATGCATCGTGCGTCCGACCAAGCCGAACTCCACCACCGGACAATGGTTTTTGACAAAGCGCGCATCCGAGGTGCCGCCGGTTGTCGACAGTTCAGGCGTAACGCCGGTTTCGGCTTCGACCGCTTTGGCCACCAGATCCGACAAAGGCCCTGGTGGGGTCAGAAAACTTTCACCCGATATGCTGATCGTGACACCGATGTCGACACCGTATTGGGCTGCCACCTGATCCGCCTCTGATTGCAACCAGTCACTCAGGCTGGCCCCGGAATGCAGATCGTTAAAGCGGATATTGACCGCGCCGCTGCATTGCGACGGGATCACGTTGGTTGCGGCGTTTCCGGTGTCGATGGTGACAACAGCCAGTGTTGAGGCGTCGAAATGGTCCGTGCCCTGATCCAGTTCATGGCTGGCAAGCCGATCCATCAGCCGCGCCATGGCGGGCAGAGGGTTTTTGGCCCGATGGGGATAAGCCGAATGTCCCTGCACACCTGTAATCTTAAACCACGCAGTCATTGAGCCCCGGCGACCGATCTTGATCATCTCACCCATTTTGTTCGGGCATGTTGGCTCACCCACCAGACAGACCGACATACGCTCACCCGCGCCTTCCATGTAATCGAGAAGCGCAGTGGTGCCGTCCAACGCATCGCCTTCCTCATCACCAGTAATCGCCAGAACAATTGCCCCATCCGGCGGGGTGTCACGCACGAAATCCATTGCGGCAGCCGCAAAAGCCGCAACACCGGATTTCATATCGGTAGTACCGCGCCCATACATCACACCATCCCGCACTTCGGCCCCGAAGGGCGGCGCAGTCCAGGCAGCTTCGTCGCCGACAGGGACGACGTCTGTGTGACCGTTAAATCCGAAACTACGCGCATGACCTTTCTGCCCCCAACGCGCGAACAGGTTACTGATGCCGCCGCGATCGACGCGCGTGCATTCGAAACCTGCCTCCGACAGCACTGTCTCAAGCAAAACAAGTGCTCCGCCCTCTGAAGGTGTGACCGAAGGGCAACGGATCAGTTCGGCTGTCAATTGGACGGGATCAGTCATGCGGGGACCTCTGTAACTGTGTCTGACGCGGGTTCGCGCACAGATTCAACGATTTGGCCGGTTTTCCAACCCCAATCCGTAAAAAAAACGGTCATCCGAATATGTAGATGTCAAAGCGGCACCCCAATAAAACATGGAACTTTACCCTGCGACCACCTTGCCGCCCGCCACAAATTCGCGTTACAGGGCCGCGAAACAGGTGAATTGAATATGAAGCGCGTCCTCTTCGCACTGATCTGCCTGACTTTCGCCGTCATCGCACAGCAGAGCCTGGCACAGTCCCTTTCGGTCACAACAGTGACCCGCCCGCCGTTTTCCTATGTCGAGGGCGGCCATGAAACCGGTTTTTCCATGGATTTGCTGGCGGCCCTGGCCGAGGCTCTGAACTGGGACTACACGGTCAACCGCGTCGACGCGTTTTCTGACATGTTGGGTGCCGTGCAGAGCGGATCTGCAGACCTTGCCATCGCCAATATCTCGATCACCGCCCTGCGCGAAACGCAAATGGACTTCTCTCAGCCGATCTTTGAAGCGGGTCTTCAGATCATGGTGCCCTCGGACGCGGTACGAAAGCCTTCGATTTTGCAGGCTCTGCTATCGAAAGAACTTTTCATCGCTATCGGGCTGGCCTTTGCCATTCTCCTCGGTGGCGGCATGCTGATGTGGAGCTTTGAACGCCGTGCCCAACCCTATTTCGACCGCAACCTTAACGAGGCGTGGTTCCCATCGTTCTGGTGGGCACTCAATTTGGTTGTGAATGGCGGGTTCGAAGAACGAATGCCGCGAACACCGTTCGGTCGTATGCTGGGGGTTACCCTGGTGGTGTCATCCTTGTTCATCGTGTCGGTGTTTACCGCCCGCATCACCTCGGTCATGACGGTGGACGCGATTACCGGCAGCGTGAATTCGGTGAACGACCTTTACGGCAAGAATGTCGGGACAATCTCGGGGTCTACAGCGGCGAGCTTTCTGAACCGGCGCGAGATCGAATTCACCGGCTACCCCGGACTGAACGAGATGCTGGACGCCTTCAAAGCCGAAGAACTGAATGCCGTCGTGTTCGACGCGCCGATCCTGTCCTACTTTGCAGCTCATGAAGGGCGGCGGATTGCATCGATGACAGGTGGCGTCTTCCTGCGCGAGAATTACGGCATCGCATTTCCGACCGGATCACCGCTGGTCGAGGATGTTAACCAGGCATTGCTCGGCCTGCGCGAAGACGGAACCTATGACGAAATCTATCGCAAGTGGTTCGGGTCGCGAAACTAAGCTTGTGCTTCGTCTTCGAAAAACGGTGTCATCTGCGCGACGATCACTGCGTTTTCATCCAATGCTCTTTGCATCAGCGCACGTTCGTCCGGCTCGATATCGTGGCCTTGCGCTTCACGCTCGGCCAATGTGCCATATCCGGTAACATCCAGCGGTGCGGTGTCTGCCTGCTTCAGGATCGCAACCGTCTCACGCACGGCCTCGGCCTCATCCACGCCGCTGGCATAACACATCAGTGCCGCGCCGGTCGCCCCATCAGGCAGGCCGTCGCCCTCCTTGCGGCCAATCTGGACCAGAAGGGTATAGACTTGCTGACGTGAGGGTTTCTTTTGCTTCTCCATGCACCGGGCCATAGCCCCGCGCCGGTTCGCGGTCAAGCAGCCAACAATTGCAGGAGCCCCGCCTTGCGCCCATAGTACCCAGAATAAACCGATCCCGGATACCAAAGGACGCCTTCATGCCCTACCCAGATTTCATAACGAGATTTCCCAGCCTCGACGTACCGTTCCCCGACGACGTGGTGCAAACGGCCGTGATCCGGTCGGATGCAGGATTGGTGGCGTTCTTCACGTTTCTTCAGGATTTCGAATTGCCCTTACATTCTCACAAAGCCCAATGGGGCACAGTGGTGGAGGGTGAGATTGAATTGACCATCGACGGGCAGACCCGGACCTACCGCCCGGGCGACAGTTATTCGATCCCATCGGGCGTGGAACATGGCGGCAAAATCAAGGCTGGCACGCGGGTAATCGATGTTTTCGAGGAACCGGACCGATATCCGATCAAGGGATAAGCTGGGTGAGAGACTCAGTGAACGCCAGTCTCGACCTCCCTCATTGATTGAAGGCCTCCGGCCCGAAAAACTGTTGAGTTGAATCCGGCGGCGACGGTGAAACCGAAAGTGCTGAGATAAAAACAGGAAGCACAGAAGTGGAAGCCATGCAGGGCGAGAACCGCTAAGCAGCACTTCAAGCCTGATCACGGCCACGAACCTCGTATCTGGTTCAACCGACCTGACCCAAAAAACAAAAGGCCGGAGCAGTTATGCCCCGGCCTTGCGCGTTAATCAGAACGATCAGTCCCGCAGCAATTCGTTGATGCCCGTTTTCGAGCGGGTCTTTTCGTCAACCCGCTTCACGATCACCGCGCAATAGAGGCTGACATTGTTCTTCGACGGCATGGAACCCGCGACCACAACCGAATAGGGCGGAACCTCGCCATACATGACTTCTCCGGTTTCGCGGTCCACGATCTTGGTGGACTTACCAATGAACACGCCCATCCCAAGAACCGAGCCTTCGCGGACGATACATCCCTCCACCACTTCCGAGCGCGCGCCGATAAAGCAATTGTCTTCAATGATGGTGGGACCAGCCTGCATCGGCTCAAGCACTCCGCCAATACCAACGCCACCCGACAGGTGCACATTCTTGCCGATCTGTGCGCAGGATCCGACGGTGGCCCAGGTATCAACCATCGTGCCTTCGTCAACATAGGCCCCAAGGTTCACGAAAGACGGCATAAGCACCACGCCCGGTGCGATATAAGCGGATTTGCGGACAACGCAGTTTGGAACCGCGCGGAACCCGGCAGAACGCCACTGGTTTTCACCCCAACCGGCGAACTTGCTGTCCACCTTGTCCCACCAGCCGCCGTCCTGCGGACCGCCCGGCTGGATTTCCATGTCCTTGATACGGAAGCCCAGCAGAACCGCCTTTTTGGCCCATTGGTTTACGTGCCAGTCACCGGATTCCAGCTTTTCCGCCACGCGCAACGAGCCACTGTCCAGCGCATTCAGCGTATCCTCGATCGCCTCGCGCTGCTCGCCTGTGGTGGCGGGCGTGATGGTCTCGCGTGCCTCCCAGGCGGTTTCGATGGCGGCTTCCAGTTGCGCGTTGGACATGGGGTGTCTCCCTACAGAATCTGTTCACGTTGATTTGGCCTATACGCAAGCCCGACCCATGGCGCAATGCGACGTAGACGAGCCCAATTGCGTCTGAGGCTCAGGGTCATCAGCTTGCGCGCCGGATATGGCGGGTCAGGATCGCCGTTGCTGTGGCCATTTCCTTGCGCTTCAACGCTCGCGCAATGGCCGCATGATCCGTGTCAGCCCGCTGCACCCATTTCAACCGCCATTGCGCGAACAGATGGCGTGCGCTTGCGATATGCAGATCGTCAATTGCGTGCAAAAGCCGAGGCAGCCCGCAAGGTGTCAGGATGGCGCGATGGAACGTTCTGTTCAGAGCCTCCCATTGCGGCATCGACTGTGCCTCGTCACAGGCGATGCGTGCGTTTTCGATCTTTTCCAACGCGACCGGAGACATGTTTTGTATCGATTGCTGCAACGCCAGCGTTTCCAAGGCCACACGCATTTCGATCACCTCCCGAACCTCTGCCGGGTCTAACGCTGTAACACGCATTCCCTTGCGCGGTTCATGCCGGGCCAACCCATGCGCCTCAAGCCGCAACAAGGCTTCGCGCACCGGAACATGGCTGGTATCGAAGGTTCGGGCAATATGGTCCTGCCGCAGCTTTTCACCGGCCGCTAATTCTCCGGTGATGATCCGCTGGCTGAGGCTTTGGTAAATCGTGTCGGAGATCATTGCAGTCATGGATTATAGATAAAATCCACCATCCACATCCACAACCCGATAATTCACTCAGCGAACGGGTCCGGCGCGATATTTGCACCACAAACCAGAACGGCCACGCGCTCACCCGGTTCAGGTCGATACGCACCCGAGGTCAAGGCGGCCAATGCGGTCGCGCCCGCAGGCTCTACCAGAATGCGATGCGCGCGCCAAAGCGCTTGCTGTGCCGCCGCGATGGCATCGTCTGACACCAGAACCGAACTCATACCCTGTGCCAATTCAAAACAAATTTCGCCGATCCGCCGCGCGCCCAGCGCGTTTGCGGCGATGCCCGACACGGAAACATCAACCGGCTCACCAGCGCGCAACGCTGCATTCAACGCGCAGGACGTTTCCGGCTCGACCGCCACAACCTTGCGCGCGCCACCGAACCAGGCCAGCGCCCCGGCGATCAGCCCGCCGCCACCAACAGCGACCAGTACCGTATCCGCCTGCAAGCCCTGGGCGTCCCATTCCGCAAAACAGGTTCCTTGCCCAGCCACCGTGG
Source organism: Ruegeria sp. AL2 (assembly GCF_056540845.1). Classification (NCBI taxonomy): domain Bacteria; kingdom Pseudomonadati; phylum Pseudomonadota; class Alphaproteobacteria; order Rhodobacterales; family Roseobacteraceae; genus Ruegeria; species Ruegeria sp. AL2. The sequence goes on from NZ_JBQFXM010000011.1 coordinate 100,399, forward strand.
CCGGGGCGTCATAAGCATGGATCTGCATTGCCCCCGTCGTCGCCTCATGCTCCTGCGCTGCGGTCAGCGCGTTCGCGTATTCACCGGAAACAACGCTCAGGTCGGCGCCGGTTTGCCGGATCAGTGCGATCTTGGAAGGGCCTGCCAGTTCCGGCACAAATATCTTTGCAGGATAACCCAGCGTCTGCGCTGCATAAGCCGCCGCCGCACCATGATTGCCACCGGATGCGGCGACCACACCCGCGGGCGGCACATCCGAGCTGAGCAGCGTATTGAACGCACCCCGCGCCTTGAAACTGCCTGTATGCTGCATGTGCTCGAGTTTCAGCTCAACCGGATAGCCGGGAATGTTGCTTTCCATAACCGGGGTCACTTGCGCATATCCCGCGATGCGGTCCCGTGCTGCCGATATTTCACTTTTCCAATTCATTCTCGTCTTTCCGTGACTGGCACTCTGCCCGCGAACCCTATAGCTGTTTGTCAAACACGCAAGCAGGGATCGATCACCGATGAGAGAAGACCGTCACAGTCCGTTTCGCGATGCGCAGACCGACCGCTCGACCGCGAAAGAGGTTCCGGACACACCGCAAACACGCTCTCCGGCCTACCGTCTGGCTTTCGCGGATGACGAGTTTCTGTGCCGGGACGAGCTGCGCCCTGTACGCTTGCAGCTTGAGTTGCTGAAACCCGAAATGATCATGACCGAGCGTGAGATCGCGTCGACCATCGTAATGTTCGGCGGCGCCCGCATTCCCGAACCCTCGCAAAAGCACACCGCGCGGACAGAGACTCTGGCCAGCCTCTCAAAATATTATGATGAGGCGCGTGAGTTTGCCCGGCTGATGACCGTAAAATCAAAAGAAACCGGCTGCCGCGAGAATGTGATCGTCACTGGCGGCGGCCCCGGTGTGATGGAAGCTGGCAATCGCGGTGCACACGAAGCGGGCGGGTGCTCGATCGGGCTGAACATCGTGCTTCCGCACGAACAGGCGCCAAACAGTTTCGTGACGCCAGAGCTCAGCTTTAATTTCCACTATTTTGCGATCCGCAAAATGCACTTCCTGATGCGCGCCCGCGCCATCACCATCTTTCCCGGTGGGTTTGGGACGCTGGATGAACTGTTCGAATCCCTGACCCTGATCCAGACCGGCAGAATGGATCGCGTGCCATTCCTGCTGTTTGGCCGCGCGTTCTGGGAGAAGGTTATCAACTGGGACGCACTGGCGGATGCCGGTACGATCTCGGAGGAGGATTTGGACCTGTTCCGCTTTGTCGATACCGCGCAGGAGGCGGCCGAGATCATCGAGAACTGGGAACCCGCCCCGCCCCGCGACGAAATTCCGGGGCGCTGAGCGATGAAACCCCCAAAGACAGGCGAAATGCTCCACCTACGTGGCAACGCGTTGTCAAAAGGCGAACCCGTCGCCCTTCCACTGACGCAAAGCAGCATGTTCCATCTGCCGGGCGCGCCGGACGGTCACCCGACCTATGGCCGTGTCGATAACCCCACCTGGGTACATCTTGAGCATGTTTTGTCCCATCTGGAAGACGCGCCTTGCCTCAGTTTTCCTTCAGGGATGGCCGCAATTTCTGCGGCTCTTTTTGCAACTGTGCAAGCCGGGTCGCGCCTTCTGATTCCTTCGGACGGGTACTATGTCACCCGTCTGCTGGCCGACCGGTTCCTTTCGCGTCTTGGCGTGACAATTGAAGAGCGCCCGACCACTGCGTTTGCCGCAAGTGGTTTTGACGGGTTTGACGTTGTGTTCGTCGAAAGCCCTTCGAACCCTGGTCTGGACATGATTGACCTGAAAGCCACAGCCGAACAGGTGCGGTCTGCTGGCGGGGTGACGATTGCCGACAATACGACGATGACGCCGTTGGGTCAGCGCCCGTTGGATTTGGGCATCGACGTGGTCGTGTCGTCCGACACCAAAGCGATGGGCGGGCATTCCGACATGCTGATGGGCCATGTGGCCAGCCGCAACAGTGACATCATGGAACGGGTCGAGGAATGGCGGAAGGTCTCCGGCTCGATCCCCGGACCGAATGAGGCATGGCTGCTGCATCGCGGGTTGGAAACGCTGGATGTCCGGTTCGACCGGATGTGCAACTCGGCTCAGGTAATAGCAGAACGGTTGGCAGGTCACCCAGCGGTCAAACAGGTCCGCTATCCCGGACTGGCCAATGATCCATCACACGCACTGGCGCAGGCACAAACGGCACGGTTCGGATTTCTGCTATCCTTGACTTTGGAAAGCGAAGACAAGGCCGAAGCCTTCATCAACACCTGCCCGCTTTTGCGCCCCGCCACCTCCTTTGGTGGTGTTCACAGCTCGGCCGAGCGCCGCGCGCGCTGGGGCGATAGCGTCGACCCGGCCTTCATCCGCCTGTCCGTTGGATGCGAACCGGTGGACGAACTGTGGCAGGCGATCGAGGCCAGCCTGAACGCGCTGTGATTACTTCTTCGCGGCACGCAGGTCCTTGAACACGTAGATCGGCAGTACCACGCTGGCGATCAGCGCCCCCAGCCAGACAAGCAGCGTCGCCGCCAGTAGGTTCGAGATACCACCAACAGTCAGCCCCGACGCGATAAGGTCGGTCACCAGCAGGCCCACAAATGTTACGACCAGGGCAATCCCGCCTTTCAACGCTGGCGCTTTCTTTTCGCCAAGCTTCAGTATCAAGGGCTCGGCGATCACCTGAACGACAGTGAAAACGATCACAACCACGATAAAAGAGATCGGTTTGATCGCGAAACCGGACAGTATCAGCGAAGCCAGCAACAGCCCGATGGCATTGCCAGCCAGCAGGGCCAAAGCGGATTTGATTCTGCGCGACATGGGATGGCCTCCGTCTATCTACAATCAGAAATATGAAGATATTAGCAGGCTTCTGAGTTTTTTCGAGACAATTCAATCGCCTCTTCCTTTTGACCCGTTGAAAACACGTGGTAGAACACATTCATCAAGATCAGACCTGCCCTGACCCGCGAGTGTGAGATGAGCGACGATCCCTATTCCGTCCTTGGCGTCCCGAAAGACGCCAGCGCCGACGAAATCAAGAAAGCCTACAGGCGTATTGCCAAGGAATGCCACCCGGACCTGAAACCCGGCGATGCCAAGGCCGAGGCTAAATTCAAGGCCGCCGCCGCCGCGTATGACGTGTTGAAAGATCCTGAAACCCGCGCCCGCTACGACAATGGCGAAATCGACGCATCGGGTCAGGAACGCCCACAACAACACTATTACCGGGACTATGCCGAGGCCGCTGGAAACCCCTATCGCGGGCGTCAGGCGGACCCGGACGACATGTCGGACATCTTTGCCGAATTCATGCGCGGCCGCGGTGGATTTGGCGGCCAGCAAAGACATGAGTTTCATGCGCCAGGGCATAACCTGAACTATTCCCTTCAGATCAGCTTTCTGGATGCCGTGTTTGGCGCCAGCCAGAAACTGACCCTACCAGACGGTAACCGGATCGAGGTCAAGATCCCCGCCGGTATAACCGAGGGTCAAACCATCCGTCTGCGCGGCAAGGGTGCTCCGGGTTATGGCGAAGGCCCTCCGGGGGATGCGTTGGTGACCGTCACGGTCGCCAAACATCCGGTGTTTGACCGTCAGGGCGACGACATCCATATTACGCTGCCGATCAGCATAGATGAGGCCATTCTGGGCGGCAAAGTCGCCGCCCCCACAATCGATGGCGGTGTAAACGTCAATGTTCCGGCGGGCACCAGCAGCGGTAAAACCCTTCGCCTGCGCGGCAAGGGGGTGAAGAAACGCGGCTCATCCCAGCGCGGCGACCAACTGATCGAATTGACTGTCTCGATGCCCGACAAGATCGATGATGACCTCAGGCAGTTCATGGAGACCTGGCGCGAAACGCACCGCTACGATCCGCGGAAAGGAATGCCGTCATGACCCTGACCGAAAAGGAACTGATCGAAACCGTCTCGCGCCTGACCTCTGACCGCCTGACCGAATATCTTGCGGCCGAGATCGTGATCCCTGAACAATCGGAGCAGGGGCTGGTCTATCACAGTATCGACGTTGCCCGGCTGGAACTGGCTTGCGAGTTGCACGAGCAATACGACATGGAGGCCGATGCGCTGTCGATGATGATCTCGCTGATTGATCAGATGCATGGGCTGCGCGCCGAACTGCGTGAGGTTCTGAACGCAGTCGAGGCGCAACCCGAGCCGGTGCGCCAACAACTGATCGAAGTTTTCGGCACAGCGCGGTTCCGTCGCAGATAACAGGGTTTTGGGCGCAATGATTATGGCGTAGAAGGCCGCCTTGATCCTTTTTCAGGTAGCTTCCATGACCCAGCCCAGATCCGAGTTGCTGATGCCTGCGGGCAATCTGCGCAAACTTAAACTCGCCATCCTCTATGGGGCAGACGCCGTGTATCTGGGCACGCCGGATATGTCGCTGCGCACCAAGTCTGAGTTTTCGCTGGACGAGGTAATTGAAGGGGTCGAGTTCTGCCACAACCATGGCCGGCGCGCCTACCTGACACTGAACCTGTTCTCGCATAACAAAGACATCCCGAAACTGGACGAATACATCGACACGGTGCGCAAGGTGCAGCCCGACGGGTTGATCATCGCCGATCCGGGCGTATTCCAATACGTCCGCGAGCGCGCGCCCGAACTGCCGCTGCATATCTCGACCCAGGCCAATATCTGTTCGTGGCTGTCGGTGAAGTTCTGGCAGGATCAGGGGGCCGAGCTGGTGGTTCTGGCGCGTGAGGTTTCCTATCCCGAACTGGTCGAGATCCGTGAGAAATGCCCTGATATCAAGTTAGAAGCCTTCGTGCACGGCGCTATGTGCATGACCTATTCGGGCCGCTGCCTGCTGTCGAATTTCATGGCCGAACGCGGGGCCAACCAGGGCAACTGCGCCAATTCCTGCCGCTGGAACTACGGTCTGAAACTGCGCCTCAAGGATGGTACGCATCAGGAATTGCGTATCACCGAAGAAAACGCCGACCTGTTCGAATTCCTGCTGGAAGAAGGCTGTCGCCCCGGTGACCTGATGCCCGTCGAAGAGGATGATCGCGGCTCGTACATCCTAAACTCACGCGACCTCTGCATCATGCCGAAGCTGGACGAGTACCTGAAAATCGGTGTCGACAGCCTCAAGGTCGAAGGGCGCGGCAAATCGGAATACTACGCCGCGATCGTCGCGCGGGCCTATCGTATGGCCATCGATGACTATTTCGCGGATCCCGAAAACTGGGACCCCAAGCCTTACATGCGCGAGCTCGAAACCGTCGGAAATCGCGGCTATACGCTGGCCTTTCACGAGGGTCGGCTGACAAACTATGCACATGATTACGAACACACGGCCTCGATCTCGCAATGGGAATATGCCGGGATCGTCACCGAAGTGACCGAGGATGCCTTTCTGGTTGAGGTGAAGAACAAGCTGGAACCGGGTGATGTGCTGGATTTCGTCTCGCCAGTCGCACGCGACACGGTTCTGCTGCGGGTCTATGATTTCGAACGCGCCCATGATGGCGCACGGTTGGACGTGGTTCATGGCAGCACAAAAACCATCATCCGGTTGCCTTTCACCCTGTTTGATCACGAGGATATCGACGATCTGCGCGCCCGTTTTCCGGTCTATTCAGTGCTGCGCAAGGAACGCGCCCTGACCGACGAACACTGGAGCCGCATTCGCTTTGACAAGCTCGTGCAGGGATTGGAAACCTCCGGTCGCGACAATTCAACAGCTTATGCACGCCGTCGCGATGATCTGGTTGAAAAGATTGGCGAAGACGGTAACGAACGCCGGTTCAAGACAAACCGCATCGGCACGGAAGGATGCTGCGGCAAGGGCTGCAACGGATGCCTGATCTTCTGGCAGGATGACAAATACGCGTTGGCCCGCGAGGTACTGTCCAAACGAAAACAAGGCGAACAGCTCAGCCGCCGTGAGGCGACAGAACTCAAGCTGCCGGGTGAACCGGCTTAGTTTCCCACCCGATATTCTTCGGGGATAAAGAACGTATAGTCGCGATCCGCCACTTGCTCGTGACAGACATGGCAGTACGCGACCTCACTGGCGCGGTCCCCCATAGTATCCCCGAACACCGACCCGTCCGGCAGCACCATTATATAACGCCAGTCAGCGGTGATCGGGCTGGTACCGTCTGGCAATTTTTCCATTATGAACATGGCCCCTGGATGTATGTGACCTTCATCGGTCACCGTCATGCTGTCCTTGGCAAGCACCGATCCCATGGGAAGTTTTTCGCCTTGCTGCAATGTCCCGTAGTTATGTGCCATTCGGTTGGCATACGAGTTTACGTAACGCTGCCCGTGCGTGGCCGAGATATAAGGCGCGTCGTTAAAAAGCGGCCAGCTTTGGTAGTTGAGGATCAGATCCAGTTGCGCCGCGGCATACCCCCGTGCCATGCGACGGCTTAGTGAATGGTAGTGGGCCGCGGCCTCATCCTTGCTCAACTCTGCCGGATTTTCGATCGCAATATGAGCGTTGTGACCATCCGCCGTTGCCAGTCCTGAAGAAATCAGAAGTATCGCGCACGCAATGGCTTTGTGCTGGAGAATTATTCGTAGATAGGAGTCCATTATTACGACCCGCCTGAAAATCAGTTCGCCTGAGCGCCACGTGACGACAGAGTTCTTATTCTAGCGGCTCTGGGATCTCTTACCAGCTCAGGTCCCAGAATCTCACCGCCTTGTGCTTCGATTTGAACCTGCATCCTGCGGCATTGAATCTTTAAAATATAGCAAATTATGCATATTGAATCAGTATCTGAAACATTAAGTTTACAGGCACACTTCATGCGTGCAGGCGGTCATTTTGGACAATCAAAGCACGACCACCCGATCCATGATGAACCGGACAGAAAAACTACCGGGTTAAACCGGCTTCGGACTCAATCTGTTTGCGCGATTTGCGGGCACGTTCGGTTGCCGATTTCAACTGACCGCACGCCGCCATGATATCCTCGCCCCGTGTCTTGCGAATGGGAGAGGCGTAGCCTGCCTGATAGATGATGTTGGCAAAAGCGCGGATGCGGTTGTTCGAGCTGCGCTTGTACGGTGCACCGGGCCATTCGTTGAACGGGATCAGGTTGATCTTGGCCGGAATCTTGTGGCGCTTGATATGGTCGATCAAACGATGGGCATCCTCGTCACTGTCATTCACACCGTCCAGCATCACGTATTCGAACGTGATCCGCTCGGAGTTCGAGGCATTGGGATAGCCGGCCAGCGCCTGCAACAACTCATTGATATTCCACCGTTTATTGATCGGAACCAGAACGTCGCGGGTTTCATCCGTGGTTGCATGGAACGAGATCGCCAGCAGACAACCGATTTCCTCGGCGGTGCGTGCAATTTCGGGCACCACTCCGCTGGTCGACAGCGTGATGCGGCGGCGCGACAGGGATATCCCCTCGGGGTCCATCGCGATCTTCATCGCGTCGCGGACGTTTTCGAAATTGTAAAGCGGCTCACCCATTCCCATCAGAACGATGTTCGACAGAAGGCGCGTTTCATCCTTTGGCGCACCAGGGGTCGGCCATTCGTCAAGATCGTCGCGCGCCATCATGATCTGCCCGACAATTTCGGCAGATGTTAAATTACGTACAAGCTTCTGGGTGCCGGTATGACAAAACGAACATGTCAGTGTACATCCGACCTGAGACGATATGCACAGCGTTCCGCGATCTTCCTCGGGGATGTAGACCACCTCGACCTCGTGCCCACCCGCGATACGGCACAGATATTTGCGGGTGCCGTCCTCGGACACCTGTCGGGTCACGACCTCAGGGATCTCGACCACAAAGTTTTCGGTCAGTTGCGCACGGTACGCTTTGGCGAGATTCGTCATCGCGGAAAAATCACGCACACCCCATTGATAGATCCACTGCCAGATCTGACCGGTGCGCATCTTGGCCTGCTTTTCCGGCGTGCCATGTTCGATCAGAACCTCGCGCAAACGGTCGCGGGTGAGACCGACAAGGTTCACCTTCCCCTCGGGCAATTTACGAGGGAGAGTCATGACGTCTTGCGTGATCGGCACTGTGGGCGACATTGTGGTACCTGCTGGGGCGTATCTTCAAGGATTCTGGCTTGGGATGCGCCTCTATATAGGAACCTGTGCAAAGATCAAAAGGAATCGTTTCAGTCAGTCTGCAAAACTCAACAGTTCTTCAACGCGTGCCCGCCCCAAATTCACCCGGCATGATGTGATTGCGATACCTGTACCCGATCCGCCACCAAACGACGCGCCGACGGCGGTGCAATGCGTATCGCGATAGGTTTCCCAGGCTTGTTGCGCCGCTATGAGGGCAGGTTCAGCCACTATCCGCCCGGTGACCTCATCCAGCTCCTTGGCAGATTGTACCGCCAAATCAAAACTCACCTGTAGCGCACGCGACACCCGTGTTTCCATCTCTCCGACGCAGGATCCGATTTCGACTTGTGATCCGGCGTCGGAACATTCCAACGCCGGGTCGGCGGTTGCAGTGGCTGGCAAAAGCAGTGCAATCAAGATCAGACGCATGGCCGCCTCATTCATCTATTCAGCAGGGGTCAGGCCAGAGTAACATGTTTTGCCAGAAAGGTTTAGATGCAGGTTGGCCCCCTGAATCAACGGAAATGCGGTTCCGCGTCAGACACCCGCGGGTGGGACATAGCAATCTTCGGCATCCAGGGTCTTGACAGGATCGTTCGGTCCGCATTGTTCGCCGGTTACGGGATAAGTCTGGCCCTTGTTTTCACAGGCGCTCAGCAGCATGGCTGATATCATCATCAGCGCGGCAAGAGTTTTGTTCAGCATAGTGGCAACTCCTTGGTTTCTCTTGAACTGATTAGTTCAGAAACCGTCAAGGCTCACTTTGACACGGATCAAGTAAACGCGTTGATCCTGCGTAAAGTTACAACCCACGCTCTAGAGGGAATTACAGTACTGGTCCACGTTGTGATTGAGTTCTGCGGTGTTGAAGGTTCCCCATCTCAGAGGGTTTAAACATAGCTACGACGGAAGCGCTTGTGTGGCATACTGTTTGAATGTGGAGCGTACCGAAAGCGGCGCTTGGTGATACTGCATCCTGACAGGCACGAATAAGAAAAGGCTTACGCAGACCGGTCAACATCGCAGTCTTGGCCTTCAACTCGCCGCGCACAACGCGAGCTGATTGGGTTGATATGCGAACGATCAGTGACCGCAACGCGGGACGAAGTGAGCTTTCGCTGCGAATGTGCCAAGGTCCGCTTCAGCAACCGGGGCTGGTCAAAAACGAATGTTCTTGGCTTCCAGCCTTCTAGGCTGGTGTTGCTGAGAGCTACACGTCGGCGCGCTTCAAGAAGGTCAAAGCAAGACCCAAGGAGACAAGAAGACCGCCACAAATCCTGTCGATCCACAACGCCCCGCGATTGCTGAGAAACTGCACTGAATTTGCGCCCAGGCCTGCATAGGCGGTCATGACGAGCACATCGACCACGATAAAGACTAGCGCCAGCACTACATACTGTTGAAACATTGGCTCTGTCGGTATGAGAAACTGCGGCAGGAACGCTGTGAAGAACAGGTAGCCCTTGGGGTTTGTGACCGCGACAAGAAAGCTCTTCCTAAAGACTGCCTTGTTGCGAAGCGTACCCAATTTCTCGTTCTTGGTTGAGTTCTCGACCGGCCCCAATTGGCCGGATGATCGCATCATCTGTACGCCCAGCCAGACGAGGTAAGTAACGCCGATCCATTTGACGACACTGAACAGAATCGCCGAGGCAGCTAGGATAGCACCCAATCCCAACCCCGCCGCCGCGATGAGAACGGCGTCAGAGATCGCCGCGCCCGCGATGCCGTACCCTGCCACAGCGATACCGAACCTTGATCCATTGGATAGGGCGAGCAAGACCGTTGGGCCGGGCGTCATAACCACAACCAGCGCCAGAAGGGCGAATGTCAGAAGTGAAAGTTCCATTGCGCGGTGTCCTGCTGAATCAGATAGATGGCCAGGCCGGTCAGGAGGAGTGACACTCCGCTGACTACGGTTCTTAGGCTGTTCCAGAATTGCCAAGAGGATGAATAGTCAAGCCAGATACCGCGCGCCGCCTCGGTATCGGTTGGAACAACAACCTCTGCCAGCGCTTCATTCATCGGAACGTTGACTGTGACCGTGACAAAGAAGGCCCCAACAACGTAGAGCACTGCAGCAAAGCCGAAGAGTGCGGCAGAGCGCTTTTTTTGTTGGGTCGAAGCGACATATAACGTTACCACAAGTATGAGAGGCGTCAGGAAGAATGCCGGGAAAAACGCCGCGTTTCGGACAGAAGCGTTCATAGCTTGCATCGCGGCGATGGCCGTTCGTGGCTCTGTGGCATCCAGCCCCCACATCGTCGAACAGACCCAGGCGTAGAAAAACCCGAAGATTGCGCCGATGCTCAAGAGCGAGAGCATGGACATGGGCAATAGAAACCGAGCCATCAGACTTGCTCTGCAACGGTTTCCTGTTGTGGGCGCGCCACTTTCACAACAGAGGCAAAGATGACCAGCGCAGCAAATTGGCCAAGGAGAACCGCCGGGTAGATCAGGTCCAATTGTGCGTCGAAATATTTCTGCGGCCCGAAGGAAACCAGGGCCATGAGCGCGGCAAAAACGCTCAAAATGTGTCCCGCCCGACTGCGTAGCGGTTGCACGATGATCGCTGCCAGAGCGACAGACATCGCGGCTCCAAGAAACGGAGCAATGCCAAATAGGGGCGTGGCGATGGGCGGATGAGGCCTGATCCCGGCATACAAGGCGGAAAGCATGATCCCCTGCAGAAGGATGAGTGTTGCCAAAGCGGCGATGACGTGACGGTCAGATTGTTCCATTTTTGTATCTCCAAAAGTGTAATTGCGATTACGGTTGCGGATATCCGTAATTTGAGTTACGGTTTCTGTCAACAGGTCGGAGAGTGATTTTGCGAGAAGAGAAACGATCGCTGCGTCAGCAACAGATCGAGGCGGCGGCCTACAAGGTGCTGGAGGTCAAAGGGTATGGGGGTACGTCCATGCAGGGCATTGCGAAACAGGCCCGCGCTTCCAACGAGACGTTGTACAACTGGTATGGGGATAAACAGGGGCTGTTCCGTGCCCTCGTCACGCGTAACGCAGAAGAAGTGAAATCCCACCTGGAAGCTGAATTGGAAACCGACCATGACGCGCTTTCCATTCTGGGAACGTTGGGGCCGAAGCTTTTGGATTTGCTAACTGGTGATCGTGCCGTAGCACTCAACCGGGCCGCAGCCGCTGATAGCAGTGGTGAGCTTGGCGCGACGCTTTCAAAGGCCGGGCGAGAAGCTGTATTTCCCTTGCTGGAGCAGGTGCTGCTACGTGCGCGGCAGGAAGGCCACCTTCGCTTTGAGCATTCCGGAGCAGCCGTGGGTCTCTATCTTGATCTGTTGATCGGTGATCAGCAAATCCGGCGCGTGATTGGACGGCTCCCGGCTCCGACAGACGACTTCTGCGAGGCTCGCTCGCAAAGGGCTGTAACCCACCTTCGCCAATTGCTTGGCAGCCAAATATACGGAGATAGCCGTGAGTGAACGACGACCGCCTGAAGCTTGTAAGACTATGGCTGAGCTTCGCGTTCAGATCGACGCCATCGATATCGAGCTGATTACTCTTCTTGCCAACCGCAGCGGCTACATCGACCGCGCTGTTGATCTGAAGAAGATCGAGGGGCTGCCTGCAAGGACAACAGATCGGGTAACCGAGGTTTTGAATAAAGTCAGCGCAACGGCCACGCAAAATGGGCTGGACCCGGATCTTGTGCGCAAGCTTTGGTCAGAACTGATCGAATGGTCGATCCAGAGGGAAATCCGGGAGCTTGGGGAATAATGCCATTCGGAAATACCAAAGGCGCTGTTGGTGAGGCGGACCTATGAAACTCATCCGCGATATCAGAAACGCGGGGGTTTTTCACAAGGCGGCGAAGTCAATGCAAGCAGGGGATTATTCGGCCGTTCTTGACCGCTTGGAAGGGTTCCAAGCGCAACCATATTTCATGGCCAAGGCGGAACTGTTTCGCGCAATGGCGCGGCATCGGCAGAACCGCTTCGCCGATGCAGTCCACCACTATGACAATTTTCTGATGAGCTATCTTGCGGACATGCCGCAAAAGGACCGTGTCTATGTGGAAGAGTATGCGAAATTCTTCAGAAGCCGCGCTCAAGCGAGAATTGATCCGTCAACACCGTTGTATTCATCTCTTGACGAGTTGAGAAAGCTGGATCTGTTGCAAACTTTTGGCTGTTGACGAAGCCAGATTCTGCGGATGAATGACATTCGATAAAATCAGTCGAAAGTCAGTTCATGATTTCCTTCAAAGGCGCACAATATCCGAAGGATGTGATCCTGTTCGCGGTGTTTTTCTATGTCCGATACGGTGTGTCCTACCGGGATTTAGAAGAAATCATGGCCGAGCGCGGTGTTTCAGTGGACCACACCACGCTAAACCGATGGGTAACACGGTATTCTCCTGCAATCGCTGAGGCAGCGCGTCGCCGCAAAGAGCCATGTGACCGTTCGTGGAGAATGGAGGAAACTTACATCCGAGTGAAAGGGAACTGGGTTTATCTCTACCGAGCCGTCGATAAGAGCGGCAAGACGCTTGATTTCATGCTGTCCCGGCGCCGCAACAAATCTGCTGCCACTAAATTCTTTGCCCGAATGCTGGAAGCCAATGGCTTTCCTCGAAAGATTGTCATCGACAAAATTGGAGCTAACACCGCAGGCATCAAGGCCATCAACAAAATGCTCAAAGGTTTTGGCTGTCCGATCTCGATCGAGATGGTCAGGCGGAAATACTTGAACAATATCGTCGAGCAGGACCACCGTTTCATCAAGAGACGCACGCGGCCAATGCTGGGGTTCAAGGCTTTCGATTCAGCGGCGGCAACGCTCGACGGAATCGAAGTGTCGCACATGATCCGCAAGGGCCAACTCACGCCTGGACTCTGTCCATTTCAGCAGTTCGCTGAGCTCGCCACCTGACTCACAAGCGATTGCCGAAACAACTTAACAGGCTCAAATCTTTGCAACACAACCCATGAAACCCTGAGTTTGCCTGAGTGGAAGTCGAAACACGACCCGCAGAGTGAGGCAAATCTCGATGCCCAAATCGGAGTAACGCGCCTGACGGCCACATGTCTTGCGGCGTGGAGAAGCCCAGTTTTCGACCACATCTTCAGAAATCCAGATTGTCACATCACCTCGACTCCGGAGACCTTGACTGTATTCCTTGCAGTTGGTGACGCGGTACTTCGCTTTGGGAAACTTTTCGCGACGCGCATGATTGAACTTGTATGGCATTCACAGCAACTCAGGAAAAGAAAAGCGCCAGAGCTAAACTGGGGAGCCGATCCGTGCAACAAGGTCCCTGAGACCGAGAACACAGAAAGAATCTACGGTAGCGCGCTGGAGGAAATTCCAAAACGGCGAACGTCCACGTAGGGCATTGCCAATCAAATACGGAGATATCTGATCCACACGCTTTGGGGAGTGGAAAGAAGTTGGGGGTCAGTTGGTTTTGGGCTTAGGAGTATCCCATCGGAAGAGTGGGAGATTTGATGGAACTCAGGATCAAAGTCGAAACCGTTTTTGAAGATGGTCGCCTGCAGGAACACGAGCTGGGATCGTGGAAGAGGAGCCCGGAAAGCCTCAATCCGGAGGCAATCAACAAGTTCAGCAAGAAAACAGGAGACGTGGTGTCATTGACTCTCAAAACGGACGCTTCGCGTGAGACAGGGGCACCTGCAGGAGGATCGGTGATCCCATTCTCCCGGCGTGAATCGTAATAGGGTCGGCACATGCGCGTGAAAATCGATGTCTCGGAAGAGGAACTGGATGGTGACTATGGCGCGGTTCCGGGGCTCATTATTACCTGTACACGGTGCCGGCACTCTGTGGAGGTGTTCGGCACCGAAGAAAACTCGGTGAAACGGGGAGCGGTCATGCTTCGGGATGAATGTCCTTTTGACGAAGACAACTTCTACTCGGCGTAGTTCGTTGGAGGACCTCTTAACATCGTCGGTCGATCGCCGCAGATCGATCCGTGATCTGACATGCCCGGACTGCGGCGTAAGTTTGAACCGTTTTTCACGAATAATACCTATTCAAGAACATTTTTCATGTGCTAGGAACGGATTTCATGGGTGCAATGCTCTGCAGTAAAAATTCACGCCAAGGGAACGGAATTCATGCCATCGGACCAACAGGTACTTTTTTCGGGCCCGAGAACCGTTTTTCAGGAGCGTCGCCTTCCTGAGACCGCCACCTTGGCAGGCTACAGCGCACTGATTGACGCCTACAGATTGTCTGTGCCACTGCCCCGCAAACTTTCGGCAACAGGGAACCATCACCGGGTCGTTGAGGATGAGGTTTGGCGCATCCTGACGCCGCGCCACGCCCCGAGTGCAGACTTAGATGGCCACCTCACCTTCGCTCTCAAATACGAAGGGCTTGATCTTGCTGTCCTCGCGAAGCTGTTCGCGGCCACCGGGCCTGACGGCATTGTTGACATCGTGCGCAAAAAGCCAACCGGCAGCTACGCAAGGCGAATCTGGTTTCTGTTTGAATGGCTAACGGGAAGCCGACTGAATCTGCCAGATGCAGAAGGCGGTCGCTACGTGCCTGTCGTTGATCCCGACCAACAGTTCGCGACGGAAGGGGAAAACGCTCCCCGATATCGCGTTAAAAATAATCTGCCGGGAACTAGAGACTTCTGCCCGCTGGTCTTTCGCACGAAAAAGCTAGACGAGTTCATCGCGATGGACTTGGCCAGTCGAGCCCGCGCGGTCATCGCCGATGTCCCCCGGGACTTGCTCGCGCGCACGGCTGCTTTCCTTCTACTCAAAGACTCACGTTCCAGCTACGCGATCGAAGGCGAGCGTCCACCACAAGACCGAATTCAGCGTTGGGGCCGTGCGATCGGCGAGGCCGGTCGCCAGCCGCTCGACCGCGATGAGCTGCTACGACTGCAACGGATCGTCATAGGTGATGCCCGGTTCATCAAGCTGGGTTTCCGCGACGAGGGCGGTTTTGTTGGCGAGCATGACCGCGAAACAAGGATGCCGTTGCCTGATCATATAAGTGCCCGGCATGAAGATCTTCCGTCCCTGACTGACGGGATGATCGCTTTTGATCACGGTGCGTCTCGGCACTCTGACCCGATCGTGTCCGCTGCAATCCTCGCATTCGGTTTTGTCTACATACACCCGTTTGAAGACGGTAACGGCCGGCTGCACCGCTACCTGATCCACCATGTTCTAGCGGAACGCGGCTTCAACCCACCAGGGGTGGTCTTTCCGGTGTCCGCCGCGATTCTAGAACGCATAGATGAGTATAGAACGGTTCTTGAGAGCTATTCAGCACGACTGCTGCCGCTCATCGAATGGGAGCCGACGGAAAAATTCAACGTTCGGGTCTTGAACGACACAGGCGATTTCTACAGCTTCTTCGACGCGACGCCACACGCAGAATTCCTCTATTCATGCGTCCAAAAGACAATCGAAGAAGACCTGCCGTACGAGACAGCATTCCTTCGAAATTACGATGCATTCCGCAGCCAGGTCGAAGCTATTGTTGATATGCCTGACCGCACCATCGATCTGTTGTTTCGCTTCCTTCAACAGAACAGCGGCACCCTGTCGCGTCGCGCCCGAACCAATGAGTTCAAGGCATTGACCGACGACGAAACGGCGCGGATCGAGCACGTCTTTGCAGAAACAATGATTTAGATCGAGGTGGCCTTGCATGCACTTGTCACGGATTGTGATCGAGAACTTTCGGAATTTTTCAAAACTGGACGTAGCCCTCGATGGAAACGTTGTTGTGGTTGGCGAAAACAAAGTCGGCAAAAGCAACCTGGTGCATGCCCTCCGGTTGCTGTTTGATCCCTCTCTGCCCGACAGCGCCCGTGAACTTGGCCTCGCCGATTTCTGGGACGGGCTTGAGGGCCTGGAAGAAGACGACAAGATAGTCATTGCTGTCGAAATCGAAGAGTTTGACTCTGACCTCGATATCCTTGCTCTACTCACGGACTTCCGCCTCGACGATGACCCCGACACGGTCCGCCTGACCTACGAATGTCGCGCGCGACCGGGATTAGTCAGTGCACCGACATCGGACAACGACCTGGAGTTCATTTGTTTCGGCGTTGAAAGAGTGACGAAACGTTTCGGCCATGACCTCCGCCGCCGCCTGACCATGGACCTGTTGCCAGCTCTTCGTGACGCGGAAGGTGACCTCGCGGAGTGGCGCCGATCGCCTCTGCGCCCGCTAATCGAGGAAGCTTTCGCCGACATCGACCAAGCAGATCTTGATGAAATCGGTGAAGCAATCGAGGAAGCCACCGACAAATTGACGGCCTTCCAGAGTGTCGGGGATCTTGGACCTGTCACGCTTTAGGTCATGTTGACAAATGGCGAAACCAAAGTCGGATGGACGTTATATCGATGAATCCCAGGAAGCTTTCTGCGGTCTTGTCGTAGCGGGT
>NZ_JBQFXM010000012.1:0-116592 GCF_056540845.1 Ruegeria sp. AL2
TCCAAGAGCCAATTCCGGCGTATGTAGGGTCTCAGATTCCCAGCGAAGTACTTGCCAATACGCGGCATGAAATCCTGGAAAACCTGCATCAGACAGCTTCTGAAATTCCAGGCGCGAAGGCTCGGCTCATCTCTGGGCACGCGGGTAGGGCTATTGTAGACTTCGCAAATGAGAGCGACGCGGATTGCATCGTCTTGGTTTCGCACAAGCCTGGTTTTGAGGACATATTCTTAGGTTCCACTGCGAACAGAGTCGTGCATCACGCAAGGTGTTCGGTTCACGTAATTCGTTGATCCAAGGTTAGCGACACAACCATATAACTGTATTATACCGTAGGCTACATCCTATCATCCCGAACTAAACGCCATCTCCATTTTTGTATCGATAACCAAAAATGGAGTTGGGAAATGTCACAGTTTCGGAAACTGATTTCTCTTAGAGGAACGTATCCCTCCACTACAGCATCTACTCAAGATCTCTTTTTGCGTGCAGCTGACTTCGCAAGACGCAAAGACCACCCACTGTGGATCGATGTGAATGGCGTTTCGAAGGCATACGTTGCATTTGAGCAGGCTCTTGAAGATGCATTGATCAATGCAGCCTGCGAGACAAATGAAACTAGCCCAGAGAGATTACGCAAATTCTTCGGCGATTTCGTTTCGAAATTTGCCTTGGCTTGCCCTCGCGGGGAAGAGTTTTTGCCCGACATCGCTCGTGTCCTTTTTAAAGATAGCGAACTTAAAAATTCATTGGCTGCAACAGCTATATTGAAAGTTCGCGGCCGCGATTGCCAATTTCAGGAAGACTTTCATAGCGCCGGGCGCCAAGTCTATGGGGGCTATGATCCGCAGTTCGGACAGTGACGCAAGCGATGCAGTCTCTGGAACTACCTGCAAGTTACGTCGATTTATGGGTCATAATTTTATTGAAGTCGTTACTTGTGCGTTTCCAGACGGTTCAAAAGGGCTGAACCGCCTCGGTTTTCCCGGAGACCGATTACTCTGTTTCAGGCGACTTTATCGGACTCATTGCACTGTTCATAGAATGTCTCCTCGGCTTCTACTGGCGAGATGTTTCCGATGGGTTGCAGCAGGCGGCGGTTGTTGAACCAGTCGACTCATTTGAGGGTTTCCCATTCGACAGCATCGGCGGTTTTCCACAGCCCTAACCGGTGGATGACCTCGGCTTTGAACAGGCCGATGATCGTCTCGGCCAGAGCATTGTCGTAACTGTCGCCGGCGCTACCGACCGAGGGCTCTATCCCGGCCTCGGCCAGCCGCTCGGTATAGCGGATCGACACATATTGGCTGCCCCGGTCGCTGTGATGGATGAGATCGTCACTTGGTCGCCGTTCATAGAGCGCCTGTTCGAGGGCATCCAACACGAACTGGGTCTGCGGGGAACGTGACGCTCGCCAGCCAACGATCCGGTTGGCGAAGGTGTCGATTACGATGGCCACACAGACAAATCCCTGCCAGGTCGAGACATAGGTGAAGTCACTGACCCGGAGCGTGTTTGGGGCCGGTGCCCGGAATTGCCGGTTCACCTTGTCGCGCGGGCATGGCAGTGCCTTGTCCGGCCGCGTTTTTTTCTGGGCCTTGCCGCGAACAACGCCCTGTATGCCCAACTGTCGCATCAGCCGTTCCACCGTGCAGCGTTCCACATCGAAGCTTTCGCGGCGCATCTGATGCCAGACCTTGCGCACCCCGTAGACCTTGAAGTTCTGATCCCACACCCTGTGCACTTCGCGCCGCAGGACGGCATCCCGTTTGGCGCGATCAGATGCACGATCCGGATCACGGACAACGGCCAGATGGTTGTAGAAGGTCGAAGGGGCGATCGGCAAAACCCGGCAGATCGGCTCGACCCAATACTCGGCCCGGTGATCGCCCCCTCTCGGGACATTGCGTCCCGCAATGCCTAGCCGGGCAGTGGATATACCCGATCATCGTTTCAGTGGGCGGTCGAGCTCAGCCTGAGCAAGATACGCGCTGGCCTTCCTAAGAAACAGCTTCAGCGTTTGAGATGGGTGCCAGGGCAAATCCCATCGTCTTTGCACGGCGCTGGAGGTTCGAGAGTACACGTTTCCGATGTCGCTCATCATAGGCAGCCGCACCTTGATCTTGATATGTCATGCCATGACGGATTGCGTTGTAGAACAGAACTGCGATCTTTCGCGCCGTGGCTGTGACAGCCTTTTGTTTGCCGACCCGGGCCGAGAGACGTCGATAGAACGCGCCCAATGCGGTGTCGCTTCGACCAAGAGTAACAGCGGCCAGTCGTAAGAGCGCAGCTGCGCGACTTGAAGATCGGCGAGTCCTTGAAGACAGCAGTTTGCCTCCAGAGATCTTGTTGCCGGGCGCGAGGCAGAGCCACGACGTGAAGTGCTTTGCGCTCTGCCACGCCCGCAAATCCGTCCCGCATTCGGATACCAGCTTGAGAGCCAGAGACGGTCCAAGGCCATGGATTTGCGTCAGGTCTGTGCCCAGCACACCGTAAAGCGCAGCTCGTATGTCGAAGGCAGGCGCATTGCGTTGCTTGCCTTTGAACCTGGCTTTTGGAATGGGTGCTAAGTCGCCATCTGTCCGCACGGTCAATGCGCAAACGGCATCTTCAAGCTTGGCATCACAAGTGGCAATCTGGGATTTGTAGAAGTCATAGAGTTCAAGTGACTGTGTCAGCGCAAAAACATGTTCGTCCCGGTCGTTCCCGATAAGGGCGGCTTTGATCGTTTCGATAGAAGATTTGCACCTCACATCGCGATACTCGGCCAACACATCAGGGTCACGTTCGCCTGCCACGATGGCGCGGATGATCTTCATCCCTGTCGCGCCTGTAATATCTGAGACGACATGATGAAGTTGCAGGTTCATCTCCATCAGGGCCTTCTGCATGTGCTGGATATGAGCGGCAGCATACTCCGTCAGCCGTTCTCGCTGGCGCATATAGGCGCGTAACGTGGCGATCTCTGCTGTGGGTCTGAAGCTGCCGCGCAACAGACCATAGGAATGGAGTTGCCGTAGCCAACTTGCATCGCTCACATCAGTTTTGCGACCTGGTACATTCTTGGCATAGCGGGCATTCACCAAGATCACCTCGAGACCATGCGCCTCCAAAATCTCGAACGCTGGTATCCAGTAAACGCCGGTCGATTCCATCGCCACAGTAGTGGCGCCGCAAGACTGGAACCAATCGGCCAAATCATGCAGGTCCTGAGTGAATGTTCCGAAGGCCCGTACCGGACTGGCATGAACATCCGGGTTCACCGCTGCCATGTGCATTGTTGAGCCGATATCAATCGCCGCTGCATTCGGATTGACCAACTTCAAATCCGGGTGGTCGCCGGTTCTGCGCCTTGTCATAGCATCTCCTCCGTTCAAATCGAAGGGCGTGGGCCATGCAAGTTCGTCATCTTCCTAACCGGGATCGCCGCGATAGCGGCGTCGCCACTCTCAAGTACGCATCAACCCATGTGCCACGTTTTTTAACGGGGTCCAGCCCACCAATAAGCTATCGGCAACTGCCCTTCGCGTAGAGCGTAGCATAAGCTGTTTCCGCCCCGCACAGGCGGGCAACGGCCCGGAACAGTTTTTTAGGATCTCATTGGCCTGACGCAGCTCCCGCACTTCGCGTTCCAGTTTCATGATCCTGGTCCGCTCTTCCGACGTCACACCATCCCGGTGGCCAAGGTCAGTTTCCTCCTGCTGAACCCAACGCCGCAATGTGTCCCGGCCACAGCCGATCTTCGGCGCAATCGCCTTGATCGCTGCCGCCTGACTCTCATAGCTGCCTTGATTGTTAAGCACCATCCGCACGGCCCTTGCGCGCGTCTCAGGTGAATAGCGGTTCGCTCTGTTGTCTCTTTCCATGGCTCCAATCCTTCCTCGATTTGGAGCCTCCGGAAAACCCGGAGCAGTTCAACGGTCGGCTAGTCGAATTGTAGAACGGAGCAAGGTGCCGACGGATACCAGACAGCTTGACGAACCGGTCTATACCTCGAAGAATATGGTCTTGCGGAACATGATCCTCAATCGAGAACTCGTAGAACTGTGACCCTTGTGTTTGCTGCCTTGGCCCCTTCATCGCTCATTCTCCCGTTCAGTACGGAAACTGAATCAGCGACTTGTGCGTCAATCAACGAAGAGTTTTTCGCCAGAATAAGCCCAAAACCTACACTTTGGGTTCAGTGATTAAGAGTTCATTGCGATGTTCCCTTCCATCCTTAATTGCAAAACGGATGACCGACGGGACAAAACTAGATTCAGTTAGGTTTTACACAATCCAGAATTTTCTGAGCAGCTAACTGAACCGACTTTCTCAACCGCATGAACTCTGAGTTCGCAGCCAGCCGGGCCTTTAGCTCAGCGTCCCCAAGTAGTCGGTTAATCGCATTCTCCAGCTGCTCCGGCGTCCAATCCCACCGATTCAACCTGAGCCCGACACTGGTTTCAACTGCTCGCTGGGCGTTATCGTGCCCGTCCCAGCAATAGGGGAGGATCAGCGACGGGGCCCCGAAATACAGCGCTTCGCAAAAGCTGTTGTTACCGCCGTGGTGAATAAACAGATCGCATTGTTCAACCACGGAAGGCTGCGGGAACCATTCCTGCAGATGAACATTGTCTGGTACTCTGGAATAGGCATCGATCTGGCCCCCGACATTGACCAGAAACCTCATGTCCATTGTCTTGAATACGTCGAACAGGCTTTCAAAGAATGTGACATCCATAGCACCCAGGCTACCAAAACTCACATACACCAGAGGCCCGTCGTTACGGGGCATCTGAGGTACACGGTAGGGACCTTCTTGGCGTACGCAGCCTTCGAGAAAGGTGAATTGTCCAGGACTCAGCGCCTGATCACGATCGTGGCGAATTATCGATGGCGCCAAAAGAAGGTTTTGATGCGGTGATGTTTCTAGGAACTCACCTTTAGGCAATAGCTCAAGTCCCCGATCCTGGCGAAATTTGTTGTAGCGAGCATGAATTGGGCCAAGGGTCTCCAGGTACTGGTCCCGGAATGCCGCGCACCCGGCCACGTCAGATGCCGGCAGGCCGGACAGGTACGGCGGTAGGCAGTTGTCTGGCAACTCGGTTTCCGCGCAAGAAATGACCCTGACCCATGGGCGCTCGGATCGTACGATGGCTGGGAACATGATGACGTTGTCGAGAACGACGACATCCGGGTTGATCCGCTCTAGCGCCGTTTCCAACCCCTGCTCAACCGATTCCGCAGTCTCGACGATTGCGCTCCAAACGGGCTCTACATAGGTGGCCAGTTGGTCAGTTGGGAGCATGCTAAAATGCGGTAGGTGATGACTCAGGAATTCCTGCCAATAGGTCTGGGTTTCCTCTTCTGTCAACTTTGATTGAACTGGGACGGCGAACTCGTCAAAACCGTAATCTGCGAATACGCCACCAAAGCCACCGTGGGTCAGGAAAACGGGGAGTGCGCCCATTGCGCGAAGCTCCTGAGCGATCCCCACACAATTCAGTGCAGCCCCAAAACTAGCTTCAGGGAAAAAAGCGATTAAAGGTGCTTCCTCGCGGTTCATCATTCACTCATCGGATTGACCCGCGGGTCGCTTGGACAAGCGCCGGCGCGCCACGATTGGCGACGCTGGGTCTTTGGTTCATTGAAAGCCGCAAATGAACCCTCATCTGATCCGCCGCAAGATCGAAATGACCTTGCTCGATGAAATCAAGTATGCGCAGATGTTCCTCAAGCGCCTGCCTCATCCGAAAGTCGATCATACCGAACGATCCGCCTGGCAGGTGGCGCAACCCATGATGGGCAATGAGAGCAGAAGCTAGATACTGATTGCCGGACGAACGAGCGATAAGCTTGTGAAAGGCAAGATCCGCGTCTTGGAATTCCTGGCTGTTGAAGGAGTTTTCCGACTGCGCCAGAAGCGCTTCGGTTTGGGTGCGGACCAGATCGGCGCGCTTGGTGTCCAACTTGAAACCGTCGGACAGAATGGCCTGCGGTTCCAGTATTAGACGAAATTCGTAGCTCTCAATCCGTCCTGAACGGTCTCCGGGCATGCGAGTGAACACCCAGGATTGGCCTTCGGCTTTCTGAATCACGCCTTGGGCTAGGAGAGCTTCGAGCGCACGCTGTGCAGCGCTGCGGGAAACTGAATATCGCCGGATCAGGTCTGTGACATTGATGGCGCCGTCCAGGCGTCGGGCTCCGCGATCTCGTAGGATGTCACCAGCGAGATCGGCACCTGCTCCAACCGAATGCTGGTTGAGTATCGAATGCCCCTTTTCGGGTTCGCATTCTAGGACAAACCCACCTTCTGCCGCTTTGCGTGCCATCCCCTCTTTTTCCAGTAGCCTCAATGCGGATCTAACTGGAGTGCGAGAGACGCTGCACGAATCAGCGAGGGTTTTTTCCACCAGCCTGTCGCCCTGATGCAAGTCGAGATCCATCGCAACGTCCAGTATTTTTTGAGCAAGTTTCAAGTGTTTGCTTGGCGACATAACAAGGCGGCTTTCGTCACTCTTAATTAATATACAATAAAAACGGTACTTTAAATGTCTTCATCGGGCCACACAAAAATGATTCAAAAAATTGTTGAGTTTTATTTAATCAAAAAATACCGTGATTGCATCACATATCTCGCCCCAGAAGCGAGCGCGGATGTCAAGGGAGGAAGACATGACCAGCAAGTTCACCAATTCGTTCCGTTTGCCATTTGCTTGGCTCACAGCCGGGGCGGTCTGCGCTCTCAGCGTATTCGCCGGAGCGGCCCAAGCAGAAAAAATCGTGATCTCGAACTGGGACGGTTACATGCCGCCGGACCTGCTGGAGAATTTCACCAAGGAAACCGGTATCGAGGCCGAGCTTTCGGTGCATGGCACCAACGAAGAAATCATGGGCAAAGTCGTAGCCGGTGGGGGCAAGGGCTATGACGTTCTTTTCGTCTCGTCGCCATTTGCCGAAGCATTAAACAACTTGGGGCTGGTGGCTGCTATCGACCACGATAAGGTTCCGAATGCGTCCAACTTGTATGACGAAGCTAAAGAACTGGCTCATGATCCGGGCAACAACTATTCAATGCCATACGCTTGGGGCACGACGGGCTTATGCTACCGGTCAGACCTGATGGCAGAGCCGACTTCGTGGAATGATCTGCTCAAACCCTCTGACGACCTGAAAGGCAAAGTGACAATGCTCTCGACGGATCGTTGGCTGATGGGAGCTGCCGCGCTAGCCCTCGGAAAGTCGCTGAACGATACGTCGGATGAGACGTTGGCGGCTGCAAAGGACCTGCTGGTTGCGGCGAAGCAGGATCTGCTGGCCTACGACGATGCAACTTTTTATCTGAAGTTGGTATCGGGCGAGGCAACGATGGTTCACGCCTGGGATGGCTGGTGTAACTACGGCATCGGTGAGAACGCAGACATCAAGTATACGATCCCATCAGAAGGATCGGATCTGTGGGTAGATGCGCTAGTCATCACGGATGCATCTGAAAACAAAGACGCGGCGCATGCCTTTGTGAACTATGTCTTGGGCGCGGATGTCGGTGTCTGGGTTGCCAGTAATATCCTTTACAAAACGCCGAACAAGGCTGCGATGGCGGCGCTGGACCCGTCCTTGATCGAAACCTTCCCGAACATGGGAATGTCGCCTGCAGACCTTACCAAGTACGAGCAGTTGCGCGATCTCGGCAATGGCCAGAAACCCTTTGCACGTACCGTGACCGAAATTATGGCCGCACAATAAGTGATCAAACCCTGAGCAAAACCCGACCCGAACAAAGGGTCGGGCCGATACGATATCACTCCACAGATTGCCAAGTATATGACCAATCGACTGAAATCGGTGATCTTGCTGGGGCCGGGCCTGGGTTGGCTTGCGCTTCTTATGGTGGTGCCGTGTGGTCTTATTTTTACCTATGCGTTCTTTGAACGCGGTATCTATGGCGGCATCGACTACGTCTTTACGTTTGAAAATTTTGTGCGGGCCGCCGACCCACTATACCTCGGAATCTTCCTGCGCTCGGCCAAGATTGCATTTCTGGCCACCATAATCGCGATCCTCATCGCCTATCCGGCGGCCTATGCCATCACGCTGGCGCCGCGGCGTTGGCAGACCGGTTTGCTGATCTTGGTGATCCTGCCGTTCTGGTCCAACTACCTAATCCGCACTTACGCCTGGATCGTGATGCTGAACCGCGAGGGCTTGATCAATAATACTCTCCAGGGGGCAGGCTTGATCGATGAGCCGCTGTCTCTGCTTTATAACAATTTCGCGGTGATCGTTGGACTTGTCTACAACTACACCCCCTTTGTGGTTCTGGCGATCTATTCATCGCTGAACCGCATAAATGTCGAAACCATAGAAGCCTCGGAAGATCTTGGAGCGCCCGCTTGGATCACTTTCTACCGGGTGATACTGCCACAGACCGTTCCCGGCATCGCGGCAGGTGGTGTTTTTGTTTTTGTGCTGTCGATCGGTAATTTCATAACGCCCGATTTGCTTGGTGGCGGGCGACTTCAGATGGTTGGAAACCTGATCTATGACCAGTTCCTGAGCGCCCGCGACTGGCCGTTCGGAGCAACGCTGTCGATGTTCCTGATTGCGATTATGATGGGGCTTTTGTTCGCACAGGCGGTATTGGCCAATCGCGCAGCGGGACAGAGAGGGCAGGACTGATGCGGGGCCGATCCAACATGGGCCTGAAGCTGCACCTGGTATTGTTTTATACCTTTCTCTATGTGCCGATCCTTGTGCTCATGGCGCTAAGCTTTAACCGGGCCGGACTTCCAACTGTATGGACCGGGTTTTCGTTGGAATGGTACGGCAAGTTGTTTGCCGCGGATCCAATACTGTCGGCGGCGCGCAACACGCTAATCGTGGCCTTAATCTCGACCGTTCTGGCGACATTAATCGGCACGCTTTTGGCGGTCGGTGTCGAAACACGGCGTAATTCTTCAGTTCTAGACGCGGTTCTGTTCGCGCCGATGATCATCCCGGACATAGTTTTGGCCATCGCGCTGTTGTCCTTTTTCACTCTGCTCAACATGACGCTCGGGCTTCATTCGATCATTCTGAGCCATGTCGTGTTCAACATTGCGTTCGTTGTCGCCGTGGTGCGAACGCGGATGCGCAATTTCGACCATTCGATACTTGAGGCCAGTGCCGACCTTGGGGCCAGCGAATTCACCACCTTTCGTCGCATTCTGCTGCCCGCCATCGCGCCGGGGGTTATTGCTGGGGCGCTGCTGTCTTTCACCCTGTCTGTGGACGAATTCATTATTGCCTTTTTCACCGCCGGTGCCGGGCAATCCTCGACCACGTTGCCGATGCAGATCTACGCAATGATCCGATTTGGCGTCACGCCGGAAATCAACGCGATGGCTACCATCGTCATGTTTGTATCGTTCACGCTGGTCTTCTTCGCGCAGCGTGCCGACAAAGAGGTTTTCAGCCGATGAACCAAGCGATTCAACTCAGGAATATAACCAAGAGATACGGTTTGGTGACTGCGATCGACAACGTTTCGCTGGATATTCGCGACAACGAATTTTTTGCACTTCTGGGCCCATCGGGTTGCGGCAAGACCACACTGTTGCGGACGCTGGCCGGGTTCGAAACACCACAGGAAGGACAGGTAATCGTTGCCGGGCAGGACGTGACAAATATACGCCCCAGCAGGCGGCCCCTGAACCTGATGTTCCAGTCCTATGCCTTGTTTCCGCACATGAGCGTCGAAAAAAACATCGCCTATGGGTTAGAAATGGAGAAATTGACCAAGGACGAAATCGCAACGCGAGTGGCCGAGGTTCTCGAAAGTGCGAAACTTTCGGGCTTCGCAGGGCGCAAGCCGGATCAGCTTTCCGGTGGGCAGCGACAGCGGGTTGCTTTGGCGCGCGCGCTGATCAAAAGGCCAAAGGTCCTGTTGCTGGATGAGCCCCTTTCAGCTCTGGACAAGAAACTGCGAGAAGAGATGCAGCTGGAGCTCAAACGGTTGCAGCACGAGGTAGGGATTACATTTCTGATTGTGACCCATGACCAGGAAGAGGCCTTGGTCATGGCCGACCGGATCGCTGTCTTGCATGACGGTAAGCTGGCGCAGGTCGGTACTCCTCACGAGCTCTACGAACAACCCGGATCGCGCTTTGTTGCAGATTTTATCGGCGTGATGAACTTTCTGGACGGAAACGCCGTCGACGGCGGTGTCGATGTCGACGGGGCGGGAATGCTGAGGGGTGTTTCCGAGCTGCGCGGTGCTGCCACAATTGCTGTGCGCCCGGAACGGGTCAACCTGATGCAGACCGCCCCTCAAGATGGACGCAACTGCCTTCCCGGCATTGTCGAAGAAGTCGCCTATCACGGGTCAGACCTGGGTGTGCATGTACGCGTTCGCGGCGGGAGGAGCATCCTTTCCGCCCGCGTGCCCGCCAGCCAAGCCGACCGTGAAAGTATCCAGCCGGGTCAGGATGTCCACTGCGTATGGGACGCCAAATATTCCCGCATCCTGCCCAACTGCTAAGCCAAATCTAACCGGAGACCTACAATGTCACAGAAAACCATCGCCTTCTTCCCCGAAGCTGCCTTTGGCCCTGCGCTGAATTCGGTTGGCATCGCGCAGGCCTGCGAGAAACTGGGCCATAAGGCCGTATTTCTAAGCGATCCCGGCTTTGTCGAGGTATATGAAGGTTATGGGTTTGAGGCGCATCCTGTTGCCCTGTCCGAGCCGATGGAACCCGAGGCGATGGCAAAGTTTTGGGAAGATTTCATCAACGGTCACATCCCAAATTTTCGCAAAAGCCCGATTGACCAGATCGATAACTACGTAAAGGATTGCTGGGAGGCGATCGTCGACAGCGCGAAATGGGCGCAAAAAGATCTGCCCGAGGTACTGGCAAAAATCAAACCAGATATGATCTGCGTGGATAATGTCATTATGTTCCCAGCCATCAAGCAGTTCGGCGTACCGTGGGTGCGGATCATCTCATGTTCCGAAAACGAAATCCCAGACCCGATTGTGCCGCCGCACTTATCGGGCTGCCGGGTGGATGACCGCGAGGGCATGGAGGCCTATGAGGCAAAGTTCCACGAGGTGATCAAGCCGATCCACGACGACTACAATGCGTTCCTGGCCAGATGCAACGAAGACGCCTATCCGATCGGAGAGTTTTTCGAAGCGTCGCCCACAATGAACCTTCTGCTTTATCCCGAGCCGGCAAAGTACGAAAGGCAGAACCCACTGGACCCGAACAGATTCCAGTATCTCGAAGGTTGCGTACGCGAAGAAGAACCCTTTGAGGTGCCAACGTTTAAGTCCAACAATGACAAACCACTTCTCTATGTATCTTTCGGGTCGCTTGGCGCAGGTGACACCGACCTGCTAAAGAGGATCATTTCGACCATTTCCAAGTTGCCCTACCGGGCGCTCGTAAATGTCGGGGATTACATGGACGAATACACAGACATTCCCGACAACGTGCACATACAGAGCTGGTATCCCCAGCCTTCAGTAATTCCGCAGGTTGACGCGGTGATACATCATGGCGGTAACAACTCGTTCACCGAGTGCCTGTATTTTGGCAAAGCAGCAATCATCATGCCCTATGTCTGGGACGGCCACGATAACGCCACTCGTGTTCAGGAAACAGGCCACGGGTTCGGGTTTCACCGATACGACTGGACCGATGATGAATTGGCTTTTGCCCTCGACAAATGTATCAACGATCCAGGAATGCAGGCGAAGATGGCGGCAACCTCTGCTCACATGCAGTCACGGCATGGCCCGACCAAGGCAGCTGGCATTCTCGACGACATCCTGAAAGCTGCGGAATGAGCAGCGCCCCGCATCTTTCCGAAATCTCGACCCGCACCGACCTTACGGACTGGGGATTACAGCCGGACATGATTGAAGGCCAGTCGCATTCATCGGGCTTGCTGGTTCACAAAGGCCCGGACAATCGGCCGGAGATCGGCGCATGGGTCTGTACTCCAGGCCGTTGGCGCCTAACGATCCCGCGTGACGAGTTTTGCTATTTTGTGCAGGGCCGCGCGGTGTATCAGTCGGATGCAGGCGAAAGCATCGAAGTTGCGCCCGGAACGGCCGTACTATTCCCCGCCGGTTGGGTAGGGGAATGCACGGTCGTGGAAACATTGCGCAACACTTACTACCTAACGGATCGCGAACCTGAATCATGACCACGCCAAGTATGCAAAACCCGCTCCAGCAGACTGACCTTGTCGATTGGGGGGTAATCCCGACGATGATTGAAGGGCAATCCCGCACGTCGGGAAAGCTGATCCACAAGGGGCCTGACGGCCGGTCCGAATGCGGCCTTTGGGTCTGCACTCCCGGTAAGTGGGAATGTCACGTCACCAAGGACGAGTTCTGCCACTTTCTGGAAGGCCGCTGTACCTATGTCCATGAAAACGGAGAGGTAATTGAGATTACGCCCGATACGGCGGCCTTTTTTCCGCAGGACTGGAAAGGCGTATGCACTGTCCACGAGACGGTCAAGAAAGTGTACATGATCCGCTAACGGCGCAATGCCTTTTAAACAAGGGGGCTGCCCAATGCGTGACCCGTTCAAATCCAGCTACTACCTAAACCCTCGGCATGTCCTATTGGAGGGTAGTGGGACCACGCTGGTCAACCCGTCTACCTTGCAGCCCGTCGGGGTTTTTGGTGAACCGTCGCCGCAGATCGTGGACCAGGTTCTGGATCGGGTCAATGCGGCGCAAAGGAAATGGTCTGCAACGGACTGCAAGTCTCGCGCGCGGGTATTGCATCAGATCGCCAACGAGATCGAAAGCGGCGACATGACTGAGGTCGCCCTTTTGATGACATTGGAAACGGGCAAACCTTACCCTGAATCGATCGGCGAGATTGCGAATATCCCGCCGGTTTTCCGGTACTATGCCGAGATGGCGCGCAATGACGCGGGCAAGATCGCGGGCACCATGCAAACTGGATCTTTTCAGTATCAGACATACGAGCCCTACGGCGTGTCCGTGCATGTGGTTCCATATAATTTCCCCCTCATTCTTGGCTGCTGGTCGATGGCCGCATCACTTGCGGCAGGTAACGGTGTTGTGTTGAAAGCCTCACCCGCAGGAACTTTGTGCACGATGGCGTTCATGGAGTTTTTTCAGGCGCTGCCACAAGATCTTATTGCTTGCGTGCCGGGCGGGGCAGACGTGGGTAAACAGTTGATTGCCAGCCCCAAAACCCATGTGGTCGCCTTTACAGGGTCCGTGCCGACAGGTCGTGCAGTCGCAGTGGCCGCAGCAGAGAGTCTAAAACCGGCAATTATCGAGGCTGGCGGGAGCGATCCACTTATCGTCAGTAAACACGCCGACATCGCGGTCGCTGCTGCCGGAGCAGTGACTGCTGCCTTTTTGCAGTCGGGTCAGGTTTGCACATCGTCTGAACGGATTTTTGTGGTCGATGATGTATATGACGATTTTGTCGACGAGTTCGTGGCCAGAACCCGGAAACTGCGCATCGGCGACGGCATGGGGGTGGCGGAAATTGGACCTCTGGCCTCCAAGGAAGCGCGAGATAAGGTCGTGCGGCTGGTGCGCGATGCAACGGAGAAAGGCGCGGTGGTTGAAGTAGGAGGCTGTATCCCGGATGATGCAGGGCCAGGTTGGTTTTTCGAACCAACGATCCTGACCGGCGTGACGGCGGACATGTTGCTAACTCAGGAAGAGGTCTTTGGGCCGGTCGCTTCGGTCATTCGGGTTAGCGACTTTGACCAAGCACTTGAACTGGCAAACGCGTCGCAGTTCGGCCTTGGCGGATGCCTGTTTACCAGCGACTTGGAGGAGGCATTTCAGGGGGTGAATGAACTACAGGTGGGGATGGTTTGGGTCAACAACCCGCTGGTGGACAACGATGCCTTGCCTTTTGGCGGTATCAAGAATTCTGGACTTGGACGCACGCTAGGCCTTCAGGGACTCGAGGCATTCAGGCGATCCAAGATGGTCGTGATCGACCCGAAGGCGAAGGAGGCGGACTGGTGGTATCCATATCCCGACGACTGGTTCTATTCAGATGACGTACAAGGCGGGAGAAAGCACACCGGCTAGGGTGATCGGTGCGACCTGATCGACTCTACAGCGGATGATGAGCTAACGGCAGGATTGTCCCGCCAACCGGAACTGCAAAGTCTATTTTAGAATGTCCAGTTCGGGTAGTCCGCGGCCCTCCGGCACAAGCGGGCCAATGGCTGAAAAATCCGCAAGACATCTTCAGCGCTTTTCTACTGTGGGTCTGCCATCCGTCCCAATAAGGTCATTTATCTAAACAACCGGGGCATGTGTACTGGTTGTCCGTTAGATTAATAGTTCCTCTGACATTCGACATAGGCCAAATCCGGCTCCCGCAACCGGGTCGAATAATCTCAACACAGGCCGTTCAGACTACAATTGATCCACTCGATCAATTGCTTAACGTCCTCATCTCGTCAGCCTCATAACCCGAAAGTCAGTGGCTTCGGTCAACGGGACAACCAGGCGACAATCTGGTCCGTTTCCGGTCTCCTGCGCGTGCGTTGTGGCATTTGAATCACCAGTCCTCGGTTGGTTCGAAACGACTTGGTATGCGCAACGATCAGCTCGCCCGTGGCCAGGGCGTCTTCGATCAGGCACAGGTGTCCCATCAGTATTCCTGCGCCCGCCTTGGCTTCCTCTACGGCCAGACTGTAGAGGGAGAATTGAGCACCACCTTCGGCATTATGCAGGTCATAGCCAGAGTGCTGGGCCCATTTGGTCCAATCTTCACTCCACACCAGATCGTGCAGCAACGGTAAATCCCGAAAACCGTTTGCGCCGCATATTTGGTCCTTAAGCGTCGGGGCACAAACCGGCACGATCTCGTCCGGGCAAACAACCACCTGATTTGCCGTGTCGTTCGGTGGAGCGAAGAAGATTGACAGGTCGAACAGTTCGCGCCCAAGGCTCGGCGGCGCTTCCAGCGCTGTGACGGAAAAACTGATGTCGGGAAAATGAGATCGGATCTGGCGTAGCCTTTTGGGGAGCCAGAGTTGAGCAATGGCCGGCAAGGCAGCGATATGAAAATCTGCATTGGGTTTAAGGTTGCGCAGCGCCTGGGTCGCGTCGGCCAATTGGTCAAAAGCCCGGGTAAATCCAGCAACCAGCGATTGCCCCTCGGGCGTGAGTTCTACGCCTTGTGCGTTGCGTCGGAAAAGGGGTGCACCGGCCCAGCTTTCCAGCGTTTTGATGTGTTGCGAGATGGCGCCCGGTGTGACGTTCAACTCTTCGGCCGCGGCGATAAAGCTGATGTGGCGCGCCGCCGCCTCGAAAGCGCGCATTGCGTTCAGTGGGGGCCCTTTGGGGCGCTTTGGGGAAACGCTCATCATCATAGCCTTAGTTTTTCTACGCCAAGAAATAACAATTCTGCTTTGCGAAGTCACGCAGCAGCGGCCACAGTGGAAGAAACAGGAGGATGTCAGATGACACTTGCACATAGAGACTGGGTGCCCGCCGCAAGCGAAACGCTGGTTCAGAGTATCTCAACAAAGACAGCATCAGCATCGTCCGGCGACCTACTGGGCCGGATCGCGCATCTGGCAGAGAAAAACCGCCGCATTCACGAGAAAGAGTGTTTCAACCTTAACCCCGCGACAAATGTCATGAACCCCAAGGCCGAGGCGCTTTTGTCGTCGGGTATCGGATCCCGGCCATCGCTGGGCTATCCCGGTGACAAATATGAAATGGGGCTGGAAGCAATCGAAGAAATTGAAGTCATCGCGGCCGAGCTTTGTGCAGAGGTCTTTGATGCCCGATTTGCAGAGGTTCGCGTGCCGTCGGGCGCAATTGCAAATCTTTATGGTTTCATGGCGACTTGTAAGCCAGGGGATACAATCATCGCTCCGCCTGCAACGATCGGCGGCCATGTGACCCATCATACTGCGGGCTGTGCAGGGCTGTTCGGGCTACGCACGATCGAGGCCCCGGTTAACACAAAAGGTTACACCGTCGATCTGGACCAGCTGCGCGATCTGGCGCGGGTTGAGCGCGCCAAGCTGATTACGATCGGTGGAAGTCTGAACCTTTTTGAACACCCTGTTGCCGAGGTGCGGGCCATTGCGGACGAAGTTGGCGCGAAAGTCATGTTCGATGCCGCGCATCAGTGCGGGATAATCGCGGGGCGTGCATGGTCGAACCCGTTGAATGAGGGCGCGCATTTCATGACCATGAGCACCTATAAAAGCCTTGGTGGACCAGCAGGTGGATTGATCGTGTCGAATGATGTCGACATCGCCAAAGCATTGGATGCCATTGCTTTTCCCGGGATGACGGCCAATTTCGATGCCGCCAAAACGGCTGCGCTTGCGGTTACGATGCTGGATTGGAAAGATTTTGGCCAGGCGTACGCGAACGAGATGATTGCACTGTCAAAAGCACTTGCCGCCGCGTTGGATGCGCGGGGCGTTCGCGTTTATGCGGGTGCGGAAGGCTTCACCAATTCGCATCAGTTCGCGGTTCTGGCAGAGCCCTATGGCGGAGGGCAGGCCGCATCAAAGAAACTTCGCGAAAGCGGGTTCCTTGCGTGCGGCATCGGATTGCCTGTCAAGCCGATTGAAGGGGACTTGAATGGGTTGCGGATCGGCACTCCTGAATTGGTTCGCTGGGGCATGACCTCTCAAGATGCCGAGCGCCTCGCCGATTTGATCAGGCGAGGACTGGACGGCGAGCCTGTTGCTTTGGAAGCCTCTGCCTGGCGCAGTGAATTCGACACGCTGCATTTCGTGAACTAGGCGCAAGCGGCCACCACAATCGCCCGGTCTGGTGGCTGCTCTTAACTGTTTTCCTGAATAATCGCCTCAATTCTGGCCAATGAAGCAGAGTTGACGGCGACACCTTTTTGACCTGCCGCAAAGCGACATGCACGGCGCCCATCTCCGGGCAAGTGCGCGCCGTCCTGATTTCTGATCGACGCGACCAAGTCCGAAATTGCGTTTGAAAACAGTCCATTTGACGAAACCGCAGGGTCAATAGCGATGAAGAACTGCCCGGTTTTCGGTGGACCCCCGACCGTCCCCGAGAACGGAGAGGCATGCAGCCCAAGTGTAGACCCCGTCAAAGCGGCCGCCATGATTTCAGTCAGCAAAGCGATACCCACACCTTTGTATCCGCCGGATGGGGCCATGCTTCCTTTCAGACCGACATTCGGGTCTGTTGTCGGGTTTCCATCCGGGTCCAGCGCCCAGCCGACCGGAATGGCTTTGCCTTCTCTGGCGTGTTTCATCACTTCGCTTTTGGCGATGGTGCTGGCGCTCTGGTCGATCAGCAACGCGGGTTGTCCGTCTGGACCCGGTACCGCAACAGAGAACGGGTTGGTGCCGACAACGGGCTTCGATCCACCCGAAGGAGCAATGGATGCAGGTGCATTGGTGAATCCAAGACCAACCAGGCCCGCCTGCGCCAGTCGATACGTGTGATAACCCAACACACCGCAATTGTAGCTGTTGGTGATCGCAAGGGCCGCGATGCCCTGTTCGCGTGCCGCCGTGATCAATGCTTCGAAGCCCAGGTCAATGGCTGCATGTGCGAACCCGGTCGCAGCGTCTACACGGATAAGGCCGGGGCGCGGGGTTTCCAGCGTCGGTACTGCCTGACCGTCGACCTTCCCGCATTGTACATGTTCACAGTAGATCGGGATATAAGCCAGACCATGACTGGCCACCCCATCTGCTTCGGTTGCCGCCGTGGCCACGGCCAGAGGGCGCGCGTTTTCTTCACTTGTGCCAGCGGCAACCAACGCGGTGAAGGACAGCTTTTCGATTTCGGCAAGCGACAGGGTTTGGGTCTCGGTCATCTGATGATCCTTCAGTCATTGTCCGACAGGCCGGAACCAGCGCCAAGCAGTCGGGATTCTTCAGTTGCAGGGGCATATGTACGGTGCGCCATGGAGTTGAGAATCTGCCACACCTCTGCATTTGGGGCGGCACGGCTTTGCAGAGGACGACTGTTTTGAATGTGGCCGCCCTCAGTTATCTCAACATGATCAGCGCGGTCTAAATTGCAGTCTGCGCAGCTTAAATGAACACCATCAGTTATCGCAGCATACCCGTCAAAGGTGACTTTTACTGTCGTTCCCAGTTTTTTGGCCCCCGCAGCGACAAAGGGCAGCAACAGCAGCGGTGCCGCGAGATTTGAAATCGAAATGGTGCCTTGGGACAGGACGGTCGGTGAATCCGATATCGCAGCTCCGGTCATCAGGGGGCACAGGTCTTGTTGGCCAACCCATACTCCGTTCTGAAGCACAGGAATGTGGCGTTCCAGACAGGGCGCATATTCACGTTTGAGCAGTTGGGCCAGAATGGCGGGCCCGTCGAACCCTTGGCCGTTTAGCCACCGGGTGGCTTTCGCAGCCTCTTCCGCCACGCCCCAGGCATATCCGGCCCCACGGGTTGCGCGTTTGGCTGTTGCTTCGACTTCGTTCAATGAAAAGGTCATTGCGCAACCTCCGGATAAACCCACAAATCTGCGTTCGCGGTATTTAGCTCATCGGGGTAGGGGGCGCCGGCATACATGCAGATGCGGACCCAGCGATCTGAACGAGGGTCGAAATGCGTTGCGCCAAAGAAGGATAGTTTTGCGCGCAACATATCGATGGGCATCACATTCGCGCCGATTGTGTTGTCATGGATCTCACCATATGGCGCGACACGGCTGATTTGTGCGCGGCGTACGGTGTGGCGGTGCTCAGGGTGGCGCATAAGAAACTCTGCTATCGGCGCATCATCCGGCCACTCTTGCAAAGCCTTGAAAGCCATCGCCGCATCACGCGCGGGCGCGAGCGGTTGTTCATAGTCTGCAATCGGTTCTTCAAACCGTTCACCCAGTCGGGGTTCCAGTTTCTCTTCCGAAACGTACCAGGCCCGCGCGCAGTTTTTCGGATCACTCCAATCAAGGTCCAGCGCCCAGTCAAAGCTTTGGCGGATCAAGTCGCGCACATCGGATACCCGCATCGCTCCATCAATCACCTGTGCAGCCGCATTTGTGTCCGCCATGCAGCTGGACAGCCCGTCCACGACATCTCCGTAAGGCTCAAGGATCAGCGAGGCCAGCAACTCCTGGCCTTCTTCGCTGAGCGCAGTTTCCGACCATCGGATCATGCGATCCCACGGATGGTCTCGTGTCAGGTCGTCTGTAGCCAGAAATACGTCGATCGAATTCAGGTCGTCCTTTAGCGCAGCGAGTTTTTCAACCTGTATCGGGTGTTCAGATTGCCACCACGTGATTGACTGTTTGCTGCGCGCGAAAACGTCGCGAAAGACACGCGCGTCTTTTCCGGTTGCTGTCTCAATTGACCGCACGCGCGAGATGGCCTCTTCCCGCGCCATGATCCAGTTGTTGAACAGAACGGGATGGTTCACGATGAACGGCGCCATTCCCAGTCCTGTGGAATTTCCGATGCCCAGCCAGCGTGCGATTTCAGGATTAAGCGCAGAGGTCTGATCCCCGCCTTTGACCTGCGCCATACATTGCACCAGATCGCGTACAAAAACTCGGGTCAGATAGACTGACAGCATTTCGATCTGGAAGGGACCACTGACCTCATTCCGGTCCGCCGTTTTCTCACGATCCGCAGCGCCGAATTTGCCCGACCCGTAAACAGCCGTGGTCCTCATCAGATAGCCGACCTGATAAATCTGTTCCAGGTCCGGTTGCTGGCCCGCAGCCAGACGATCCACCACATGAGCCCAGAGTCGCACGGAACGGTTGGCGCGTGACAGTGACAATTCGGTTTCGCTGACACGCCCTGCCTCTTGCAGCGGTACGTTCAGGGACAGGCGATCAATGTCTTCTGGCGTCGGGATGCCATCAAACAGCGCAAAGGTGGCGTCCCACGCTTCGGCAATAACCCGGTCTGACCGTTGATCGGCAGGCAGGTCATGGGCAAAGGCGACCAGCGAGTAGGCGCGATCGGGGCCTTGCGCGGTATAGACCGCGTGGCCGACACCTTTGTCGTCAATTTCAAATGCAGGGCGCGAAAATCTCCATTTTTCATCGGCCATGCGGCGTGTCAGTTGCCGCATAAAGCTGAGCCGACATTGGTGTAGTGATCCCAGTCGTGACAGTCGCATGACCATAGAGGGGTCACGTCTGGCGATCTCTGTCTGCGCGTGTGGTTCCATTTGGTTACCTTTGTGGGACGAAGTTCTCGGCAAAGAACCGATACCAGTTCCTGCCCATGATCCCGGCCACTTCGTCATCGTTCAGGCCGGTCGCGCGTAACCCTTGTTCGATGTTTCCAAAGTCTCGGTTGTCCTGAAACCAGCCCGGCATTGGTGGAAACCCCGGGGCCGAGGCCGAGCCTTCGCCATAGTCGATTTCTTTTGTCCACCGCCCGACACGCATCCATTCAACGACGCTGTCGGGCTGATCCTGACACAGGTCAGTGCCGATCCCCAGATGACTGGCCCCATATTTGTCCGCAGTGCGGGCAATCATCTCGCAAAAGCTCTCCAGAGTGCAGTCGGACTTGTCCTTCAGGTGGTGAGGGTAGACCGAAAAACCCAGCATCCCACCGTTTTCAGTCACGGCGCGGATGACATCATCTCGCTTGTTGCGCAGGGCCGGGGACCATTCGTGCGGATTGGCATGTGTGATTGCGATGGGCCGGTCCGAAATCTCAGCCGCTTCGATTGTGGACCGGTCTGCCGAATGGCTCATATCCACCACAAGGCCCACGCGGTTCATCTCTTTGATCACCTGCTTGCCCATTCTGGTTATGCCGGTGTCTTCGGCCTCATAACAACCGGTCGCAAGCAGGGATTGGTTGTTATAGGTCAGTTGCATGAACCGCGCGCCCAAATCATGCAGAATTTCAACCAGCCCGATATCGTCTTCAATGGGCGACGGGTTCTGAAACCCGAAAAACACTGCGGTCCGGCCCGTTTTACGGGCTGAGTCTATATCGCTGGCCCACCGGCCCTTCATGATCAGATCTGGGTACTGCTCGAACCAACGGTTCCATTTCTCGAAATTCAGAACCGTTTCGCGAAAGTTCTCATGATAGGAGATGGTGACATGGATCGCGTCCACGCCCCCTTCGCGCAGCTGGCGGAAGATCTTCTCCGACCAGTTGGTATATTGCAGGCCGTCGATCCGCATCAGACCGGGCCTGCGCTGATATAGGCGGTTTTGACGGTTGTATAGAACTCGGCTGCCGCCTTGCCTTGTTCGCGCGGTCCGTACGAGCTGTCGCCCCGGCCACCGAATGGTACGTGGTAATCGGTGCCAGCGGTGGGCAGGTTAACCGTCACCACGCCGGTGCGCGCGTTGCGGCGGAAATGGGTGGCGCGGGCCAGTGATTTGGTCACGATGCCTGAGGTCAGGCCGAAATTGGTGTCGTTGACCACGCTCAGCGCCTCGTCATAGCTGCCGACCTTGATGACGGATGTAAGCGGTGCGAACATTTCTTCGCGATTGATGCGCATGTCGTTGGTGGTGTTCAGGAACACGCCCGGCGACATGTAGAACCCGTCATGGGGCATCTCCAGGCGCTGACCGCCACAGGCCAGCTCGGCCCCTTCGGATTTGCCCAGGTCGACATAGGTGAGGTTTTCATTCAATTGCTGCTGACTGACGACGGGACCCATCTGCACGCCCGCTTCCAGCGCGTGACCCACTTTCATTGCCTGCGCACCGGCAACCAGTTTCTCGACAAAGGCATCATGGATGCCCGCGTGAACTACCAGACGCGACGAGGCGGTGCATTTCTGACCGGTGCCACCAAAGGCCCCGCCCAGAGCCAGCGTCACCGCCAGATCCAGATCGGCGTCGTCCATCACGGCCAGCGCGTTTTTAGACCCCATCTCCATTTGCACTTTGGTCAGGTTCTGGATTGCTGCGGCGGCGATACCTTTGCCTACGGGCACCGATCCGGTGAAGGAAATCGCATTGACCTTGGGGCTTTCCACCAGACGTTGCCCAACCGAACGGCCCGAGCCCATCACAAGGCTGAACAGACCTTTCGGGATATCCTGCCGTTCGATGATTTCAGTCAGGGCCACAGCCGAGGCGGGGGTGATGTTGGCGGGTTTCCACACAACCGCGTTGCCATAGCACAACGCCGGGGCAATCTTCCACGAGGCCGTTGCAGTGGGGAAGTTCCACGGGCTGATGATTGCGACAACGCCAACGGCTTCGCGGCGCACATCCACTTCGATATCGGGGCGTACGGAATCGGCGTTTTCACCGATCTGGCGCAGACACTCGGCAGCGTAATACGTGAAGAACTGACCGGCCCGGTAAACCTCACCCTTGCCTTCGGCCAGCGGCTTGCCTTCTTCGCGGCTCAGCAATGTACCCAGTTCTTCGGCGCGGGCCATCAGTTCGTTGCCGATGGCGTTCAGGACGGCCTGTTTCCGCTCCAACCCGTAGGCAGCCCATTCGGTCTGCGCGACGCGCGCCTGATCCAAAGTCGCCTCAAGCTGATCGGCGCTGGCCTGTGTGAACATGCCAACCAGATCGCTTAAATCCGAAGGATTGCGGTTTTCAATTTCGCTTTCGCCCGCCAGCCATTCGCCGGCAATCAGGTTCAGTTTGGTCACGTCAGGCCCCAAATTCGCAAATTTCGATTTGGGTAAGGATGGAACTTTCGACTAACATCAGTCAAACTCAAATAACTTTAGTAAACTTCAGAAAGTTTGAAGTATGGCGATGAAAGTCGAGATGCTGCGGTGTTTTTGTACCGTGGCCCAAACCGGAAACCTTGCCGAGGCTGCCAGCCGTCTGGGTCGGACACAATCCGCCGTCTCAATGATGCTGAAACAGTTTGAAGATCATCTGGGCAAGAAACTGTTTGAAGGTGAACGGAAAAATCACCTGTCGCCGCTGGGTCAGCAGGTTCTGGACCTTGCGCTCAAACAGGTGCGCGATTTTGATCAGACTGTTCTGAACATAGAAATGGCGGCGCAGGCGGAACATGGGTTGATCCGTATCGTATCCGTGCCGTCTGTGGGGGCTTTGGTCTTTCCCGCCTTGCTGGGACATATGGCTTCACGCTTTCCCGGATTGAAGATCGAGTTGCGAGACGGGGATTCGCAACAGGTTCTGGACGCCGTTGCCGGGGATAAGGCGGATATCGGCATTGCATCCGGCCATCATCCCCTGAACGGGGTCAGTACCGAGCCTCTGTTTCAGGATCAGTTCGGACTCGTTGCAGCTTCTGATCATCCGCTTATGACACAGGCCAAACCGCCCGAAATCCGTGACCTGATGGCGGCACCCTTCGTGCGAAACGCCTTGTGCGACATCATTGAATCATCCTCGTTCAAAAAGATTCTGGACCGGGCCGAGGTTACTATTCACAACACGCACTCGCTGATCACAACGGTCAGGGCAGGCCAGTGGATCACGGTCCTGCCGCAGACCGTCGCGCAATTCATCCCGGACGCGGTCGCCTTTCGCCCGATTTCAGATTTGCCGGACAAGCGAGAGGTATATCTTTACCGTCGGGAAAGAGCCCGCTTCCGCGAGATCACCCAGGCCTGCTGTTCGTATATCCTGTCGAGCGGTTTCGGAAACACTGGCTTGGTGCAGGAGCCAGTTTTGGATTAACCCTGCTCAAAAACACAAATTAATTAGGTTCTAGCAGACTCGAAGCGGCTCACATGCTAGGTTCCAGGATGAAGCGGGGGACTTCAGAGGGGCAACATGTCTCAGGACCTTAGGGGCTGGCTGAGCGCAATTGGATTAAACGAGTACGCGCAGGCCTTCGCAGACAACAAAATCGATTTCTCCATCCTGCCTGATTTGACGGCCGAGGATTTGATCGAAATTGGGGTGACGGCCGTCGGTGATCGGCGGCGGCTGCTGCGCGCCATAGAACAGATTGATACCAGCCAAACATCAGCAGAGCCTGAACCTGCTGCACAGCTCGAGCCCGCGCGCCGACAGGTTACAGTGATGTTTGCCGATCTTACCGCATTCACGAAACTATCCAGTGAGCTGGATGCAGAAGATCTGCATGCGCTGCTGAATCAATTCTTCAGCAAAGTGGACAATGTCGTCGAAAAGTATGGTGGTCGTATAGACAAGCATATTGGCGATGCGGTCATGGCCGTTTTCGGAGCGCCGATTTCACATACCAATGACACCGAAAGGGCGGCGCGTGCTGCTGCCGAGATACATGCAGTTCTACCGACTTTGTCACCACCGCTTTCCTGCCACATCGGTATTGCGTCAGGTCAGGTCATTGCCAGTACGACCGGAAGTCAGTCGCATACAGAATACACTGTCACAGGGGATGGGGTAAATCTGGCGTCCCGTCTGACGGATATTTCCGCAGGCGGCGAGACTCTGGTTTCACATGACATTCAGCGCGCGTTGGGACCGCTATTCGTGGGCGAATCCCTTGGTGTGAAGGCCATCAAAGGGCTGAATGATCCCGTTGAAATTTGGCGTCTGGATCGATTGGCCCGGAACATTCGCACACGGCGTCATAAGTTCATCGGGCGCGAGCGGGAGTTGTCGGTGTTCTCGGCCACATTTGACCGATGCAAACGCCACGGCAAGGGCGAAGTCCATGTGATTCTGGGTGAGCCCGGGATCGGAAAAACCCATTTGTCCGAGCAAGTCGCTGAACTGGCATCCGGCCAGTCCTACACGATCCACAACGGTGTCGTGATGGATTTCGGCGCGCGCGAAGGGCATTCGGCCATTCAGATGGTCGCCCGCAGCATTCTGGGTCTTGACCCGTCGGATGGCGCGAAAACGGGTGCCGCAGCGGCCAGGGACGCAATCGCCAGGGGCTGGGTCAGCCCCGCGAACGCCGCGCACCTCAACGCGCTGCTTGAGCTGGAGCAGGACGCCGGTCTGGCCGAGGTGTTTGCGGTGATGGACAACAAGACCCGCTTGCGCGGAAGGCGGCAGGTCATTGAAGAGTTGCTGTCGGCCAGCAGCCGGGAAGCCCCCCTGCTGATCCAGATCGAGGACATCCACTGGGCCTCGCCCGAGATCCTGGTGACCTGCTCTCATATTGCGGCGGCGACGCGGAATATCCCTTGCGTGTTGATGATGACCAGCCGGGTTGAAGGCGACCCGATTGACCGGGACTGGCAAATGGCAACCGATGGCGCGCCGGTGTCCAAGATGGAACTGGCGCTGATGGGCGAGGAACAGGCCAGACTGTTGGTCGAAGAATTCACGGCCATCGACCCCGAGTTGCTGGAAACCTGTGTCAAACGCGCCGGGGGCAATCCGCTGTTTCTTGAACAGTTGTTGCGCAATACAGATGTACTTACCCAACAAAGCGTGCCCGGCAGTATTCAGGGGATCGTTCAGTCCCGACTGGATGCACTGGATCGAACCAGCCGCGCCGCCATTCAGGCAGCATCGGTACTGGGGCAACGGTTCTCGGCAGAAGTGCTGAACTTCATTCTGGGTGAAGGGCATCTGGATACGACCAGTCTGATCCGATCCGCGCTGGTCCGAGAGGCAGGGCCTGACCTCATGTTTGCCCATGCGCTGATCCGGGATGGATCCTATGCAACGTTGGTCAAATCCGAGCGTGCGCGCCTGCACAGACAGGCCGCCAAGTGGTTCGAGGATCGCGATGCGACCCTATGCGCACAGCATCTGGACCGGGCTGGGGCGAATAACGCCGCACAGGCGTATCTGGACGCGGCGGAGAAACTGATC
Organism: Ruegeria sp. AL2; assembly: GCF_056540845.1. Lineage (NCBI taxonomy): Bacteria > Pseudomonadati > Pseudomonadota > Alphaproteobacteria > Rhodobacterales > Roseobacteraceae > Ruegeria > Ruegeria sp. AL2. The sequence goes on from NZ_JBQFXM010000012.1 coordinate 25,663, forward strand.
CAGGCCTTCAGATTTGACGATGCCAGCCCATTGATCGAACGCGCTCTGGAACTGCCGTCCCCCGCAGGTGTCCGGTTCGATCTGCTTTGCGCTCGGGCTGAGACGCACAGGCTTCAGGGTCTGTCCGGCGACGCACTGCGTGAGTTTCGGGAAGCTGCACGCGTTGCCGAAACCGATGAGCAAATAAGCCGCGCGTATATCGGGCTCGCGCAGGCTGCGCGGCAATCCAGCCTGTATCAGGACGCGCTGGAGGCACTCGATATGGCTGAAACCGCCGCCGAGCGTTGCAGGTCAGAGCGGGATGTGGCGCAGATCAATTATGTGCGCGGTAATGTCTTTTTCCCTCTGGGCCGGGACAAGGAAGCGCTAAGCGCCAATGAACGCGCCCTGACGCTTGCTCGCAAACTTGGCTCTGCCCGCCTCGAGGTTGGGGCGCTAAGCGGATTTGGTGATGCAAACTTCATGAAAGCCACCATGAAGACAGCGACAGGCTTTTATACGCAAGCTGTTGAACGAGCGCGCGAAAAAGGGCTGGTCCGCGATCTGGCCGCCAATCTGCACAATCTCAGCGTCGCGCGCAGTTACACCGGGGACGTAGCACAAGGCAAGGCGGACGCCATTGAGGCCATCGAAGTCTCGCAAAGGTATTTTGCCTTTGTTCCGGAATGCGTTGCACAGACCTGCCTTGGCGTGGCCGAGACCTTTTTGGGCAACCTTGATCAGGCGCTGGAAGCGTTCAGTGTTTCAGCTGAAATTGCGGAACGCGTCGGTGCAAAACGCCTAGAGGCGCAGGCCCTTGAACATCTGGCGCGAACGCAGGTTTATGCCGGAAAGTTGGACCACGGTCGGGAAACAGGTCGTCGCGCGGTTGAAATCGCGCTTGAACATGGGCGGAACTTTGTAGGGCCCAAGGCCTTGTCGGCCCTGGCAATGGCCGAGGCCAACCCTGATGAGCAAACGCGCTTGTTGAACCTGGGGTCTGAGATCATTTCCGAGGGATGTGTGGGTCACAGTCACCTTCACTTTTTCTCGGACGCCTGCGCCGTCATGCTGGCGCGCGGCGATTGGGACGCAGCAATTGAATATGCGGATGGGCTTGCAGCCTTCACGACCACCGAGCCTTTGCCAATGGTCGATTTATCCATTTGTCAAACACGACTTTTGGCTGAAAGCGGACAGCAGAACACTCCGCCAATACAACACGGGGGGTATGCCGATCTGGCAACGCAGTTTGCCGCTATGGGTATCACGCAATCCCTTCTGGGTTCAGTGGGGTTTCTGGCTGATTAGGTGACACGGCAGGAGGCTGAATGAGCGTTGAAAGAAAGGTGTGGCTGATTTCTGGCTTGTTGACCCTTGGGCTTGGGGGTCTCTTGCTCAAACTTTGGATCGAACTGAATCATTTTGAGGGTGATCCCACTCAACTTCCGGATCAGGCATCAGTGGACGCGTATCTGGAAAAACTGGATGCCGTGCCGGATTACCGCGTTAAAACGGGGATCTTCTTAAAATCATTCAGCTTTCTTGGTGCCAGCGACGTGCAGGTCACCGGTTACGTCTGGCAGCGCTACATCACAGGTGTTCATGATGAGATCCGTCCGGCCGAGGGTGAGATCGGTTTCCTTCTGCCGGAAGCGGTCGATACAGCAAACGGACTGATCGAAGAGGCCTATCGGCTGCCGCAACAAGATGGGTTGCTGATCGGGTGGTATTTTGAACAAACCCTTCGGCAGAGTTTTGACTACACCCGCTACCCCTTTGATCACAAAACGGTCTGGGTGCGCTTCTGGCCCGCATCTTTTGACATCAATGTTGCGCTGGTTCCTGACTTTGAGGCTTATTCCGCGACCGGCCCGGATGATATTTTCGGCATCGACAGTCAGATCGTGATGGGTACGTGGGAACGTGAGAACACCTATTTCGACTATAAGTTGTCAAGCCTGGATACGACGTTGGGCATCGCTCAGAACGCCTATCAAACCAACATGCCCGAGCTGCATTATAACTTTGTCATCAAACGCAATTTCGCAAACGCGTTCATCGTGCACATGGTCCCGCTGCTTGTCGTGACAATGCTGCTGTTTGGGGCGCTGATGACCGTCACGCGCCGCGAGGGGCTGGCCGATCGGCATGACTTCAGCACGTCCAGTGTTATCGGAACCTGCTCGGTTCTGTTTTTCGTGATCCTGTTGGCCCATGTGCAGCTGCGTGAAGGGTTCGCAGGTTCTCCTGTGATCTATATGGAGTCGTTCTTTTTCCTGATGTACTTCATGCTGCTGGCAGTTTCGGTCAATACATACCTGTTTGCGTCCGACGTTGAGACGTCGTTGCGGATCATCCACTATCGGGACAACCTTATTCCCAAGGCCGGGTTCTGGCCGTTCGTCCTGCTTTGTATGGTGGTGATCACGGCCTATAATCTCAGTTCCAAGGAAAGCCCGAAACCGCCACCAGTCAGCACAGCGGAAAACTAGATAGCCGGCTCGAATCCGGGCTTGGGTTCACCCTGCGCCATATCCAGTGTGTAGTCGCTGATAACATCTGATTTTCCGTCACGCCAGTTTTGCATGTACTTTTCAGGATCGGCGATCACATAGGCGTAGGCGGGTTTCATCACCCCATCCAAGATCACGTTGATCTTCTTGCGGATATAGACGTTCTTGGACGAGCCCGGACCATGATAACCTTCCAGCTTATCCAGCTCGTGCAGGCCCGATTCCGTCACCCGGTAAACCTCTCCGCTTACTTGTTTGCCCATGCCCTGCTGATCGACAAGGGTCGCCATTCGGTGCAGGAAGCCACAGTTCGGATTGTCGCAGAACGGTTCATTTGGAACGATCAGGGGCATTGGTTGCCGCGTGCGGGCAGGCCCGACAAAGTCATTCAAGACCCGGCTGTGTGCCTCATGGTTCGGGAACCCCTGTTTCAGGGAGCCGTATGTGAAATACAGATAGGTGGGTTCCTGAACGGCAATAAAGGTTTCGTCACGGCCCTGTTCCGCGTCTTTTATCTTAAGGTTGTGGTCTCGCGCCCAAGCATCCAGCATGGTCCGTATCTCAGGGGCGATATCCATGCCCTGAACAAATTTAATGCACGAGGTTGCATCCATGCCTTTGGCGCGCAACAGGATGTCGACCATCCTTGGGGCTTTGTTCATCACAGCCACATGCAATGCCGTGAAACCGTGATCGTTGACGATATTGACGTCGATATCGCGGCCGATCAAATCCTGTGCCGCTTCATAATCTGGCTTGCCCAGATCGTGACCGCCTTCGTTCAATTCGCCTTCGCCGCCAGCCGCATAATGCAGCAATGAATCGCCGTGGGCTTCGTCAACAATATTGATACCTACGACACCTTCATCGATGGCGCGGAACACACGTTTCCATTCATTGATGTCATCGGCGGCGGCAGCCTCCCGGGCCCATTTGCACACGCGGTATTTCTGGTCGTCCAGTTCTTCGAATGCCTCGCCCAGTGCTTCCATGATCTGGTCAGGCGTGGCCATCATACCAATCCCCATCCGGCCGTTGGACAGGCGGCCCTCCCGTGGGCCTATGAAATCGATGCCCAGTGTCTTCAGCCTTGCGACATTGTTCTGGGTGGTGATGTTGTTCCACATATTCGTGTTACAGGCCGGGCACAGGATCACGGGCTTCTTCTGGTACTGCCACGCCACAAAGACAGAGGTCAGAAGGTTATCGGCGATCCCGTTTGCCACCTTTCCCATGGTGTTGCAGGTGATGGGTGCGACGATCACGCAATCGGCCCAGTCACAAAGCGCCAGATGCGACGCACGCACTGGCATGTCGAATTCCATGTAACGGAAATTCCATTCATCATCGTCGCGGTAATAGTCGTTATGGGTGATCTTGGCGTCGATCCGTTCAGCGCCGAAGTCCCGAAAAAACTTTTCAGCCGAAGTGGAAGGGATCAGTTTGACATTGTGTCCGGCGTCGACGATGCGCTCAACAAGTTCTGGTATCTTGTCTGCCGCCGATGACCCGCAGGCACAAAGCAGCACGTTGCGTTTGCCGCTGCTTACCTCGTTCATCACACCTTTGGGATAGCCGAACATGTTCTTATTCAGGCTGGGTGTCTCTTCAAGCTTAGAAACGGGAAGACCTGCTTCGATCATGCGGTCCTGAAGGTGACCTGCCTTGATCATGTCCACAATGTCTTCCAGCTTTTCGCCTTTGCTGATGCACTGGCCTTGGAAAAACAGGTAGGGAACTTTGGGTTTTTCACCTAAAGATATCAGCTGACGTCGCATCTTTATCGCGTTGGGGTCGCGACCGCCCACATCCACCTGCTTTACGCTGGTCGCACCGATGTTCGAAAGAACACTTCTGAGCATGTAGGACCACGGGTCTTCATCTTCATAAAACAGAACCATGGGGTTGTTCCGGATAATGCTGGCGACATCGCCGGGATCTTCGGGCGGCTCAACTGTTTCGATCACCAGCAAAGCCGGGTCCTCCAGATCGCGCAAGCCGCGGAAGATGTTGCCACGAGGGGCTTGCCAGACCTGTGACGTTGCGGGGCTCATGTCGACGATCGTCACAAGGTCGGCTGCTTCATCATATGCGATACACAGGCACCAGAATTCTTCGAGCAACGCGGTTTCCCGGTAAACGTTTACCGGCGGGCGGATGGCTTCGATCCCGGTTACCCGATTAAAGTCGATATTGATCATCAGGTGACGGTCCGTGTTGGCGTCCAGGCCCTGTAGTTGCATCTTGAACCAGTCTTCGGGGGTAAGGATCGATGTGTCCTCGCGCGTTCCGAAACTGCGAAGTGAACTGCTCAGGTGTATGTTTTCAGCCGCGTTCAGATATTTCTGGGCCATGTTGTGCATGTCCGCGGCCGTGGCCACCCGTGAGACAACATCCGTGAAAGAGGCTTCGGTGGCCCGCAGCAGCTCGTCTTCGTCCACCTTGTCATCGCCGTGAATGGCCAGGCTTTCCACCAACACACCTAAGGAGTTCATGTTCGGAGTGGCGCGGCGGAACAGGTTGCGCCGTTTCTTGGGGTCTTTTGCCAGATAGAGCGTGCTGTCGACATAGTTGCATCGTTGCTTGAATGTCTTCAGATGCGTCTTGACCGCGGCACGCGCCGAGAAGCGCAAAATGCCACGCGACCGCATCGAGGTTCCGTCACGGTCCGACATCGCCTTCCAAAGCCGGTCTGCGGTTGTAACCCAAAGTTTGCCGTATTTTTCAGGATGTACGTCCATCATGTGCACCAGCCCAGTGCTTGGGTTGCACTTGGCGATGACGGCAAAATGCCCGCCCGGCATATTCGCTTTGCCATGGGCGACGCCGACCTGAAAATTCGCCACCAGAATATCATTGTCACCACCCAGCCGGTTGGATTCGTCAATCGCATCCAGCAACAGCTGCACGTTTGTCGTGTCCTCGTCCATGAAATAGGCCTGAACCTGAACACTGTCCCGCAAGCCCTGCGAATGAATGTAGGTACAGGCGACGTCAAACAGCTCACCCAGTGAGATACCGTCATTGACGACGAAAGACGAAGGCAGCGCGCATTCACGGAAAATGTCGTTCACTTCGCAACTGAAGCCCAACGCGGACATGCTGAGGGCGGCAGCCGTCACGCTGCAACAATTGATCGGCTGCTGGAAGTTCTGCAATTGAACACTGACCAGATCGCCGAACATCGTGGCGAAGCAGGGTTGCCGGATTTCCTCTGGTATCTGACGCCAGTTCTCGCTGGACAGAAAAGCCACCCGCGATCCGTCCAGCGCGAGCGCTTCGAGGCTGACGGGAATGTCTGATATCTGAAGGTGCTCTTCATAGAAATAGTCACCGACATCCGCGCTGGCCAAAGGATTACCGTTCTGCCGCAGCTGAACCACACCGCGCAGAACAACATACATGCCGCTTGCTGGCAGAACCGTGTTGTCGGTCACCTCGATACATTCGAAATGACGGTTGATGACTGACGGGTCGGCAATCTTGGCCTCGCCCGGCAGAACCTTGTATATCAGGTTCCAGTCTGCGTCATTTGGGATATATGATCTGGATGTTTCAATTTGATCTATAAGCACAACTGTTCCCCCCGGAGTTGCGTTTCAAATGTCTAATTGCGGCCAGCAGGGGCTTTCGGGTTTTCGATGCGCAGATACCCGTCATTCAGAATTAAGGACGCGTCTGTTTTTGCCTTTCACTGGCCAGGGCCGGCCTGCCAAAGAGAAAAAGTATAAGCAAATTGGCCCAATTGGCTGCACAGTATCCGATTTTTGAATAAAAATCACGATGGCAGTGATGTTGGGTTTTAGGCTGTCCTTTCCGACAGGCAAATATGCGGTGCACCCAATGCAGCAAAGGGGGCCGAAAAGCTGTCGGATGTCAGGCTGACTTTCCGTTTAGTCGGCGAACAGGTAGTCCAGCCGCATCACCGCGTCGGCCTTTTCTTTGTCCACCCCAAGAAATTCGGATATGACAGCTATGTTTTCGGCGCGCTGGGCGGTTTCCCGCAGTCGCAGGTAATTGTCCAAACCGGCGGCACGGATTTGTTGGGACTCGTAACTCAGGTCGTTGCGAAGTGTCGGCAGCAGATGGGAAACAGTCTCAACCGGGCTGTTGTCACCCGCCAATCCGACGCGCCGCGCGTGGCCAATCAGGTATTCGTCCGAGTATTCGCATTCGATCTCAAGCACATGGGTTTTGGCCTGATCACCGCTGAAATCCTGAACAACGTCCAGATTGGCCGGGTCGAGGCACAGAACCAACTGGTCTGATCCGAAACTTTCGAAAAGCATTCGTACAACGGCCCGCCGATGGCGCGAGCGCTTGGTCAGCGTCGTTTCAATACCGCCCAGATCAGGCAGTTGGGTATCCCCTTCGTTAAACAGGTATTCGACGCAGGGGATATCTGTTTCAGACGCGATCTGATCGACCAGCCTTTTGGCGACATGCCACTTTTTGCACACGATCACAAACAGCTCTCGGTCGGGGCCCAGAACACTTCCGGCCTCCCAGAAGCGTTGCCTGAACCGGTGCCCGATGCGCCCCCGGCCAGCCAGAAACGCATAAAGGCTACGCCCCTCGTTCGAGATGGGAAAGTCGATGCCCTCACTCGCATAAAGTGAGCCGAGACGCTCTTTCAGCTCATGCGCCTCTGGGCTGATCTTGCGGGCAAACAAATAGTCCTGACCCAGAAGCATGTCATAGTGATCGTTGTAGAACGTGACGGGCATTCCATAATCCGAAAACATCAGAAATGTCGGTGTACGGTTTTCGATTTCACCCTTCGGGATCAGGTGGCGTACCAGCGTTTGAAAGAAGGTTTCATCGGGTATCCAGGTGGTTGCAAAAAACCGGATCACGTCCCTGCGCTGTCGCAGGAAGTCCAGAATCATCTCGACCGTTCGGCGGCGAAGACACCACCATTGGCTGCCGATCATAACCTGAAGGTCTTCGGGAATCAGCCGCGTCAGCCCAAAACGCCTCTGCGTTTCATAGGCAGTGTAGAACAGTTTTGGCTGGGTGCGTTCATTGAAATAATGGCGATAGATCAACCGATCTTCTTTCATGCCGGTCTTGATCCAGTCACTTTCGAAAAAGTCGTGGCATTCGATGAAATCCTTGTCGTGATCATCCAGAAACCGATGAGTGTATTCTGCGGTTTTGATCGCCATGCAATCACCGGACAGCATGTAAAAATGCGTGGCGCGGGGGAAGGTTTCGACGGCAGCCTGCAAGGCGTTCAGCGTGGCCTGCACCAGCGACCATTCTCCCCAGCCGCATTTGATGCGCCTTTTAGCAAAGGTCACGTTCGGATTTTGATCCAGCGCGGAACGAATGCGCCCGTAACCTTCGGCGCTGGCACGGGCGTCAAAGTGGATGGCCATGCAATCGCCCGCAGCGGTCAGCTGTTCGGCCTGTGCAATGATTGCATCAGGGTCCTTATGGCATAGCAATATATAGGCAATCTTCGCCATCGAGGTTAGGTAATTTCCGTTTCTGCCCGGTTTCAACCGTGATACTGAGGATGAGCGATTGAATAAACAGAATAATTTTGGTTCCTTGTTATCAAAAGCTGGCATATCGGTTTGAGACCAGACCAGCGTAGGAGGCACAGCAGATGGGTTTTCCCGGTACCTGGATGACCGAGAGCGAAAGCATGGTGTACCGCGTTGTGCCAAAATGCGCCTGCTCGACCATTGGGCAGATCATGTATTATTCGGATCACGGTCAGTTCTTTGACGGTGACATCCATGACGCCAAGGATGGCATGCACAAATGGGCCTTTGATCAGAGCCAGGACCTGATTTCCAAAAATGTGCGCGATCACGCCTCGTATTCCTTTACCTGTGTGCGCAACCCGTACACGCGTATTCTGAGCTCGTTTTTCGACAAGATCTGCGGGATCCAGCGCAACGGCAAACGGTATCGTGGCAATCTGGTGCCGACGCTGATCTACAATTACGGGATCGAGGTGGGCGGTGACGATGGCAAGGGAGAGTTTGACCAAATCGCCAGCTTTCGCCGGTTCCTGCTGTTTGCGCGTGATACCATCCGCTGGCGGCGTCCGATGGACCCGGACATTCACTGGTCAGCCATGTCTGGTCACGTGTCGACCTTCATCGTGAACGGTGGTCGTTATGATCGGATCTTCTGGACCGAAGCGTTCAACGACGGGATGCAGGGTGTCTTGGACAATACAAAGCTGAAGCATTCTGTTTCGCTGTCCGAAATACCCCGGTTCAACGAATCCGAAGGCCACGGACCCAAGCGCGCGCATCCGGTTGAAGACTATTTCGACGACCTGTCGATGCATCTGGTCTATGAGATCTACAAGCAGGATTTTGAGCTGTTCAAATACGATTTCGAAAACCCGGCCAACAAGATGCCGATTGGCGAAATCGATCTGGATGAAATTCACGCCAAACTGGGCGATTGATCCTTAGGCAGGATGACCCGTCCATCGTCAACGTTTCTTGCGAAACATTTAATCTGGTTGCGCCCGGGTGCGCCTGTGCATGATCGACTTACCGGTCTGCCGCGTCAGCAGACCGGTAATCTATCAGTTTAGACCTGACGCACGGCTCCTTTCGCCGCGCTGGTGGTCAGTTTCGCATAGGCCTTCAGCGCAGTAGACACCTTGCGTTTGCGCGGCGCAGCAGGCACCCAGCCCTTTGCGTCCTGTGCTTCGCGCCGGGCCGCAAGCTCTTCATCTGAGACGGCCAGATGGATCGAGCGGTTGGGGATGTCGATTTCAATCGTGTCGCCATTCTGTACCAGACCAATCTCTCCGCCTTCGGCCGCCTCGGGCGAGACATGGCCGATCGACAGACCGGAAGTGCCGCCCGAAAACCGCCCGTCGGTCAGCAGGGCGCAGGCTTTGCCAAGACCCTTCGACTTCAGGTAAGACGTTGGGTACAGCATTTCCTGCATACCCGGACCGCCACGCGGGCCTTCATAGCGGATCACCACAACATCGCCCTCTTTCACCTTGCCGGTGAGAATGTCGCTAACAGCCTGATCCTGGCTTTCGCATACATAGGCCGAGCCGGTGAATTGCAGGATATTGGCATCCACACCAGCGGTTTTCACGATACAGCCGTCGCGGGCAATGTTGCCGAACAGAACCGCCAGACCGCCATCCTGACTGAATGCGTGTTCCTTGGACCGGATCACGCCGCCTCGGCGATCGGTGTCTAGTTCCTTGAACCGGTTCGACTGGCTGAACGCCTGTGTGGTGCGAACTCCGCCGGGGGCGGCCTTGAACAGCTCCTGTGCTTTGGGATTGTTGGCGATGGTGATGTCCCAGTTGGCAATCGCCTCGCCCATCGTGGCCGAATGCACTGTGCTGCATTCGTTGTGCAGCAGGCCCGCGCGGCTGAGCTCACCCAGGATCGAGAAGATACCACCGGCACGGTGGACGTCTTCCATATGCACGTTCTCGGTATTGGGAGCGACTTTGCAGAGGCAGGGAACACGACGGCTGAGGCGGTCCATATCGGCCATGGTGAAGTCAACTTCACCCTCATGCGCGATGGCCAGCAGGTGCAGCACCGTGTTGGTCGATCCACCCATGGCGATATCAAGGCTCATGGCGTTTTCGAACGCTTCAAAGGTGGCAATCTCACGGGGCAGAAAGCCTTTTTCGTCCAGATCGTAATGGCGCTTGGTGATCTCGACGATGCGGCGGCCAGCCTCAAGGAACAGCTCTTTGCGGTCTGCGTGTGTCGCCAGAGTCGACCCATTGCCCGGCAGGGCTAGGCCCAGCGCTTCGGCCAGACAATTCATCGAGTTCGCGGTGAACATGCCCGAGCATGAGCCACACGTGGGGCAGGCGTTTTCTTCGATGTGCTGAACCTGTTCGTCAGTGAACTTGTCATCTGCGGCGGCGACCATAGCGTCCACAAGGTCAATCTTCTTGGCTTCCAGATCGGCGATGTCGATCTTGCCCGCTTCCATCGGACCGCCCGAAACGAAAATGGCCGGGATGTTCAGACGCATGGCGGCCATCAGCATACCCGGGGTAATCTTGTCGCAGTTCGAAATGCAGACCATAGCGTCCGCACAATGGGCGTTGACCATATATTCGACCGAATCTGCGATCACTTCGCGTGAGGGCAGCGAATACAGCATTCCGTCATGGCCCATGGCGATGCCGTCATCCACAGCGATCGTGTTGAACTCTTTCGCCACACCACCTGCTGCTTCGACCTCGCGCGCGACCATCTGGCCCAGGTCCTTCAGATGCACGTGACCCGGCACAAACTGGGTGAACGAGTTGACGATGGCGATGATAGGTTTGCCGAAATCGTCATCACCCATACCTGTGGCCCGCCAAAGGCCGCGTGCGCCAGCCATATTGCGGCCATGGGTAGAGGTTCTGGATCGGTACAATGGCATGATGCTGTTTTCCCTGTTGCCTCGGGTTGCATAATTCGGGGTTCGTACGTTATAGCGCACGTAGCACATGTGCGTTATAACGTACAAGGTAAATCGCAGAGCGCGGGTATGGCTATGGACGACATTACGCTGAAATTACGGGATGTGCGGGCAGCCTCGGGGTTGAGCCTGTCCAGAGTCGCCGAGATGACCGGTGTCAGCAAAGCCATGCTGGGCCAGATTGAACGCGGCGAATCAAGCCCAACGATCGCGACGCTTTGGAAAATCGCCAAGGGCTTTCAGATACCGCTCAGCGGGTTGATCGACACGACTCTGGGCGATCCATCGGTCTTTCAGACTGTAACCTTTCCCGGCAGTATCGAGGTCAAGATTGTCTTTCCCTTCGATCCCGCGCTGGGTGCCGAGACCTTTCATGTGAACCTTGCCGCGAACCAAAGCCACGAATCCCCGGCTCATGCCGCCGGGGTGACCGAGGAAGTATTTGTCCTCAGCGGCACTTTGGAAATCCTGCGTGGCGAGGAATGGGTGCCGTTGCAGGCCGGGCAGGGGTTGCGCTTTGCTGCGGACCTGCCGCACGGGTATCGTGCTGGTTCGCAAGGGGCTGCGTTTCTGAATATGCATCACTATTCCCAACACACAGAAACTCCTGAAATCGGTAAGGCACCTTCATGACTGCCATTTTTGACACTCTTACCATCGTGGATGCCTTCGGCTCATTCGGGGCGCTGATCGTGGTGGCCGCGTATTTCGCAACGCAGATGCGGATGATGAATTCCGATGATCTGGCCTTTCCGATGATCAACCTGCTGGGGTCTGTCCTGATCGTCTTTTCGCTGCTTGAGAATTTCAATCTGGCCTCGATGCTGATCGAAGGGTTCTGGATTTTGATCAGTGTCATCGGCATCATCCAGCATTTCCGCCTGCGCAAAGCGCGATAATTCCTGAGGTCAACAAGCGCTAGCGCTATCCAGCCTTGAACGCCCATGCCACGGGGTATAGGGAAACCCCAAGCTCGCTTAGGGGAGGCTTTGATGCAGGACGATCCAAAAACCCTCGTATCCACCGAATGGCTGGCCGCGCATATGAAAGACCCGGATCTGCGGATTCTGGACGGGTCGTGGTATTTGCCGGCGCAAAACCGTGATGCCAAGGCCGAATATGATGCCGGGCATATCCCCGGAGCACGGTTCTTTGATATTGATGAGATATCAGACCACCGTTCCGACTTGCCTCATATGGCGCCACCGGTCGAAAAATTCATGTCACGCCTGCGGGCCATGGGTGTCGGTGATGGTCATCAGGTTGTGGTTTATGATGGTGCCGGGCTGATGTCCGCAGCGCGCGTTTGGTGGGTGTTCCGTCTGATGGGTCAGGAAAACATCGCGGTTCTGGATGGGGGTTTGCCAAAATGGCAGGCCGAGGGGCGCGAGATCGAGGATCTGCCTCCGGTCATTCGCGACCGCCACATGACCGTTCGCGTGCAAAACCAACTTGTCCGGGACGTCACGCAAGTTTCCGCCGCCGCCAAGCTGGCGGATCACGAAATCATCGATGCCCGCTCGGCCGACCGATTTGCCGGAACCGCACCCGAGCCGCGCGAAGGGCTGCGTTCGGGCCATATTCCGGGCTCGCGCAATGTGCCCTTTGGGCAGTTGTTGAACGCCAGCGGAACAATGAAGTCGCCCGAGGACTGCCGCGCCATATTCGAGGCTGCAGGCGTCGATCTGTCTAAGCCTGCTATCACCTCTTGCGGTTCGGGTGTCACGGCCGCCATTCTCAGCCTTGCGTTGGAACGCATGGGCAAGAAAGACCACTCGCTTTATGACGGCTCCTGGGCTGAATGGGGTGCCTTCCCGACCCTGCCCGTCGCAACCGGAGAGAACTGATGTTCGAGAACCTGAAACCGCAGCCCGCCGACAAGATTCTGGCGCTGATGCAGATGTACCGCGAAGACCCGCGCGATCAGAAAATCGATCTGGGTGTTGGTGTCTACAAGAATGCCGAAGGCGTGACGCCGGTGATGCGCGCGGTGAAAGCCGCCGAACAGCGTATCTGGGAAGAGCAGGAAACCAAGGCCTATACCGGTCTGGCCGGTGATCCGGCCTATGCGGATGCGATGATCGGATTGATCTTGGGTACTTCTGTGCCACGCGGCAACATCGCCGCAGTGGCGACACCCGGAGGCACCGGTGCCTGCCGTCAGGCGTTCGAGTTGATCCGGATGGCGAACTCTTCGGCACGCGTGTTTGTGTCGAACCCGACCTGGCCCAACCACCTGTCGATCCTGAATTATCTGGGGATGGAAACGGTTCAGTATCGTTACTTCGATGAAGAGACCCGGGGCGTCGATTTCGACGGGCTGATCGCAGACCTGAAAACCGCCAAAGCGGGTGACGTGGTTTTGCTGCATGGCTGCTGCCATAATCCGACCGGTGCCAATCTGAACATGGTGCAATGGCAGGAGGTCGTGAACCTGATCAATGCGCTGGGCCTCGTTGCGATGATCGACATTGCCTATCAGGGTTTCGGTGACGGTCTGGAAGAGGATGCGCAAGGCGTGCGGCTGGTGGCCTCATCGGTCAAGGAATGCCTGATTGCGGCGTCATGTTCGAAGAATTTCGGCGTCTATCGTGAGCGCACCGGGTTGCTGATGGCCGTCAGTGACAACGCGGCTGAAACCGCATTGAATCAGGCCACACTGGCGTTTTTGAATCGCCAGAACTACTCCTTCCCGCCGGACCACGGCGCGCGCGTGGTGACGACCATTCTTATGGATGAGGCGTTGCGGGCAGACTGGGCAACTGAGCTGGAAGAGGTTCGCCTCTCCATGCTGGGCCTGCGCCAGCAACTGGCTGACGAGTTGCAGCGTCTGGCCGGATCCGACCGGTTTGGGTTCATCGCCCAGCACCGCGGCATGTTCTCACGCCTTGGGGCGGCACCGGAACTGGTCGAGAAACTGCGCGTTGAACACGGTATCTACATGGTCGGTGACAGTCGACTGAACATTGCCGGGCTGAACGCAGTGACTGTGCCGATTTTGGCCAAAGCAATTGTGGATGTCGGGGTTTAGATGCCGACGCGACATTCGAAACGAAAACCCGGGCGCGAACGCCCGGGTTTTTTTGTCAGGTGAAGGCAAGGCTTAGCCTTTCGAGAATTCGGGATATGCTTCCATTCCCAGTTCAGCCATGTCGAGGCCGTTGATCTCATCCTCTTCGCTGACACGGATGCCGACGGTGGATTTCAGTATCGTCCACAGGAACAGTGCGCCGACAAAGGTGAAAACGCCGTATGCGGCGATGCCCAGTAGCTGCGCGCCCAGACTCGCGTCACCGTAGAAGACGACGGCGATGGTACCCCAGATGCCACAGAACAGGTGAACCGGGATGGCACCGACAACATCATCGATCTTGAACTTGTCCAGCATCGGGACCGCGAAGACCACGATGATACCACCCACGGCACCGATCCACAGGGCACCGAACAGGGTCGGGGCCAGCGGTTCGGCCGTGATCGAGACCAGACCCGCCAGTGCGCCGTTCAGCACCATCGTCAGGTCGGGCTTCTTGTACAGAACCTGGGTCAGGACCAGCGCTGCAACCGAGCCCGAAGCAGCCGCCATGTTGGTGTTGGCGAAGATGCGTGACACGTCCGATACATCGCCCACTGTTCCCATCGCCAGTTGCGAGCCGCCGTTGAACCCGAACCAGCCCAGCCACAGGATGAACGTCCCCAGTGTTGCCAGCGCCAGGTTAGAGCCGGGCATCGGGTGAACTTTGCCATCTTTGTACTTGCCGATCCGCGGGCCTAAGATAAGGGCCCCTGCCAGCGCAGCCCAGCCACCGACCGAGTGTACGATGGTCGAACCGGCAAAGTCCGAGAAGCCCTTGGCATCCAACCAGCCGCCACCCCATTTCCACGAACCGGAAATCGGGTACATGATGCCTGTCAGCACGATGACGAAGATCAGAAAGGGCCAAAGCTTGATCCGTTCCGCCACGGCGCCCGACACGATGGACGCAGTCGCGGCCACGAACACAAGCTGGAAGAAGAAGTCCGAACCGACCGAAGCATAGTCCAGTGCCGCATCCGCCGGCGCAACACCAACCGCATCAAGCGTTGTGGTCGAGAAGAACGGGCCAAGCCAGCCCGTGATGGACCAGCCGTCGCCGGGATACATCAGATTGAACCCGATCAGCCAGTACATGATTGCGGCAAATGAAAACAATGCCACGTTCTTGATCATCTGCATGGCAACGTTCTTGGATCGTACTAGACCGCCTTCCAGCATGGCAAAACCTGCGGCCATGAAGAAAACAAGAAAGCCCGCCATCAGAAACAGCAGCGTGGTAAAGATATACTGGGTGTGCTGTGCCGCTTCGCCGGTTGCGGCGGCCTCTTGCGCAAGACCCATCTGCGGCAGCGCAACAATGGCGGCGGCAGGGATGAGAGATTTCATCAGGTTCATTGTCAGTCCTCGAATGATTGTGAATGGGCGCGCTTACAGCGCGTCCTCGTTGGTTTCCCCGGTACGCACACGCAGCGCCTGTTCGACATCGAGGACAAAAATCTTGCCGTCACCGATCTTGCCGGTCTTGGCGGTTTTGGTGATCGTCTCGACGATCTGGTCGGCCATTGTCGCAGGCACCACGATCTCAAGCTTGATCTTGGGCACGAAGTTCACCGCATATTCGGCCCCACGATAGATTTCGGTGTGACCGGACTGCGAGCCGAAGCCCTTGATCTCGGTTACCATCATGCCGCGCACGCCAGCCTCGGTCAGAGCTTCGCGCACCTCCTCCAGCTTGAACGGCTTGATTGTCGCAATGATCAGTTTCACGTCTTTCCCCTCTGGTTGTCCGGTGGGACCGGCTTGTTTGCACCTGCAGAAAAAAAGCGCGCCGCGACGCAGTAAGAAACGCTTTCGGGGTCAAAACCTGCCGGGAAGTAATGCAAAGTTGCACATTTTTTGCACAACTTGGGCATTGTGCCCAATAAATGAGCGCTATAGAGAGGGGAAATTCCGGAAATTCGGACCTCTACATACTGCGGTTGTCGAGGTATGGTGACCAAAAAGTATAACCGGGCAGAGTTTGAGCATGACTGAGTCCAAGCGCCGCAAGCCGACATTGGTCGCGGATAAACGGTACCCTTCGAAGGGCCGAAAACTGGCTGCGACCAAAAGCACGGCGGGCAAGAAATCGACGGTGCGCAAACCGACCACGCGCAAAACCACGCGCAGGAAAACCCGCAAGTCATCAGGGGGTAAAGGCGGTGGTATCTTTCGCCGTTTGTTCCGATGGATCTGGCGGTTGATCTGGGGATTGACCTGGCGTGTCGGTGCGATTTCGGCCATGCTGCTCGCGCTGGCGGTGGGTATCGTTTACGCCACGTTGCCGGATGTCGATGCCTTGCTGGATGGGCGCGCGCGGGGTTCCGTGACCTTGCTGGATCGTGATGGCAAGGTCTTTGCCTGGCGTGGCGATCAGTTTGGTGGAGTGATCACGGCCGATACCGTCTCTCCGCATCTGAAAAACGCGGTTGTCGCAACCGAAGACAAGCGATTTTACCGGCATTTCGGGGTCAGCCCGCGTGGCGTCGCCAGCGCGGTCAGCATCAACCTGAGCGAAGGCCGCGGGCCTTTGTCGGGGCATGGCGGGTCGACAATCACGCAACAGACCGCGAAACTGCTGTGTCTGGGTGTTCCCTATGATCCCAGCGATTGGGATTCCGAGGCCGCGTATGAGGCCGACTGCCGTCAGGGTTCCTTGTGGCGCAAGGCTAAGGAAGCCGTCTATGCGCTGGCAATGGAGGTGAAATACTCCAAGGACGAGGTTTTGACGATCTACCTGAACCGTGCCTTTCTTGGCGCAGGCGCGCGTGGGTTCGAAGCCGCAAGCCAGCGCTACTTTGGAAAATCCGCCGCCGAGGTTTCGCCCGCAGAGGCCGCGATGCTGGCTGGTCTGCTGGTTGCGCCTACACGCTATGCACCGACCAACAACCTGCAGCGGTCTCAGGATCGGGCGCGGCTGGTGATCGGTCTGATGGAGGATCAGGGATATCTGACCGCCGCACAGGCCAGCGAAGCGCGTACGCGACCGGCGCAACTGTCTGAAGCGGCAGCTGCCCGAGCGGGCGGTTACTTCGCAGATTGGGTTGTTTCGGAACTTCCCAGTTATTTTGGCGACAACACAACCGAAGATGTTGTAATCCAGACGACTTTGGATCAGCGGATTCAGCGATCGGCGGAAGAGGCTTTGCAATTCATCTTTCAGGAAAAGGTGCGGGAAGGTTCCAAGGCGCAGGCGGCCATCGTGGTCATGTCCGCGGACGGAGCGGTAAGAGCCATGGTCGGCGGCCGAGAAACACGGGTTGCCGGGGTGTTCAACAGGGCCACCATCGCCAAGCGCCAAACCGGTTCGTCCTTCAAACCTTTTGTCTATGCCACCGCGCTGGAACTCGGCTATTCCCCGCTGGATACGGTGATGGATGAACCTTACTGCGTGGACATTCCCGGGTCCGGACAATGGTGCCCCAAGAACTACACCAACAAGTACTACGGGCGGGTGTCACTGGCGGATGCGTTGAAGAACTCGCTGAACATTCCGGCGGTGAAAGTTGCTGAGATATCGGGCTTGGATAACGTCCGCACGGTGGCCAGTGGTTTTGGGATTGCCAGCGATCTGGCGCAAGGGCCTGCCCTGGCGCTGGGCGCGTCGGAAAGCACGCTGATTGAGATGACGGGGGCTTATGCAGGTATTCTGAACGGTGGCTCTGCCGTCGAACCTTATGGCCTGACCGAGCTGAAGCTGCTGGGTGATGAAGCACCTGTCATGGTCACGACAACCGGTATCGGTGAACGGGTGATCAACGACGCGGCCGCCAAGCAGCTGACATGGATGATGGAACGTGTAGTGTCCGAAGGCACAGGTGGACGGGCAAAGTTACCTGGCTGGCAGGTCGCGGGCAAAACAGGCACGACCCAAGCGGCGCGGGATGCGTGGTTCATCGGGTTTACTGCGGACTATGTAACCGGTGTTTGGATGGGCTATGACGACAACACGCCCCTGTCTGGTGTGACCGGCGGCGGTTTGCCCGCGGAAATCTGGAGAGAAACCATGCTGCGTGTCACCGAAGGGATGACACCGACACCCTTGCCGATGATGGCACCAGCACCGCCGGTTCAGGTCGCACAGCCACAGCCGCGTCGAAAGCGCGGAGGTTTTGCCGAGGACATCAACAATCTGCTGAAGAATATTTTTGGCGGAAACTAGAGCCTTCTTTGATGGAAAAAACGAAAAAGGCGGTGCACTGGGCACCGCCTTTTTGCCATTTCGCTGATTGCGTGTTTCAGACGCTGGCATCCAAGGCCGCAAGGATCGCGTCGCCCATTTCAGTGGTTGATACGGGCTGAACGCCCTCATCTGCGAGCAGGTCGCCGGTGCGTACACCATCGGCCAGTACTTTCTCGATCGCGGCCTCCAGACGATCCGCTTCTTCGCCCTGATCAAAGCTGTAGCGCAGGGCCATGGCAAAGCTCAGGATACAGGCGATCGGGTTGGCTTTGCCCTGACCCGCGATGTCCGGGGCCGAGCCGTGGACGGGTTCATACATTGCCTTGGGTCGACCATTGGCCATCGGCGCGCCAAGAGAGGCCGAAGGCAACATGCCCAGCGACCCGGTCAGCATCGCGGCGCAGTCGGACAGGATGTCACCGAACAGGTTGTCGGTCAGGATCACATCAAACTGTTTCGGAGCGCGCACAAGCTGCATCGCGCCGTTGTCGGCGTACATATGGCTCAGCTCAACTTCGGGGTAGTCCGCTGCGACGCGGGTGACGACTTCGCGCCACAGGATGCCCGATTCCATCACGTTGGCTTTTTCCATCGAGCACAGCTTTTTGTTGCGGCGCATTGCCAGTTCAAAAGCCGAGCGCGCGGCACGTTCGATCTCGGATTCGGTGTAACGCTGGGTGTTGATGCCGACGCGTTCGTTGCCTTCCTCGAAGATGCCGCGCGGCTCACCGAAATAGACGCCCGACGTCAGTTCGCGGACGATCATGATGTCGAGACCGGCAACGATGTCTTTCTTTAGCGACGAGAAATCGGCAAGCGCGTCAAAACACTGCGCGGGGCGCAGGTTCGAATACAGGTCCATTTCCTTGCGCAGGCGCAGCAGGCCACGCTCGGGCTTCAGGCTGAAATCCAGATCGTCGTATTTCGGACCGCCGACAGCGCCCAGCAAAACCGCGTCAACCTCTTGCGCCTTTGCCATGGTCTCATCGGAGAGAGGCTTGCCGTGGGCGTCATAAGCGGCACCGCCCACCAGATCCTCGCTCACGTCAAATTGAAGACCACGATTGGCACCGAACCAATCGATGATTCTGCGCACTTCGGCCATAACTTCTGGGCCAATTCCGTCTCCGGGCAGGATGAGGAGCGAGGGGTTGGGCATGAAGGGTCTCCTTGCGTTTTGTTGCACAGGCCCTAGCGTCTGCGCAGCATCGGGTCAATGAGACAGACCTGTCAAAACACAAGGAAAATACATGCTGACACCTGGAAATCCGGTTCCTGCCCTGAAAATTGAAACCGTCGCCCATGGCAGTTTCGACCTTGAGACCAACAAGGGCGAAAACGGAACGCTGGTGATTCAATATCGCGGATTGCATTGCCCGATCTGCATCAGACAGATGACCGAGGCCGAGGCGGCGCTGGACGATTTCGCGGCGCTGGGTGTCGAGGTTATCATGATCACCACCGATACCGCCGAACGTGCCGCTGAAACCGCCGCAAAAGCCAATGTTTCCCGCTTACGCGTAGGCCACAGCCTGCCCCTGTCTGAGGCGCGGGAGGGTTGGGGGCTGAACATCTCGACCAAGCGCGAAGGCAGTGCCGAACCAGACCTGTTCGCAGAGCCTGGACATTTCTACATCGCACCTGACCGGACGCTGTACTATGCTTGGCGACAGACCACGCCTTTCGGTCGCCCGTCGATGTCGGATATCGCGGGTGGTCTGAAGTTCACTTTGGGCAACAACTATCCCGCGCGTGGAACTTATACCGGCCCACTTTGACGCTCAAAGAGAGGCTTTGAGCCCTTCTGCCAACAAATCCCAGACCC
This sequence comes from Ruegeria sp. AL2, assembly GCF_056540845.1. Taxonomy (NCBI): domain Bacteria; kingdom Pseudomonadati; phylum Pseudomonadota; class Alphaproteobacteria; order Rhodobacterales; family Roseobacteraceae; genus Ruegeria; species Ruegeria sp. AL2. Next base: position 45,672 of record NZ_JBQFXM010000012.1, read on the forward strand.
TGCGGATACGCGGGGTCTGGCGCATGGCCTGCGGCGCAGCCAACCACACGGGCAGAACCGGGATTTCAACATCCAGCGGCAAGATTTCGACATCCGGGTCGGCTTCGGCCATCTGGACCTGGCTGAAGCCAATGCCGCATCCCGCGCGGATCAGTTCCCAATAGGCGCTTTGCAGATCGCAGCGGGTCGAAAAACTGTTGCGGCTTGCGGGCCACCCTTTTTCTCGCATTGCCTTGATGATTTCCTGATTGGCGTCAAACCCCACTAGGTCGTGGGAAAAAAGTTCTTCGGGTGTCTTGGGGCGTCCCCTACGGTCGAGATAGGACTTGGCCGCGCAAAAGCATAGCGGCACCTCCCCCAGATATCGCGAAATGATATCCATCTGCGCCGGGCGATACATGCGAACGGCAATATCCGCCTCGCGGTATAACAGGTTTTCCGTGGTGTCTGTGGCGACCAGCTCAAGTTGAATGGCGGGTTCCTGCCTTCGGATATACGCCAGAATCGGTGGCAGCAGGTGATGCGACGCGAAGACCGAAGCGGTGATGCGGACCGAGCCTTCAAGTTGCTGCGACTGCCCTGCGGCGGCAAGGCTGAATGCAGTCATGGCGCTGTGCATTTGCTGCGCCATCGGCAAAAGCTGGGACCCTGCCACGCTCAGTTTCAGGCCGCGCGCGTGCCGGTCGAACAAGGATACGCCCAGTTCGGTCTCAAGGCTTTGTACTTGTCGTCCCAATGTGGGCTGGCTGCGATCAAGGTGCCGTGCAGCGGCGGACAGGGACCCCGTTTCGGCCACGGCCAGAAAGCTCTGGATCAGAGACCAATCCGCATGTGTCAGTGCTTTGTCCATTCAAAATTGAATACACATTCTGCATTTCTCGGCAATTCAATACGTGCATTGAATGGATAGATTGGTCTGAAACAGGAGGCATCAATGACACAAACTGCACTGATACTCGGCGCATCGGGCCGGTTTGGGCGCAATGCTGCAAAGGCGTTTCGGAATGCAGGCTGGGCCGTGCAGACATTCCGTCGCGGGTCCGGTTCTCTTTCCCAGGCGGCAAAAGGGGTGGATGTCATCGTAAACGGGTGGAACCCGCTCTATCCTGATTGGTCGCGTGAAATGCACGACCTGACCAGACGTGTGATAGACGCCGCGTCCGAGACCGGAGCCACCGTACTGGTTCCCGGAAACGTCTACGTTTTTGGACCGGGCACGCAAGGCCCATGGTCCGGCCTTACACCGCACTTGGCCACCAATCCGCTTGGCCGTATCCGGATCGAGATGGAGGAGGCGTATCGCGCTTCAACCGTCAGAACGATCCTTCTGCGTGCGGGTGATTTCATTGACACCGAGGCATCTGGAAACTGGTTCGATCAGGTCATGATCAAGCATCTGTCGCGCAATCAATTCGTGTATCCCGGAGATCCAGAAGCTTTGCACGCCTGGGCCTATCTGCCTGATCTGGCCCAAGCTGCCGTCGCGCTGTGTGAAATCCGAAAGGATCTGCCGCGGTTCTGCGATGTTCCTTTCGCTGGCTATACTCTGACCGGAACTGAGATCGCGCAGTCTTTGTCGAGAGTGACTGGAAGGGACATATTCGTGAAGCCTATGCAATGGTGGCCATTGCAGCTGGCGCGACCATTCTGGCGCATGTCCTCACACCTGATTGAAATGCGGTATCTGTGGCAGGTGTCGCACCAGTTGGACGGATCGTACCTGACCGAGTTGCTGGGTTCTGTGTATCAGACAGATCTGGATGATGCATTGCGTTCTGCGATCTCACCCAGCCAAGTGGCTTTGCCCTATGCGAACGGAGAGACGGTCACGCCTTAGGGCAGGGTGACGTCAACCCAGACCAATCGGTGCCTGCTGGCGCGCAGGGCAGATTCGTATAGCTTACTGCCTTCTTTCGGCCACGTAACACCGGCGTCCGAAATGCGCAGGTCGGCGGACGGCAACACATAATCCACGCGCATTTCACCCGTGGCCTTCCAAGCGACCGTTGAGGTCGAGCCTGACGGGTCTTTCGGCAGCGGGTCTTGCAGACGGGGATGGGCCAGAAGGGACTGAATGGCCTGTTTACGGCCCTCCCCACGCGTTGGGTCAAGGTTGGCATCGCCGGCGATCAAAAAGGGGCTTTCGGGGACTGGCCCCAGTTCACCGTTCAGTAAAACGGACCAGAGCCGGATCTCATCCTGATTGCGCAAGCCATTTCGATCCTCGGGCCCATCGAAAACGGGTGGCGTCGCATGAAAGGTCATCAAGTTGAGCCGCCCATAAGGGGTTTCGATCGGTACAACCCAGTGTGCGGTCGAAGACAGGCGTTGTATCTGATGTGCCGCGTCAGACGGGAAGGGGTGCCCGTTTACGCCAGGCAGGGTGGCGCCCGGTAAACTGCGCCACAACAGTTCGGAATAATCCTGAACCTCGGCGGTGATAATTTCGTATCGCGACAACAACGCCAACCCACCCTGACCGGTGAACTGCCCCCAGCCTTGCGCGTCGCCGGGGCCTTGGGTCTTGTCATCACCGTCCAGATCAAGCGAGGTTTCCAGGCCGGCATTGGGTTGTGTGGCAAGGTAATATCCATAATCAAGCCCCGCGTTGCGCAGTTTCCCAATCAGGGCGATTACAGCGGTATTGTTCAGATCCCAGTCGATACCCTGAAGGGCGATTATGTCAGGGCGCGCCGACGCAATAACGTCGACAACGGCCAGAACCTGCGCGTCATCGCGTTGAATGTCGCGAAGCAACAAACCGGGACCATTTCTGCTAAGCTCGGTATTATAGGTGGCAATGCGCACGACTTCTGCCTGTGCCGCAAAGGGCAGCCATAGCAGACACAAGATGCGGATCATGCGGTCTGTGTTGACTCGCTGGTCGAATAGGCGCGGCGTTTTTCCATGATCAAGCCCGCGATCCTGAGGGTCGCCATGCCGCGAATGATCATGCTGGCGGGCAGGAAGGCCCATGCGCTCATGGTCCAGATCAAGGTCTGTGGATTCCCGAGGGAGATCGGGGCGATCACACTGCTCATCAACTTGATGATCGCCGGAATGAGGAATGGCAGCAGAATGCCGATACAGATGTTCAGGCGGCCATCCCTTTGAAGGCGCGTAACGACATCACCCCCTTTGGTCGGGTCAAACAGCGGCAAGTTAGTCCACACATTGAAGGCGCCATTGCCGGTTGGCCATCCCCGAACCCTGACCGCATAGGCAAAGCTGACAATCGTGACCAAAGCCGCAACATAAGCCACGCTGGCCGTGATGCGGACCAGTTCGATCAAGGCGTGGCTGGCATCCGGGGGTAACATCAGCACGATGAGGCGCACCGGAGAATAGGGGAAGTCCACCACATTTGCGACAGCCAGGCCAACCGAATAAGAGAATGTGGTCAGCTGCGTTGGTTCAAAGGCGTTTTTGCAGATCAGCGTCAGAAAGGTGACCATCGACATCAGGCCGACAAACCGAAGGCGATTGACCGGGGGCGCGTCGCGGAATTCGATAAAGCTGGGAAATGCGGAATTGTATTCGGCAAAGGTCAGGATAAACGCGAGGATCGCGAGAAAGACCAGTATCTCGGTCCCGTTCGTAGATGAGACAGGCAGGTACAACGCAGGTGTCAGCACCATAAGTGCAACAAGTATACCGCGTATAGCCGCCCCTGTTGTGCGCGCAATCACTATCCGAACCCTTTTTCAAACCGGATCAGCCGATCTTTGTCGACTTGTTTCCAACTTGCGCCCGTCGCTTCGTCTGACGTTGACGGATCCTCTTTAGCGCCAACATGAACGATAAGCGGCATTTTGCTCAAGCCGAGGTGCAGAAAACACGTGATTTCGGGCAAAAAGATGGCGCAACTGGTGCGGTATTGCATCATTTTCGACGCAAATCCGACGTGTATCTCAAATTGATACCCACATGTTGTGGTTTTCAAAAAATCAACCCCAAGAATGCGAGCGGGGCCGCCTTGGCGACCCCGTCAGGTTGAGTATCCACAGATTCGCCCCCAGAATCACACCCAGGGACGGGCCTGACTGGCGTGATCCTCGAACTTGTCGATGTGATGATCTTTTTCCATCGTCAGCCCGATATCGTCTAGACCATTCAGCAGGCAGTGCTTGCGGTGAGGATCGATTTCGAAATCGATCACGATGCCGTCCGATGTGGTGATCTGCTGATCTTCCAGATGTACGGTCATGCGGGCGTTTTCGCCTTTATGCGCATCATCCATCAGGATCGCGTGGTGTTCTGCCCCGACAACGATCGGCAGAATGCCGTTCTTGAAACAGTTGTTGAAGAAGATGTCGGCAAAACTGGTCGAGATCACGACCTTGATGCCGAAATCCTTGATCGCCCAGGGCGCGTGTTCGCGCGAGGACCCACAGCCGAAGTTGTCGCCTGCAACCAGAATCTCGGCCTCGCGATAGGCGGGCTTGTTCAGGACGAATTCTTCATTCTCCTGACCGTCATCGTGATAGCGCATCTCGTCGAACAGAACGATGCCCAGGCCGGACCGTTTGATGGTTTTCAGGTGCACTTTCGGGATGATCATATCGGTGTCGATATTGATCAGCGGCATTGGGGCGGCCACCCCGTGGACTTTTTCAAACTTATCCATGTTCACACTCCTGGGGGAGAGGGCCGCGCCCAGGCCCCGCGTTAAGCTTGTTTCGTTTCTTTTGGAGCGTCCTTGACGAAGAACGCCATGAAGACAAGGCCGAGCCCGTTAAAGATCATTTCGATCCCCAGCAGGATGCCCAGCAATTGCAGCAGCACCGAAGGATCCATCGCGGCAAAGCGCCAGATCAGGATCGCCAGAACAATTGACATGATGCCCGAGACCAGCGTCGCCCAGAAATACTGTGTTCCGCGCATCTGGAACGATAGGATCACTCGGGCAATGCCGCCAGCCATGAACAGGATCAGGCAGACGGTTGCCAGCGTCAGCGTTCCTTGCAGTGGGTGATCCAGAAAGGACCAGCCCAGAAACAGCATCACGACACCCATGATAAATGACAGTATCTTGTTGCCGGTCCCTTCGACTGTGAAGCCGCCAACAACCTGCAATGCGCCAGAAATCAGCAGCAATACACCTGTGACCACCGTCACGGTAATTGATGCCACGACCGGTGCGCCCAGCACAAAGATGCCGAACATGATGGACAGAAGTCCAAGCAATAGCCATTTTGTCCAGTCACTCATGTCTTCAATCCCTCAAATATCCAGTTATGAGGGCAGCTTACATCATTTCACGGACGTCTGTCAGCCGTCCTGTGATTGCCGCTGCGGCGGCCATTGCCGGGCTCAGCAGGTGGGTACGCCCGCCCCGGCCTTGACGGCCTTCGAAGTTGCGGTTCGAAGTCGCGGCGCAGCGTTCACCCGGTTGCAACTGGTCGGGATTCATCGCCAGACACATCGAACATCCTGCCAGACGCCATTCGAAACCGGCTTCTTTGAAGATATCCGCCAGACCTTCTTCTTCGGCCTGCGCGCGGACCAGACCCGAGCCCGGAACGACCATGGCGCGTATGCCGTCCTTGATCTTTTTGCCCTTCAGAATCTCGGCGGCAGCACGCAGGTCCTCGATCCGGCCGTTGGTGCACGAGCCGATAAAGACAGTGTCGATCTCAACTTCGCTCAGCTTCTGACCGACCTTCAGCCCCATGTATTCAATGGAGCGGCGGGCCGCGTCGACTTTGCCGCCTTCGAAATCTTCGGGGTTCGGTACGGTTGCGGTGATCGGCAGAACGTCCTCGGGGCTAGTGCCCCAAGTCACGACCGGCGCGATGTCCTCGCCGCGCAAGGTGATGACCTTGTCGAAATGCGCGCCTTCATCAGTAAAGAGCGTTTTCCACCAAGTCAGAGCCGCTTCCCATTGCGCGCCCTTCGGCGCGTGCGGGCGGCCTTTAACGTAGTCGAACGTTGTTTCATCCGGCGCGATCAGACCGGCACGAGCACCGCCTTCGATTGCCATGTTGCAGACGGTCATGCGACCTTCCATCGACAGATCACGGATTGCTTCACCGCAATACTCGATGACATAGCCGGTACCGCCAGCGGTGCCGGTCTCACCGATTACGGCCAGAGTGATGTCCTTAGCGGTCACGCCCGGTTGCAACTTACCGGTGATTTCCACCTTCATGTTCTTGGACTTCTTCTGGATCAGCGTTTGCGTTGCCAGAACATGCTCAACCTCAGACGTACCAATACCGTGAGCCAGCGCGCCGAATGCACCATGGGTCGCTGTGTGGCTGTCGCCGCAGACAACGGTCATACCCGGCAGGGTCCAGCCCTGTTCCGGGCCAACGATGTGGACAATGCCCTGGCGCACGTCATTCACCGGGTAGTAGTGAATGCCGAAATCCTTGGCGTTCTTGTCCAGCGCTTCGACCTGAATGCGCGATTCCGGGTTTTCGATCCCGTTCACGCGGTCCGGCGTGGTCGGCACGTTGTGGTCCGGTACGGCGATGGTCTTTTCCGGCGCGCGCACCTTGCGGCCTGCCATGCGCAGCCCTTCAAAAGCCTGCGGGCTGGTGACTTCGTGCACCAGATGGCGGTCGATATAAAGCAGGCAGGTTCCATCATCGGCTTCGTGCGCGACATGGGCATCCCAGATCTTGTCATAGAGTGTCTTGGGGGACATCGGTCCTCTCCCGTATGTAATGAGAAATAGCTGGCGAGTTGGCTCAGGCGACGGATAGGCGCGCCAGAACCGTGCGGGCAGCGCCAAAGAACCGTTCACGCAAGCGCGCGCGATCTTCCAGATTCTGAAGTTGGGCCACATTGAGTCTCATGCGGTTCAGATATACCGCGCCCTTCCGGCAATCAAGGTTCAAAACCGGTGTCAGGCTTGCATCACTCCGCATTGCTGTTCAAGCTGGCCCGCAGGAGACGTGCATGAACCAAGACCTGATCCCAAGTACGCTGACTGACCTCTATAACAACATGGTTGCGGCTTTTTCCGCGCAATTTGCAAAGCTGTTTGATCTGATCGTCACGCCGGGCTGGCGACAATATCAACTGCTCATCATCCTGTTGCTGTGGGCGCTGGCTTTGCTGCTGAAATTCCTGACCCAGTCTAGATGGGATGCCTGGGCCCGTTCACGCACGGGATGGCCGAAATGGCGGCTCCGGGTTTTGGTACAGTTGATGCGGCGGTTGGCGCTGGTCTACTTCATCCTGCTTTCGTGGGCATTGTATCTGATCATGCAGCAGCTCACCTGGCCGTCGCGCAGCTATATCATCGGGGTGATAGCTACGCTGGCGGCGGCATGGCTGGCAATAGCACTGGTCGCGAGACTGGTCCAAAACCGCACGCTTCGCCGGATTTTCAAGTGGGCAATGTGGATCTACGCAACGCTAGTCGCGCTGAATCTGACAGATGATGTCGCGGGTTTTCTTGACGGAGTGGCGATTTCCATCGGGGACCTGCATATTTCGGCCCTTGGTATTCTCAAAGCCACATTGCTGATTGGCATCCTGCTGACACTGGCCCGTATCGGCACGCGCGCAGCCGAACGCGCATTGCAAAGCAATGACGACATAACCCCGTCCATGCAGGTGCTATTGTCAAAAGGCATACAGGTTCTGCTTTACGGGGCAGTCTTTATGGCTGCGATCCGAACGTTAGGGTTCGATCTGACCGGCATCGCGCTTTTGTCCGGCGCCATCGGCGTGGGTATCGGGTTCGGTTTGCAAAAAGTGGTGTCGAACCTGATATCGGGGATCATCATCCTGATGGACCGCTCGATCAAGCCGGGCGATGTGATCTCGTTGGGGGATACGTTCGGTTGGATCAACTCGCTTGGCGCGCGATATGTGTCGGTCGTAACACGGGACGGGCGCGAGTACCTGATCCCAAACGAAGATCTGATTACCAACCAGGTGGTGAACTGGTCGCATTCCGACCGGTTCGTGAGATTGGATCTGGATTTTGGTACCAGCTATGACGACGATCCGCATAAAGTGCGCGCAACCGCAATCATGGCGGTAAAGGCGGTTGCCCGGGTCCTGAGCGGCGGCAAACATGAACCGGTTTGCCACATCACCGGATTTGGTGACAGCAGCGTGGACTATGTGCTGAGGTTCTGGATCAGCGACCCGACAAAGGGGCTGACCAATATCCGGGGCAACGTCTATCTGGCGCTTTGGGACGCATTCAAGGAAGAAGGCATCTCGATCCCCTTCCCGCAGCGCGAAGTCCGGCTGTTGTCGGACGGCGCAACTGCGCAACAGATCATCACAGAGTAAGCGTCTGTGGACGCCCTGCAGCGTGCATTCATTGAAATGTTGCATTCCCCTTGCTACCTAATTAGTACCCCGGCGCCGGGGTTTCGCGGCGCGCAGCAAAGGAGGACTATGTCCTGTCTCTACATACACAGGCGGGTTTGCCCGCCGATGATGGGGTCAACATAATGGCCCACTCTCAGTCAATCAGCGACAAGCTGCTTGAACGAATCCTTTCCTCACTTTCCGATGACAAGGCCGAAGACGTCGTGCAGATCAACCTGCAGGGCAAATCATCGGTTGCGGATCACATGGTGATTGCCTCGGGTCGGTCGACCCGTCAGGTTTCGGCCATGGCGGAAAAGCTGACGGATCGCATCAAGCAGGAATTCGGTTTCACCTCGAAGGTCGAAGGCAAGGACACCGGCGACTGGGTGCTGATCGATACGGGCGACGTCATCGTCCATATCTTCCGCCCCGAAGTGCGTGAATTCTATCAGCTGGAAAAGATGTGGCTGCCTCAGGGCGGCAGCGCCTCGGCGAACTGAGGCGCCATCCCGGCCTGCATTAACAGGCCGGAGGCGAGAGAGATATGCGTATCAGCATAGTTGCGGTCGGGCGATTGCGCGCCGGACCCGAGAAGACACTGCTTGACGATTACCTGACCCGTTTTGACCGGACCGGCCGTGCGCTGGGCCTTGGGCCTGCGCAGGTGATCGAGGTTGAAGACAAGAAAAACGCAGGCATGGCAGCCGAGGCCGCGCTGCTACGCAAGGCCCTACCCAAAGGGGCAGTGTTGTGCACGCTGGATGAACGGGGGCGGGTCATGTCCTCGCCCGATTTCGCGAAGAAGCTGGGTGATTGGCGCGACGCGGGTCGGCAGGACCTGGCATTTGTTATCGGTGGCGCGGATGGAATCGACCCAGTTCTGCGGGCCGAGGCGGATTTTTCCATTTCATTCGGGTCGATGGTCTGGCCCCATATGCTGGTCCGTGTGATGCTGGCCGAGCAACTTTACCGGGCCGCGACCATTCTGTCAGGTGGCCCCTACCACCGGGTCTGACATGGCGCAGCTTCTGATCGTTTATCACTCCCGCACAGGCGGTGCCCGGCAGATGGCCGAAGCAGCGGCCGAAGCAGCGCGAGGTGAGGCTGACACAAAGCTTATGCCTGCCGATCAAGCCGGGCCGGAAGATCTGCTGGCTGCCGATGGCTACATCTTTTGCGCGCCAGAAAACCTGGCGGCAATTTCGGGTCTGATGAAGGAATTCTTCGACCGCTGCTACTACCCGGTGCTGGGAAAACTAGAAGGCCGACCCTATGCGCAGATGATTTGCGCAGGATCAGATGGCGAAAACGCCGCCCGTCAGATCGCACGGATAGCCACCGGTTGGCGATTGAAAGCTGTTCAGCCTCCGCTGATCATCTGCACCCATGCGCAAACGCCCGAGGCCATTTTGGCCGAAAAGACAATCCCGCAAGACCAGCTGGATCAATGCCGCGAGACAGGAGCCGCTTTGGGTGCGGGTCTGGCCATGGGTATTTTCTGAGGATCAATCCAGTTTGACCACTGTGGTGCCTTCATTCCATCCATCGACGATGCACCGTGCCTGAATTTGCACCTGTGTCATGCCTTCGGGAATGACCACCCCGCCCAGAGAGCGGGTAAAGGGTTGTTCGGTTTCGTGTGGATGGAGCAGGACGCGCATTCCCAACTCGTTTCCATCCATATCCAGAACACGCCAGCCGTCGGCGTAATGGTCCCAACCCGTGTCGGGATGCCGGATCGTCGCATCGAACCGCCATGTTTCGCCGTTCGCACTAGTGCGGACCTGTTCGATAGTTGGCGGGTCGGCAAGGGCAGGGCTGGCCATTAAGGCACAGAGAATAAAGTATCGCATCGCACCAGTGTAGCCAGTGAGGTAGCGCATCGGTATCACGTATCCGTGCTGGCGGCTCGAGCCATCAGTATTTCCCGGGAATGTGAGGCGAACTCGCGCCGATACAAGACGCCAAACGTGACCGCTGTGCCCAAAAATAGCGCGACAGGTCCAAAAAACCACGCCAGCGATGCCAATGCAAAATAGGTGGCGCGCAGGCCACGGTTGAAGCTGCGCGCTGCGGTGACACAGATCTCGGCCGCCTGACCGGCGCGGGGATAGGTTTGCGGGTCTTCGGGGTCATTGGGAACTGCAGCCATCAACACGGCGCAATACCCGAAAAGGCGGTGCGCCCACACATATTTCAGAAATGCGTTGGCCAGCAGCAATACGACGAAAAGGATCTTGATCTCCCAGACCATTGCCGGAACACTGCCGATGGCAAGGTCGATTGCGACGCCTGCCAGTCTTTCAGTGTTGCCCAGCAGGGCCAGCCCGCCCCCGATGGCAATCATCGTGGTCGACGCGAAAAATGTACTGCCCTGCCGCATGGCCGCCACGACTTGCGCGTCGAACATGCGCGGTTGGCGGGTCACCATCTCGCGCATCCAGTCGCGCCGGTAATCGTCCATCATGAGGGCTACGGATTGTCTCTGCGGCGACGGATGTTCGATTTTCCACCCGATCCACAGCCACGCACCCAGCAGCAGAAGCAGTGATGCATAGTCCAAAGGGGCAAAAAGAGCGGCGCGTTCGATCCAGGTCATGGCCGCGACAGTAAGGCCGGGCATGGGAACTTGCCAGAGTAAGAAATTGGTAATATTATTTTACCAAAAGGAGTGATGCCATGGAGATGCCAAAGCCAAGCCCGGATGTTCTGAGCCGGAAATCTGCGCTTGTTGCGCGGCTGTCGCGGGTTCTGCCCGAAGATGCGATCATCCATGACCCCGCCGAAACCCGCGCTTACGAGTGTGACGCTTTGACAGCCTATAAATGCCCGCCGATGCTGGCCGTGCTGCCGTCAAGCACACAGCAGGTTTCGGACGTTCTGCGCATTTGTCATGACGAAAACGTGCCTGTGGTGCCGCGCGGCGCGGGCACTTCACTGGCCGGTGGAGCCTTGCCCACGGCGGATTGCGTCATTCTGGGCGTCGCACGGATGAATGAGGTGTTGGAAATCGACTACGACAACCGCTTCATCAGAGTACAGACGGGTCGCACCAATCTGAGCGTTACCGGCGCGGTCGAGGAGGAGGATTTCTTCTACGCCCCCGATCCGTCTTCGCAGCTGGCCTGTGCCATTGCTGGCAATATTGCGATGAACTCGGGCGGAGCGCATTGCCTCAAATATGGGGTAACAACAAACAACCTGTTGGGCGTGACCATGGTCATGATGGACGGCAGCGTTGTCGAAATCGGTGGTGCGCATCTGGATGCACCAGGTCTGGATCTGTTGGGCGTCATCTGTGGGTCCGAAGGTCAACTGGGTGTGGTGACCGAGGCCACGCTGCGTATTCTTCGCAAGCCCGAGGGCGCACGACCGGTCCTGATGGGTTTTAATGACAATGAGGTTGCGGGGCAGTGTGTCTCGGACATCATCCAATCGGGCATATTGCCGGTCGCGATCGAGTTCATGGATACATTGTGCATCAGGGCCTGCGAAAACTTTGCCCATGCCGGGTATCCCGATTGCAACGCGCTGCTGATCGTCGAAGTGGAGGGGTCTGACGCTGAAATAGATTTTCAGCTTTCGAAAATCATCGAGATAGCAAAACGCCATGACCCGGTTGAATTGCGCGAAAGCCAGTCGGCTGAGGAAAGCGCTAAGATCTGGTTGGGTCGGAAATCTGCATTCGGTGCCATGGGACAATTGAACGATTATATGTGTCTGGATGGCACGATCCCGGTGTCAGCCCTACCAACCGTTCTGCGTCGTATCGGAGAATTGAGTGAGGAGTTTGGGTTGCCGGTCGGAAATGTGTTCCACGCGGGCGACGGAAATATGCATCCGCTGATCTTGTTCGATGCCAACAAACCCGGCGATCTGGAAAAATGCGAAGCTTTTGGGGCAGAGATTCTGAAGCTGTGTGTTGACGAGGGTGGCTGTCTGACTGGGGAACATGGTGTGGGGATCGAAAAGCGGGATCTGATGTCTCATCAATATTCAACTGCCGACCTTGAGGCGCAGATGGCGGTTAAGGACGTTTTCGATCCTAAATGGCTGCTGAACGCGGCCAAAGTGTTTCCACTCGACGTGTCGGAGCCGCGGCGTATAGCTGCAGAATAAGGGGGCGCTGCCCCCTTGCCCCCGGAGTATTTTGGAAAAGATGAAGCCAATGAGACCTGAGACTGAGGCCGATCTGGCAAAGCTGGTGGCCGGGTTGGAAAACCCTGTACGCATTGTCGGAGGCGGGACGCGTGGAATTTTCGGTCCGCATGCAGAAATCGAAACCGGAGCTTTGCGCGGTATCACGCTATATGAACCCGGGGCGCTGACCCTTGTTGCACGGGCAGGGACGCCTTTGGCCGAGATCACGGCGGCGCTGGAAGCAGAGGGCCAGCACCTCGCATTTGAGCCGATGGACCATCGCGGTTTGCTGGGAACACAGGGTGAACCGACCATTGGCGGTGTCGTCGCGGCCAATATTTCGGGCCCGCGACGGATTCAGGCCGGGGCCTGCCGGGATTTTCTGCTGGGGGTGCGCTATGTCGATGGGCGCGGGCAGGTGATCAAGAACGGTGGCCGCGTGATGAAGAACGTCACCGGGTACGATCTGGTCAAATTGATGGGCGGGTCCTGGGGTACTTTAGGGGTTTTGACCGAGGTCTCGCTGAAGGTGCTGCCCAAACCGGAACGGGCAGCAACATTATCTGTTGCGGTTCGGGATGCTGGAACTGCGGTTCGGGTGTTGTCCGCTGCACTGAGATCGCCGTTCGAGATAACCGGGGCTGCGTATGATCCCGACGCCGGGAAAGCCCTGCTTAGGGTCGAAGGCTTCACGGATGCGGTCGCATATCGTACAGGCAGGTTGACGGCTGAACTGTCCCGGTTTGGTGAGATTTCAGAGGAAGCGGATGCAGACACGCTTTGGGCTGGTATCCGCGATGCTCATCCGTTTCAGGGGCAGGACGGGGATGTCTGGCGGCTTTCAGTTAAACCCGGAGATGCGGCCGAAGTTTCAGCGCGTGCTGAAGCGGATCAGTTGCTTTTTGACTGGGGCGGCGGGCTTGTCTGGCTGCGCGTCCCGAAAGGTACGGATCTGCGCGTGCGGCTTGGAGTGTTTTCCGGCCACGCGACACTTGTGCGAGCGGATGCAAAAACGGTCGCGCGACTGGGGCGCTTTCAACCGGAGAACGCGGCCGTCTCGACCCTGACAAAGGGATTGCGCGCGAAGTTTGACCCACGTGGTTTGTTTAATCCGGGGCTGATGGGATAGGTTTATGCAGACATCATTCACAGAACGGCAGTTGCAAGACCCGGCAACTAAACGCGCGAACGAAATTCTGCGAAATTGCGTCCATTGTGGATTCTGCACGGCAACATGTCCGACCTATCAGGTTCTTGGCGACGAGTTGGACAGCCCGCGCGGGCGCATCTATCTGATCAAGGATATGCTCGAAAACGAGCGGCAGCCCGACGAAAAGACGGTCAAACATATCGACCGGTGCCTGTCCTGCCTGGCTTGCATGACCACTTGCCCATCAGGTGTGCACTACATGCATCTGGTCGATCACGCGCGTGAATATATCGAGGCGAATTACAAGCGCCCTTTGAGGGATCGCATTTTGCGTTGGGTTCTGGCGCGGATCCTGCCCTATCCGATGCGCTTTCGCTGGGCCTTGATCGGGGCTAAACTGGGTCGCCCGTTCCGGTTCTTGATGCCAGATGCCCGGTTGCGTGCCATGCTGGACATGGCGCCAATGAACATTCCACCGGTCAGCCGCAACGATGATCCACAAAACTTTGCGCCCGAAGGCGAGCGGAAAAAGCGGGTGGCCCTGATGACGGGATGCGCGCAGAAAGCGCTGAATACCGACATTAATGACGCCACGATCCGTCTGCTGACCCGGCTTGGATGTGAGGTTGTGGTGGCTGAGGGTGCTGGATGTTGTGGAGCACTGACCCATCACATGGGCAAGGTGAAAGACAGCCATGCAGCCGCAATCGCCAATATCAGGGCCTGGATTCGCGAGATGGACGGCGACGGATTGGACGCCATCGTGATCAATACCTCGGGCTGTGGGACGACAGTCAAGGATTACGGGCATATGTTCCGAAACGACACGCTCTCGGATGATGCTGCGCGGGTCTCGGGTATTGCGATGGATATCAGTGAGCTGGTTATGCAGCTGAATTTGCCCGAAGGGCGTGATCAGGACCTTACTGTTGCGTATCACGCAGCCTGTTCACTGCAACATGGGCAGAAGATCAAGACCTATCCCAAAGACCTGCTGAAACGTGCCGGGTTCAAAGTGGTCGAGCCCGCCGACAGCCATTTGTGCTGCGGCAGCGCAGGGACTTACAACCTCATGCAGCCGGAAATCTCGGGTCAGTTGAAGCAGCGTAAAATAAAGGCACTGGAGGTCAAGAAACCCGATATCATCGCCGCAGGCAATATCGGCTGCATGATGCAGATCGGGTCCGGCACCCAAGTGCCAGTCGTTCATACGGTCGAGCTGCTGGATTGGGCGACAGGGGGGCCAAAGCCACCCGCCTTGCAACGGGCAGAGGGCGCTGTTCCCATATTGCGATGAGCCGCCCTGATGCCGACCCGCATCATTTCCTCAGGAAATTCCCCTGTACACCGATCGCCCTATTTTCGCCCAACGGGGCACGTACGACAAAAGCTTCAGAGTGAGTCTCCGGAGACCCGAGTGCGCAACTGGATTAAGGCGATTGTGCTTTGTGCTTTGCCGATGGCGGCTACAGCACAGGACACCAGGCTGGAAAGCCTGGAGACCTCGGATTCCGGGCGCGAATGGATGGCTGTCGGGCGTCTGGATATTGCCGGAAAAGGGTTTTGCACCGGAACGCTTGTGTCGCCGACCCTTGTGCTGACAGCTGCGCACTGCCTGTTCGACAAGGTGTCCGGGCAGCGGGTGAACCCGTCCGATATCGAATTTCTGGCTGGGTGGCGGCTGGGCCGCGCTCTGGCCTATCGAACGGCAAGACAAGCTGTAATTCACCCGGATTATCAATTCAGTGCCGAATCGTCGACGGACCGTGTCGGCGCGGATGTCGCCCTGATCGAGCTTTGGCAGCCGATCCGCAACACATCGGTCATTCCGTTTGAATCAGGAGATCAGCCCCGCCGGGGTGCGGAAGTGGGCGTGGTGTCTTATGCACATGACCGGTCAGAAGCGCCTTCGTTGCAACAGGTTTGTTCGGTCATGAACCGGCAGGCAGGCGTTATGATCATGTCCTGCGACGTCGACTTCGGATCTTCAGGGGCACCGGTTTTTTCCTTTACAGGCGCTCGCCCTCAAATCGTGTCGGTTGTGGCGGCAAAGGCCAGCATGGATGGCCAGAGCGTTGCGATCGGCACTGCGGTTGAACATTCGCTGCAACTGCTGCGCCACGAGCTGTCTGCCGGGCACGGATTTGGATTGTCGACCTCCGGTTCAAGTACCGGCAAGAACGTCGGTGCAAGGTTTGTCAGGCCATGACCAAGGTCTTATTAATTTTGCTTTTGGGCCTGAGTGTTCTGGCGACCGCATCCCATGCGCAAGCCAACAAACGCAAGCTGACAGACCAGGATGACCTTTATGGTTGGGAAGCAATCGGGCGGCTGGATGTGCGCGAAGAGTCCTATTGCACAGGTACGCTGATCGCGCAGGACATGGTGCTGACCGCTGCCCATTGTGCTGTGGACCGCCGTACCGGGGAAACATACGCGCCCAAAGACATCACGTTTCGTGCGGGTCTGAGCAACGGCAACGCGTTGGCCGAGCGTCAGATTACGCAGATTGCGGTTCTGCCCGGCTACGCTTCAAATAACCCGCTTTCGCACGAAGGTGTTCGGATGGATGTCGCCCTGATGCGGCTGAATGAGCCCATTCCGTATTCGATTGCCGATCCTTTCGTGTTGCACAGCGGGCGAGTTTCGGGAAACGAGATCAGCATAGCCTCGTATGGGCGCGGACGATCCGAGGCGATCACGCGCGAAAGGTCGTGCCGCGTATTGGATCGCAGGCAGGGCCTGATCACATTTGATTGCGACGTCACCTTCGGGTCTTCCGGATCCGCCATTCTGGTAAAAAACGGTTCGCGCTGGCAGGTTTTGTCCGTGGTTTCAGCGGTAGGCACCAACGGTCGCAGAAAGGTGGGGTTCGGCATGGAGCTTGACGGAATAGTGGCCGAGCTCAAGTCCATCATGCGGCGCGATGCGCCAAAACCAACAGCTACGATCCGCCGGTTACAGGCTGGGTCCGGCGCGTCCGGGTCTGGCGCGAAATTCATCAGCTCCGGCGGGGGTTGAACTCGGTCAAATCGCTTCCCATGTCACTGATATCGGATCGCCACAACGGGGTCCGTCATCAACATTGGTCCGTCCAGCCGGAGGGCCAGATCGTGAATCGCTCAAAAATGAGGATATGACACATGCGTACATTTGATTTTGCACCGCTGCACCGCGCCACCATTGGCTTTGACCAGATCGCCGACATGATGGATCGTGTTCTGACCAATGATGTGGCACAGCCAAGCTATCCACCCTATAACATCGAAAAAACCGATGTCGACACTTACCGTATCTCGGTGGCCGTCGCCGGTTTTTCAGAAAGCGACCTGTCCGTTGAAGTGAAAGAAAACGCGCTGGTTGTTGCAGGTAAGAAGGCATCCGAGGACAAGAGCCGCAGCTATCTGCATCGCGGCATCGCAACCCGCGCGTTCGAGCGTCGCTTTGCGCTGGCCGATCACGTCCGTGTCACCGGTGCAAGCCATGAGAACGGAATGCTGAACATCGACCTGAAGCGCGAAGTGCCCGAGGCACTGAAACCGCGCCGGATCGAAATTACCTCGGCTAAAGCCATCGAAAAAGATGTGGTTGACGCCAAGGCCGTGAACTGAGGCTTTGAAAGCCTAGCGGCAGTCTCCTCCTCCCGGACTGCCGCAACACCCGCGCCCCGCGTTCCTCCAGACGCGGGGCGTTGTTTTTTTGATGAAAACGCCTTTGCATATCAAAGCGTGGGCCCGGTAAACTCCGCTACACTAATCGCGAACCTGTGCTAGAACTTGCAGATGTCGACGACATCCACGCAGACTAGACCGGCTATTCCTCAACCGCTTGCGGTTGTTGGCGTTCTTTTCGCTTCAATTTGTTTCGGGCTTGTTCCCTATTTCAGCAGGGGGCTGACCGAGCAGGGCGTCGCACCTTTCGCGGTCGCATTCTACCGCTACATCGTTCCGGCGGTTTTGTTACTGCCAGTTCTCGTCGTACATCGAACAGCCTGGCGCGAGATTTGTTGGGGTCTTGCGGTCGGAGTGGTGATGGGGCTTGGCTGGATCGGATATGTCACAGCCCTAAAGACACTGCCCGCATCGACGGTGGGCGTGCTCTATATGACATATCCGGTTTTCACGTTGATCATTGCTTGGGCTTTGTTCGCCGATACTCCCACAAGGCGTGCGATTCTTGCTTCTGGTCTCATAATTCTGGCTGCCATCATAGCAGGCTCGCCAGCATCCGTTCCGGTCGAGCACATTCCTACGCTTTTAATCTCGCTGGCGGCGCCATTTGGTTTTGGCTTCGGGATTTCTGTTCTGGTCCACAGGTTGTCCCGAATTGCGCCACTTGCACGTATCGCCTCGGTGTCTCTGGGATCGGTACTTGGGCTTTTGCCTTTGATGCTGAATGCAGACGTTTCCACGCTGCTTCCTGAAGGTCAGTCCGATTGGGTTCTGATCATTGGAATTGGATTGGTCACGGCGCTTGTGCCGCAGCTTGTCTACACGATCTGTTCGCCGCTGATCGGCGCTTCTCAAACTGCGGTTGTCGGAAGCATTGAATTGCCCACGATGTTTGCAGTCGGGTTCTTTGCGTTTGGAGAAGCGATCACAACTGCGCAAGCCATAGCCTGTGCTTTGGTCTTAGGGGCGATTGCAATAACCAGAAGTCGGGTGACGCGCACCGTAACGACCGTGATAGCGAAAAACGAAAAGACGTAAGTTTGGGATCGGATCGAGCCCCATACGAAAAGTTCCTGCGATGCTTGCGCGTGGGGAATTCATGCTTGGTGAAATAAGCTTATTTCCCAGCCGCCACCGGTTCGTTTGACCCGAACAACGCCTCGCCTGCGGGCAGAATGGCCACCGCCCCAAGGCGATGGCCCGCCAGATCAGACCGACATGCAGACGTATTTCATCTCAAGATAGTCTTCCATGCCGTGATGGCTGCCTTCTCGGCCCAGACCGGATTGCTTGACGCCGCCGAACGGGCCCAGCTCAGTCGAGATGATGCCGGTGTTCACGCCGACAATGCCATATTCCAGCGCCTCGGCCACTTTGTAGACGCGGCTCAGGTCCTTTGCATAGAAATACGAGGCCAGTCCAAAGATCGTGTCATTCGCCATGGCGATCACGTCATCTTCATTCTCGAACTTGAACAGCGGTGCCAGCGGGCCAAAGGTTTCATCCTGCGCCACCATCATTTCCTGAGTCACGCCGGTCACAATGGTCGGCTGAAAGAACGTACCGCCCAGATCGTGAGGCAATCCGCCGGTCAGAACGGCGCCGCCCTTGTCCGTGACATCCTTGATATGCTCTTCCACCTTGGCGACCGCATCGGCATTGATCAGCGGGCCGGTTGTGGTGCCCTCGGTCAGACCGTCGCCGATTTTCAGGGCTTCAACTGCCGCTTTCAGTTTGGCAGCGAACGCGTCGTAAACACCGGCCTGTACATAGATGCGGTTGGCGCAGACACAGGTCTGGCCGTTATTGCGGAATTTGCACAGCATCGCGCCTTCGACCGCAGCATCCAGATCGGCGTCATCAAACACGATAAAGGGTGCATTGCCGCCCAGTTCCATCGAGCATTTCATGACCTGATCAGCAGCTTGCCGCAGCAGGATACGCCCCACCTCGGTCGAGCCGGTAAAGGTCAGCTTGCGCACACCGGGGTTTTCGCAGAACTCCTTGCCGATCTCGCTGGCCTGGGATGAAGGCACCACGTTGAACACACCAGCTGGCACGCCGGCTTGTTCCGCCAGAAGCGCTAGAACCAGCGCGGACAGTGGTGTTTCTGCCGCCGGGCGGGCAACAAAGGCACACCCCGCCGCCAGCGCCGGCCCTGCCTTGCGCGTGATCATGGCGTTTGGAAAGTTCCAGGGTGTGATCGAAGCCGCCACACCAATGGGCTGTTTCAGCACCATGATCCGCTTGTCGCGCTGATGTCCCGGGATGGTCTCGCCATACACTCGCTTGGCTTCTTCACCGAAAAACTCGATGAAGGACGCGCCATAGCCGATTTCGCCGATGGCCTCAGCCAGCGGTTTACCCTGTTCTGCGGTCAGGATCTTGCCCAGATCTTCGGCGTTCTCCATCATCAGGTCGAACCAGCGCCGCAGGATCGCCGCACGTTCCTTGCCGGTCAGCTTGGCCCATTCCTTTTGCGCGGCTTCGGCCTGTGCGATTGCTCCGGCAACCTGCGCGCGGCTGACATCGGCCACTTTGGCCACCACATCGCCCCGGGCCGGGTTGGTCACGTCGAACGTTCCGTTGTCACCATCCACCCACTGACCGCCGATATAGGCTTTGGTTACAAGCAGGCCTGGGTTCTTCAGAATTGATTTTAGATCAGTCGTTGCGTCCAGCATGTCATTCTCCGCGCAGAAATTGAGTTGGCGCACCCAATCAGGTGTTGAAGGCTTTGTCTATGGCCACTGATACAGGTCGATCAGCCCAGTTTTGATCAAATTATTTTCGGACCTAATCGTTGCAGCATAGTCGCAGCGTTGAGTTCTACGTCAGGTTGCGATCACGCGGCTTTTCTTTCCACCCTAAGTTTGCCAGAGTTCGCGTGATTTTTGGACTCAAGGGGATGTAAATGATCGTAACATTTCCTATCTTGTTGGGTAATTAAAGAAAAAAGGACAGCAGAGATGTCGAACCAGCAATTCGAAGCGCTTATCAAAGAAACGCAAACGAAAGTGCGCGAAAGCCAGTCGCAGATTGAGGGGCTGACCTCGCGCATCGAAGCGGCGCGGGCCAAGATTGGAACGGCCGAGGCCGATATCGACATCGAAAATGCCACGCTCGAGGATGTTCACGCCCACACTGAGGTGATGAACGCCAACATCGCCGAGCTGATCATGGGTCTGGACGATGTTACCAACGCGTTTTCCAAGGATTTCGACGAGATGCGCTCGAAAACCGGGTGGGAGTCGTTTGTTGGCATCTTTTCCAAGGGAAAATCCGAGTCGCTGCGGCAAGAGCGGATGCGCACGGCCAATATCGACGACAAATTGCAGGACCTGATCGCCAAATCCGATGTGATCGTGAAGCTGCTGCAAGGGCAGCTGACCGTGCTGGAAGAGCAACGTGTAAAGGTCGAGGACAACCTGACAGGCACGCTGGACGATCGCGAGGCAACCGTGGCCGAGCTGGAAGCACTGCGGGCCGAGATTCAGGACATGGACCCGGCGATTATCACGCTGGAGAACAAGATCAGTGTCGAACAGGACGCCGCCGCGCGGACCCAGCTGGAAACGCAGCTGGCCGAGCTGAACAAGCAATACAACGCCAAGGTTCAGGAAGAGCAGGTCAAGTTGGCCAAGTCTCAGACACTGGAGCGTTATATCGAAAAGGGTAAGACCTGGGTCGATTCGCTCCAGAACCAGGCGGCGACGCAGATGGTGCTGATCAACAAGCTGCAAACAGACACGCAGCAGCGCGTGGTGCTGTATGACGCCCTGACCAAATCGCTGAAAACCGCGCAGCAGCAGGACGTGGCCCATCGCATTAACGAGATCGGTGTGCAAACCGACCAGGAGGCTCAGACGGCAATGGCTGCTATTGGTACCGCGACCAACCAGAAAATGGCCGACATGCTTGAGGCGCACGAGGACCACATGGTCTTTGCCCGCGACGTGCTGGAGAAAAAGGCCAAGGCGGATGAGCGGTTTGCGCGCCGGTTTGCCTCGATTGTCGAGAAGCATGATAAGAATTTGTATGGGGGATGAGTGCGTGCGTTATTCTGCGCGAGAAATCTCTCTAGCCGTATTGGCAGTTATAACGGTGGCCCTAACGATTGCGTTTGGCGTCGGGCTGATTGCAAATATCCCAACTCTAAGTGTGGTTGCGATTTGGACCATACTACCCAGTCAGCTTCTGATTGCTTACTTTGTGAAATCCTCATCAGACGCTGCTGAGGGTTGGGGGGGCGAGTTTACATTTGGAAAAGCAATCTTCTCAAAAGCTCTCTGGCGAAAGTATAGAAAGGAGTGGGCATTGCCTTTTGCAGGTATGTTCCTAGGAGCTCCACTGTTTTTGCGGTGGGGGTTGCCGGTGAGCGGCGTTGTTGGGCTCTACCTCTTCATTTTTGTGGCTCAACTTGAAGACTGCAGGGCAAAAATTTTCGCTCGCGTATGCGCAAATGACTAACCCCAGCCAAGACCATGTCGGCTTGACTGACTCCTTCGCCTCGCGTCGCTATTTCCGCAAATTTGAGGTGATCACTGTCCATCTTCTGCGTGTGGCCGCGACGATGGAGGCGGAGGGCGCAATCAGCAAGCAAGAGGTGCGGATCGTATCGCGCTACCTCTCGGGGTTGCTCTACACTTTCCGCGCGCTGTCGATGAAATACCTGCTGGTCGGGCGCGACACGGGGCGGTTCTTTGGCAGCCTCGCCATGGACAAGCGCGACAGCGGGTTTCCGGTGGCGGCCGAGCTGTTGACCATGGCCAATGACGCGCAGCAGGCGCAGGTGCATCTGGCGAATATGCCCTCGGAAGATGACTTGAAAACCGACATGGTCCGCACGATCATCGGCGACCGGGAAATCCCCACCAAACTGCAATTTGCGCTGTCACAAAGGCTCTATTATGAAGAGTTGCTGAAGGGTCAGCTGTTCTGGGCCCGCAACGATCCTGAGTGCCACTGGATCGGGAATGAGGGCGAGCGGCGCAAGTTCATGATCCACTGGGCGGTCTATGACAGCCAGATCAACCTGCCCGTCATCTATCTGATGCAGCTGGAGGACACAGGCAAAACCGCCCTGCCCAAGGACCAACGCCGCTGGCCTGAGGTGCAGGCTCACCTGATGGCGCAGTCTTTAGGCGGGCTGAAACTGGTGACCATCGCCAAGGGCTTTGATCAGGATTTCAACGACCTGCACCCCAAACACCTGCGACGTATTCACGTGGGGCCGATGTATTCTTCGGCCTTTACCGAACAATCCGGCCCCTTGCGGCAGGTGCTGGAGGATGCGCAATCTCCGCAAGGTCAGGATTGGGCGCTGGCCTGGACCACCGAAGAGTTGCACAGCGAAGAGGTCATCGAGGAACGCGCTGGCTGGTTTTCAACTGTCGAGCGTGAGGTTTTTGCGCTGGATCCTTTCGGCGGGCAGGGGGCCGAGACCGGGGCCACCCGCACCCAACGGTCGATCATCTTGCCACAGCGCCCGTTTCAGGTGCTGGCCGAACGCAACCCGCCGGGATTTGCAGATGTGCGCAAGTTCGTCGTCAGCAATGCGGGGCAGGTTTTGAGGTACTAATTTTCGCCTTCGGCGAGAGTATTTTTGAAAAGATGAAGCAAGGGCGGTTTTTTAGATGAGTTTGACGTCAGATCAGATGGAATTGCGCGAAGACGATATTCGCAAGCATTATCCGGCAGCGACCGCTTTGCTGAATGGGTTCGAACATGCGCCGCGGATCGCCAAAGCCGTGGAAACCACCGTTGAACGCTCGCCAGGCGTGTCAACCGGTCGGCGGTTTCGCTCGACGACACCGGGGTTGGTGACACGCCGGACCGTGCGCGCAGACGGGGTGCATCTGGTTGAGAGGATCGAAGCCTCGGACGATGGTGACGCCTTGGTTTCGCCGCCGCAAGCGACTGCACAACAGGTGATCCGCCGCGCCGTCGCAATCGCTCTGGCCGTGGCGGACACTTATGCGGAACAGACCCCGTTGGCCGATCTGAAACGGGCAAACCTGGCCGGGGATCTGCCCGCCGCACGGAAGACCGAGTTTTTGGAGGTACTGACAGCCGAAGCGCTGATAACGTTGCACACGTTCGGCAATGCGCTGGCTTATCTGTTGTCCTCGCATCTGGGTGAGACTACGGTTGCTATTGGTGAGATCGAAGAGGTCCTGACCGACAACGGCCAAGTTGCCCTGCACGGCGCGTTGTGGGAACTGGATCAGGTGCTGGCCAAATACGCCTTGGACGATGCCCATCTGATTGCGGCCACCAGTGCCTATGCCGAGCAACTGATGGAGAAGTCAGCCCTGCGCGCAGGGTCCGCAGGTTATCTGGCCCCGTTCCAGAACGCAGCCTGGCATATTGAGGCCGACGATCTGACGATCAGGGGGTTCGAGCCCGCTTCAAAGGCAAAATCAACCACCTTGACCATGACGTTCAAGAAACCGAACGAAGTGGTCGGCAACCATATCGCCAAGTATCAGGCGATGAAGCTGGCCAAGATGGTGATGGCCTATGATTTCGACCGCCGCCTGAACCCGTTTGCGGAACTTGGCGGGTTCATCTTCACCTTCATGGGTGACGGCAAACCGGGCACCGGCAAGACCACGCTGATCCAGATGATGGCCGGGCTGATCAACGAGTATTGCCAGAACGCGGGCTATCCGTTCCGCTATCAGAACCTGAGCACCGACAATATCGACAGCTATCAGGGCAAATCCGGCCAGAACGCCAAGGCGTTTATCAACACGATCATCGACCCCTCGGTCATCGGCTTTGGCACCATCGACGATATCGACCAGCTGGCGGGTAAGCGCGGTGACCGGCAGTCGTCAGCCGGGCAACTGGAAATCACCGCCGTTCTGATGGAGAGCTTTGCCGGTGCCAATACCGTCGTGCGCGGCAACTGCACCTTTGGCATGTTCTCGAACTACCCCGAGAATGTGGACGACGCCCTGCGCCAGCGGGCGGGCGCGCGGTTCCTTGTGGACGGGCCGCAGACGCGCGAGGATTACATCGACATCCTGCACCTGCTGATGGGCCGAAACCACGACATACCTTTAGGCGAGCACGACGCCTATGCCGCGCAGGAGATCAAGAAGGCCGTCGCCGCCAGTTTCGAAAGCCATTCCCGTCCGCATGAGGATGCTCTGCTACAGGTCCATGACCGGGTGTCCGGCCAGATCGGCCAGATGGATACCATCGCCAAACTGGGCACCTACCTCAAGGCGATCCAGCAGGCGGATGAGCGCTTCACAGGCCGCGCGATCAAGAACATCACCGACGCGGTCAAGGTCCGCGCGATGGATTTCGAACTGCCCGACGAGTGGATGGAAAACCCCGACCTGTTCCTGTTCCGGGACTACGACACCAAGAAGGCCATGATCGAGGACCTGCGCCAGCCGATCACGGTCGAGATGGTGATGCAAGAGATCAACCGCTACGCCGATAGCGAGTTCCGCTATGCCGACAAGAGCGACGAGGTCGCGATTGAGAGTGCCGTGCGTGAGATGGGCCGGATGGAAGAGGCCAAGCGGCGGTATCTGGAGGGGAAGGGGTGAAGAGCTGGATAATACACAAACTTGGCGCTGTTCGGGCTGGTCTCAAAAGCGACGATCCAATGGAAGTCGGAAAGACCATTTCCAAAGTATTCTTGGTGGTCGTTCTGGTTTTGGCAATCCTTCCGCAACATACAGAAAAGGAGGGTTGGCAATTTCGAATTGTCGGGTTCGTGTTTTCCCCGTCCAACGAAATTGGAGACACGCTTGCGGGGGTTGCCGGCGTGCTGGCGTTTCTGTGGATCATCATCACAGTTTGGCTTCAAAGCCAAGAACTAGCTGCGCAGCGAAAAGAGTTGAAACTAGCTCGGCAAGCTCAAGAAAAGCAACTTGAGACTATGGAGAAACAAGCAAGCATCTTTCTTCAGGAGCAACAGGAACGATCCGAAAAAACTTCGGTGAGCTATTTCGAGAGCAACTTCAACTTTTTTGCTCAAATATGAACCGAAGTCGTGAAAGAATGATAATCTGTGCCAAACCCGGAAATTACTACGCCGACGTTTCGGGAAAACTACTGAGAAGACGGTCAAACCAAAAAGTAGGATTAGTATTGCTTCCATGGGTGCAAGAAGAGGACTTAACGGTTCAGATGCAGTCTGTGGACACGGACTTCATGGAAATTTTGAAGGTCGCTGAACGACTGGCGAACCTTGGTGACACTTTAGATAAGTCTAGTGAGCTCATCGAATTTGTCGCTGTGTTGTCCTCTCTTGAAGAAGCAAGTGACTTGTTTGAGAAGCTAAGTCAGGCTGATCAGCGCTATTTCAAAAGGCTTAGAGTTCCAGAAATAGTGAGCTCTATGAGAAAACTAACTCAACTACCGATTTGGGATGCTGATTTAGTATGATCCGCCTCATCGAAAAAGGCCTGATGTTCGGCAACCTCGTCTACATCTCCAGCCCGGCTCTGGTCGAGCGGTATAACCGCGCGTTGCAGCATCTGGCGGGCAAGACCACTCAGCTTTCGGATTTCCATGTCGATATCTCGGGCTATTCGCCGGAGGTGGGGATTGAGTTGGAGGACGAGCTCTACCTCAACCCCAATGGGGTCAACCGGCAGTTCATCCTGCTGACGACCGAGCAGAAACGCGCGCCTTTGCTGAACGTCAAATTCTCGACCTCGCGCGATATCCTGCGCGAATTCATCGAGATGAACGAGGCGCAACTGTTCGCCTTGACCGCCACCGATGCCGTGGCCGGAGAGCTGGTGAATTCGGTCTTCAAGCTCAGCAGTCCCCGTGACTTGTTTAATCTGCGCAAAATCGAGATTGAGGCCGACACCGCAGGCGGCACCTTGCGCAAGGCGCAGCAACTGGCGGGCATGGTCGAACAATTCAAAACCGCCGAGGACGCC
Organism: Ruegeria sp. AL2; assembly: GCF_056540845.1. Lineage (NCBI taxonomy): Bacteria > Pseudomonadati > Pseudomonadota > Alphaproteobacteria > Rhodobacterales > Roseobacteraceae > Ruegeria > Ruegeria sp. AL2. The sequence continues at coordinate 71,834 of NZ_JBQFXM010000012.1, forward strand.
TGGTTCGACGATGTGCTGATCGCCAGGATGATCGAGACCGCCAAGGAGACCGGCGACGTTACGCGCAACCCAGTCCATCTGCGCCACACGGATTTTGAGCAACGCAACTTCTGGACGGCGCATTTCGGCGGGCTGTACCTGTTCCCGGACCTGGATCACCCGGCGGCAATTTGTATGGGTGACAAGCCTGACGATTTGCCGATCAAATACGTTTTTGACCCGTCGCAGCGGAACCAGATTGCAAAGTTTCTGGGTTACAATGATCTGGTCGAACCCATCGTCAAGGCGCGCGGCGTGGATGCCGCCGCAATCCTGCAGCAGAAGATGGATTTCCTGACTGTCGACGCGGCGGCGGATGCGGATGTCGACCTTACCGGGCTGGACCGAAGCGATATGCGGCGGTTGGCGCGCAATCACTCGGATCGCTTGCCCGAAGCCTATCACGGCCTTGCGCAACTGCTGCGCTGGGCAAGCGACGGGGGGCCGTGGCCGCGTATCACGTCGGATCATCCGGCTTATTTCTACACTTTGCGCGCCGCTGACACGCCGAACCGTGATCTGGTGAATATGCTGCTGGCCGAATTGGCCCCGCTGGATCCACGCCAGATGTTCATCTGCCACAAAGAGCTGTTCTATAACACCTATTCCAGATGGCCCGAGAGCAAGAAAGCCTATGTTGCCGACTTCCTCGCGCGCGAGTATCAGGTGGACAAGCAAGGGGCCCGTGCCGCGCTGTTCGGCCATGAGCCGGACATGAGCGGCGAAGACCGGGTCAGCGATGACATAATCGCGCGGGTCGGTCCGTGGGGTTCGGTAAGGAAAGGCTGAGATGTTCGGGTTATTGCGCCTTTTGCTGATCTTGTTGGTGATCCAAACGATCGCCTATGTCGCGCTGTCTTTCTACTCGCGCGGGATACGCCGTCGTAAACTGGAAAGCTGGTGGGACGAGAAGGGCAAGTCGGGCAATAAGGACGCCTTTGTCGAACGCGGGTTGCATGTGTATGACAATTCGTTCCGGCGCAAACTGATCCTGGGTGTCTATATTGTGCCATGGGTGGCGATTGGCGCGCTGATCTACATCGTGAATTACATGTGAGGGTTTAGGCATGGCCTACGTGAAATGGGCGTTCATCATCATCTTCTGGGGAACGATCGCTGCGGTCCTGCAATACTCGCTGCCGCAACACGACGTTGTGCGTATCGTAAACACCTACGAAGAGCGGCAGGATCTGAACGACTGGACACGGATATTCTGGTCCGAACCCGAAGACCAATCGACCAGCCTGTCTAACCGGGATGTGCAATTCATTCAGGCCGTGCGCGAAAATGGCAAGCCGATCGTGTACCGAAACGAAGACACCGGGTGGGGGTGGCCACCCTACTTCAAGTTCGACACGGCGAACCTTTACACCGAAGCTAATGATGCGAAATCGACCAAGGAAAACCCGAAATGGGTGGTCGTGACCCATTACGGGTGGCGCAACGAGTTCATGTCGATCTTTCCCAACGCCATTTTCATCAAACATGTGGAAGGGCCGGATGCGCAGGTCATTCCCTGGTTCAACATCATTTTCCTGACAATTTTTGCCGCGCTGGTCTGGGCGGTTTGGGTGCGCTGGCGCAGGTTCCGGAAGGCCCGAATTGATCCGATGATTGAGAATGTGGAAGACGGCTTTTATGCTGCCGGCGACGCGATTGAAGAACGCCGAAACAGATTTCAGCGCTGGCTGGACAGCTGGAAGTCGAAATAGGCCTTAACGTCGCGGGCATGTTCTCAGCACGCCCGTTGGGCCAGAGATGCCGGCTACCTGACGACAAATTCTGCGTGCAAGGCACCCGCCGCCTTGATGGTTTTCAAGATGTCGATCATATCCTGGGGCGACACCCCCAGCGCGTTCAGGCCTGCGACAACCTCCGACAGGGTCGTAGCTTCGGGGATTTCGGCAAGGCCAGTTCCTTCTTCCTCTTCGATCCCCGCAATAGTGCGCGGCACGATTACTGTTTCGCCCTTGGCAAACGGGTTGGGTTGCACGGCAATCGGCGCTTCCTGAACTGTCAGGGTCAGATTACCCTGAGAGACAGCCACACGCGATATCCGGACTTCCTGCCCCATAACGATAGTGCCGGACCGCTGATCGACGACCACACGCGCTTTTGCTTCCGGCTCGACCAGAATATTCTCGATTCGCCCGATGGCATGGGCCGTTGATACTGCCTGAGTAACCTTGATCACATAGGTTCCGGTTGGCAGGTCGGCTCGATCAGTCAGACGAATTTCGGGCAGGATCAATCCGAAGGTGGACGCCACGTAGGTGCGCATATTGGCGATGCGGGCATCCAACCCGGTCCCGGGATTCAACACCAGACTTACCAGATCAGGTGCGAATTCAAGGTGCACGTCATCCAGATCCAGAATATCACCAATAGCCTGCGAGAAAGGCACCTCGGTGTCGGTCGCCTGCGAATGCAATGACGGGTCCGTTTCTTTCTGCTTTTTCCGAATTCTGTAGGCCGCATATCCAAGCACAGCTGCACCGAGGATGAACGGCAGGAAAGGCAGGCCGGGCACCAGCGCAAACAGGACCATTAGAACAGCCACGGTAGACAGCGCCGCCGGATGCCGCCCGAGTTGGGAGAAAATGGCATTGTCAGTGGCACCCTGTGTTCCGCCGCGCGCCAGCAGCAATGCAGAGGCAATCGAGATGATAACAGCGGGGATCTGCGAGACCAGACCATCACCGACGGTCAGGATTGCATATGTCTCGAACGCCGAAGACACTGGCATTCCGTGCACGATCACCCCCATGACCAAACCCATAACAAGGTTCAAAAGAGTGATCAGAAGACCGGCAACGGCATCACCTTTGACAAATTTCGACGCACCGTCGAGCGAGCCGAAGAACGTTGTCTCCTGCTGTTCGCGTTCCCGCCGACCCTTTGCTTGCTGATGGTCGATGGCCCCGGCTGACATGTCGCTGTCGATGGCAAGCTGCTTGCCCGGCATCCCGTCCAAGGCAAAGCGAGCGCCCACTTCGGCCATACGGGCGGCCCCTTTGGTGATGACCATGAAGTTCACGATCAGCAGCACGCCGAATACAACAAGACCCAGAAAGATGCTGCCGCCCATGACGAAATTGGCGAACCCTTCGATCACGTCACCCGCTGCGTTGGGTCCGGTATGCCCCTGACCGATGATCAGTTTGGTTGACGAGACGTTCAGCGACAGGCGCAACATCAGCGATGCCAGAAGAATCGTTGGGAAGGATGAGAAATCCAACGGATGCTCGATGAACAGCGTCAGCGTGAAAATCAGGATGGCAAGCGCGAAAGAGGCGGCTAGCCCGACGTCCAGCACCCAGGCGGGCATGGGCAGGATCATCATGACGATGACGGTCATCAGCGCCACTACCAACAAGACAGTAGGTGATAACAGGGACCGGATGTCAAACTGGGGCACGCAGGTATCCTAATTGAAAGGGATGAAAGCAGTTGCTGTGCTATTGGTCGGGACCAGAGAGCCCAGGGCAGTGGTGGCGGGTGTGGCCACTAGCATCGGAATCAAGGGCGCTGCGGCCCTTGTGAACGGATCGAGTGACATACGAGAAAATCCGTACGAGGACGGGTTGTCCAACTGGGCCATCACTGTCTGGAACCGACCACGATAAGCCTTGGCCAGAGCATTCGTACGGGAATGATAAGCCCCGGCCGCAGCCGGCCACGAACCAAGCTCGAAATAAAGGTCTTTCAGGAAGCGGGCGGCATAGGTCGCATTTTCATCCGGATCGAACATCGAATCGATCGAGCGGAAGGCCTTGCCATGCCATCGATAATTGACCTGAAAACACCCGACGTCAAAGCTACGAGAGCCCGCTTTGAGAATATCGAAAACATAGGCCTTGGCCTCGGCCTCGGACTTGAACCAATACCCCTGACCTTCGACATTTATAGTCCAGGGCCAGGGCTGCAACATTCCGCCAACTGTTCGCCCGGTTTCAACGCGTGTTATGGCGCGCAGTACGTCCAGCGGAACATCTTCGGACAGTGATGCACGGCGCGCGGCCTGATCACAAAGCCCGCCTGTTGGCACATTGTGCATGGCGGTACCCGCCTGCGCCAACAGCACATGCAGTATCATGAAAGCAATCGGTATTCTGTGAATTGGCATTCTGCCGGTCCGGGATTCTGGTGTTCCCGGCCAAGCTAGACGCCGATCGGTTTACAGAGTGTTATCGCAGCCTCAGTTTCGGTCGATCCTGCGCCCGAAAACAACGCTTGTATTGGTGCGCAGGACACCGGGGATCTTCGCCAGATCGTCCACCAGTATGTCCAGATCCTCCAGCCTCGGGGCATCTGCAGTCAGCATCAGATCGAATTCGCCGTTGATCGACAGGCACAGTTTGACCTCGGGATAGGCCTCGAGCCGTTTAAGGATTCGGTTGGTTTCCTTCTGCTGCACTTCCAGCATAACGATGACCTGCACTTTAGGCGTGTCTTCCGTGGACCCAAGGCGCACGGTGTATCCCGTGATTACGCCGCGATGTTCCAGCCGACTGATCCGTTCATGCACAGTCGTGCGGGCCACACCCAGCGAGGCCGCGATCTGCGTGGTCGAGGCACGCGCATTGGCTTGAAGGGCGGCGATGATACGGCGGTCAAGCTGGTCCATTGGGGCTCCGGTTTGCGGCAAGTCCGGGTTTAGATCAGATTGACGCCCTTTCTCAAGGCTCACGCGGCATGCGTGGGTGCAGATCATCGATAATGATCGGGTGCGCGTGCGGGCCTACCCCGGCCAGATGCGGATGATCGGTCGGCAGATCGGGGTGATTGTGAACAACCGGTTCCTGATCGTCACGCGGCCAAAGGCTGACTGCTACAATCACACCCGTCATGGACAGAATAGACATACTGCCGAGCGCGACAGTCGGTCCATAGACGGTCATTATCCACCCAGCCAGCGGATAAAGCACCAACCAGCAGCCATGCGACAGAGTAAACTGTGCAGCAAAGACAGCGGGGCGGTCTTCAGGATGGGCCGAACGAGTCAACAAACGGCCCGAAGGCGTAAGGGTTGTAGAATACCCAAAGCCGGTAAAGGCCCAAAAAACGGCAAGGACACCCAGCGTAAGCGGGATCGTCGCGGTCAGAACCGAGGCGACGGCCATAGTGCCCGACGCAAGAATGGCTCCGGACAGCATAACCTTGCGATCCTCGATCCGATCCAGCAGGCGGGGCAGAGTGAACGCCGCAAGCATCGACCCGCCCCCAAATCCGGCCAGTGCAATGGCCACGGCGCTTTCGGACAGGCCAAGCGTGGCCCGCACGATGACCACTGTGTTGACGATCACCATCGAACTCAGCGCTGCCGCGCTCCAATTGAGTGCAAGCAGCCCACGCAGCCGGGGCGTTTTCAGGTAGATGCGAATTCCGCGTGTAGTGCGGTCATAGATTCCGCGTGGTTTGCTGGGCTTGGGCGAGGGCAGGGCGACCGAGACAACCAGAAATGCCGAGGCAACAAACCCCAGCGCTGTGCCCCAGAACAGGCTGTTGAAGCTGACCAGCAACAGAAGTGCCGCGGCAAACATCGGGCTCAGCAGGCTTTCCATGTCGTAGGCCAGACGTGACAGAGACAAAGCGCGGGTATACTCGTTTTCATCTGGTAAGACGTCCGGGATCGTCGCCTGAAAGGCGGGCGTGAACCCGGCCGAGGCGGATTGGAGCACGAAGATCAGCACATAGATTTGCCAGACCTCGGTCACGACAGGCAGGCATACGGCGACTGCGGCGCGGATCAGGTCCAGAAAAACCAGCATTTTCCGACGGTCCAGCCGTTCGGCAAAAGCGGCGGCCAGGGGGGCCACGGTGACATAGGCCACCATCTTGATTGTCAGCGCGGTGCCCAGCACAAGGCCAGCAGCGTCTCCGGCCAGATCAAAGGCCAGCAGCCCAAGCGCGACTGTGGCCAGCCCGGTTCCGGTCAGGGCGACGATCTGGGCAGCAAACAGGTGGCGGTAGGTCCGGTTTTTTAGAATGCTCAGCATGGTTCAGAGGTATTTCGTGATGGCTTTAAAATCCTCGATCCCGCCGCTATCGCCATCGGAAGACAGGCAATGGTCGATGTGATCATGGATCAAGGCGCGCTTGGCGTTGGTGACCGCTTTTTCAACGGCAAACAGCTGTTGGGCGATGTCAGAACAGGGCGCCTGACCTTCAAGCATGGCAATGACCTTTGCCAGATGCCCGTGGGCCCGTTTCAGCCTTGCCGTGATATGCGGATGCGACTCGCGGGGTAAATTTGTCATGATGTATCCCTATCCCCCCCATGAGGATATTGTCAATCCTGTTGCGGGGATCTGCCCGTGACTTTTAGACGGCGTTGAGTTTATGGACCAAACCGCCTATCTCGGAGGCGATATCGCACAAAGGAATAATCGGGTGGCGAACCATTTGTACAAAAACGACCTGCCGGACGGGTTGGATCTGGGCCCCGTTGTGGCCATTGACTGTGAAACCATGGGTCTGAACCCACATCGTGACCGCTTGTGTGTGATTCAGATGTCGGGTGGAGACGGCAACAGCCATATCGTGCAGGTGGAAAAAGGCCAGACAGAGGCGCCGAACCTATGTGCCATGCTGGAAAACCCTGACGTGCTGAAGCTGTTCCATTTCGGGCGCTTCGACATCGCCGCCATGTACCATACCTTTGGTGCTCTGGCCGCGCCGGTCTATTGCACCAAGATCGCCAGCCGCCTGGTGCGGACCTATACCGACCGGCACGGGCTCAAGAACCTGTGTCAGGAACTCATCGGTGTCGATATTTCCAAACAGCAACAGATGAGCGACTGGGGCGCAGTCTCACTTACAGACGCTCAATTGGATTATGCTGCGTCAGACGTACTCTATCTGCATCAGCTGCGCGATGCGCTAAACATTCGTCTGGTTCGCGAGGACCGGACTGAAATGGCGCAGGCCTGTTTTGACTTCCTGCCGATGCGTGCGAAACTGGACCTTGCCGGTTGGCCCGAAACGGATATCTTTGCGCACTCATGACCGATACCGAAGCATTCCTGAGAACCGCCCGTCAGGTGGTGATAGACGAAGCCCGCGCGCTGGACGTCCTTGCCGACAGTTTGGACAAGCATTTTGCCGAAGCGGTGCAACTGATCCTTCAGGCCACCGGGCGCATCATCATCAGCGGTATCGGCAAGTCAGGCCACATAGGTCACAAGATTGCGGCCACGCTGGCCAGCACCGGAACGCCTGCCTATTTCGTGCATCCGGCAGAGGCCAGCCATGGGGATTTGGGCATGGTCTCCAAAGGTGATGTGGTTCTCGCGATCTCGAATTCGGGAGAGGCACCGGAACTTGCTAATCTGCTGGCCTTTACGCGCCGCTTTGGCATTCCGCTGATCGGATTGTCCAGCAAACCTGACAGCACATTGATGAAACAGGCCGACGTACATCTTCTGATCCCGTCGATGGGCGAGGCTTGTGGCTATGGTATGGTGCCGTCGATTTCCACGACGCTGACCCTTGCCATGGGCGATGCATTGGCGATTGCCCTTATGAAATACCGCGATTTCCGACCCGAGGATTTCCGCGCCTTCCATCCCGGCGGCAAACTGGGTGCGCAATTGAGTACGGTACAGGATTTGATGCATGTCGGAGAGGCCCTGCCTCTGGTTGCGGCGCATACTCCGATGAGCAATGCGCTGATCGAAATCAGCCAGAAGGGGTTTGGTGTTGCTGGTGTAACGGACCCGCAGGGTCAGTTGGCCGGGATCATTACAGACGGTGACTTGCGGCGCCACATGGATGGGTTGCTGAACAAAACGACCGAGCAGGTAATGACCCCCAACCCCACAACCATATCCCCGGGTGCGTTGGCGGAAGAAGCGGTCGCGATCATGAATGACCGTAAGATCACCTCGCTCTTCGTGGTTGACGAGGCTACATCAGGTCAGGCTTTGGGGCTGCTTCATATCCACGACTGCCTGCGTGTCGGTCTGGGCTGAGGGAGGCTGAAGTGGACAGATATTCCCGCATGGTGCAGTTCCTTAAGGTGCTGTTGCCGCTCGCGGCTATTGTGATGTTGTCCACGGTATTCTTGCTGTCCCGCAGCATCGAAACAAACGTATCCGTGCCCTTCGCGCAGAAAGACATTGATGAGAGACTGGAACAACAGGTGGTAACGCGGCCGGATTACCGCGGAACGACCCGCAAGGGAGAGACCGTGCATATCGAGGCTGTGCAAGCCAGGCAGGGCACCGAGGCGTCGGTTCCGACCGCGTCCGAGTTTCGCGGCCGCTTTGGGCTGCTCAATGGCGGCACAATTTCCCTGGATTCGAATTCCGGCCAGATCCGTCCGGATAGTGGAACAGCAACCTTTGTTGGTGACGTGGTCATCACCACGGCGGATGGTCTCAAGGTTACGACGGATCTGCTCAATACCTCGTTGGATGAAGTCCGGGGCGACACGCCGGGGCAGGTGAACGGAACCGGTCCGATCGGTAACTTTTCTGCGGGGCGTATGACCTTTGGCACTGAAAAAACGGACGGGCCAGTCCATATTGTTTTTACAGATGGTGTGAAGCTGGTATACGAGCCTGAAAAAGCAGAAAGATAACTTGTGTTCGATTTTCGATTTGTTCCTTTGTGCCTCGCGTTGATCGCGGGCGCCGCGCCCGTGATCGCGCAGGAGGCGCAGGTGGCTTTTGGGTCCGCGAATGCCGATCCGAGCCTGCCGGTCGAGGTGACATCGGAAACCCTGAACGTCAATCAAGAGGACGGATCGGCCGAGTTCATCGGGAACGTTATCGTCGTGCAGGGTGAAATGCGCCTGACAGCCGAACGCGTGCTGGTTATCTACAATCAGGAACGCTCGGCGATCGAGCGAATGGAAGCGACCGAGAATGTGGTTCTGGTCAGCCCGCCGGATGCAGCGGAAGGCGACTGGGCTGAATACAAGATCGGTTCGGGTGAGATTGTCATGAAGGGCAATGTCCTGCTGACACAGGGCCCCAGCATCATCAGTGGCGATCAGATGAACGCCAACCTGACTACGGGCACTGCGACCATGACCGGGCGGGTCAAAACGATCTTGCAGCAGGGAAACAACTGATGGCGCGTCCCGACCTGAAACTGACCGAGGGCAGTTCCGGGCTGCGCATCGAGAAATTGCGGAAGTCCTACAAAAAAAAGACGGTGATCCGCGATGTCTCGATGACGTTGGGCCGGTCCGAAGTGGTAGCGCTGCTGGGGCCGAACGGGTCAGGTAAGACCACAACGTTTTATTCAGTTGCGGGACTTGTATTCCCCGAGGCGGGAAAAGTCACGATAGACGGCCAGAATGTGACTACTTTGCCGATGTACCGGCGGGCGCGGATGGGGATCGGCTATCTACCGCAGGAGATGTCGATCTTTCGCGGCATGAGCGTCGAGGACAACATTGCTGCCGTTCTGGATATCACGGTCTCTCATGCGCATAAGCGCAAAGAGCGTTTGGAAGAGCTGCTGTCGGACTTCTCGATCGAACACTTGCGCCGGGCCCCGGCATTGGCGTTGTCAGGCGGCGAGCGCCGCCGGGTCGAGATCGCGCGCTGTTTGGCCGCAGACCCCAAATACCTGCTGCTGGATGAACCGTTTGCAGGCGTTGACCCGATCAGTGTCGGGGATATTCGCCATCTGGTCGCGGATCTGAAAAAACGCGGTATTGGTGTGCTGATCACCGATCACAACGTCAGGGAAACGCTGGAAATTGTCGACCGGGCCTATATCCTGCATGACGGTCAGGTTTTGATGTCCGGCACACCTGATGAGGTTGTCGAAAACGAGAATGTGCGCCGCGTCTATCTGGGCGAGAATTTCCGCATTTCATAATCTTGCGCGGAGTTGTGCCAATTGCATGGCGGAAATCGCGTATATACACATCTGTTTTGATTGACTCTTCCCTCGTCTCTTGCCTCAATTGGCTTATGGCATTTACCCGGCTCCAGTCTGGATCTCGATGTCCCTTCTTCGAAGGGCTGGAAACAAGGCAACCGCGGAAAATGTCTCGACCCCCCACCCGATAAAAACAAGCTCGTCGCGTTTCGCGGCGTCAGAATGGGTGTGAATTGTGAAGGAGATCACATGCGTTACCAAATCAGCGGAAAACAGATCGACATCGGTGCGGCGTTGCAGACACACGTGCAGACCGAACTGAATGAGGTCGTGGGCAAATATGCGCAGCGGCCTACGGATGCAAACGTCGTCTTTTCCCGTTCGGCGCATGAATATGTATGCGAGACAACAGTGCACCTGTCCACTGGCCTGACGGCTCAGGCCAAAGCCCATGCAACCGAGATCTACGCGGCATTTGAGGCATGCTGTGATAAAATGGAAAAACAGTTGCGTCGTTACAAGCGTCGCCTGAAGGACCACCACAAGGATCGGGTCGAACCGGTTGAACTCTTTGGGGCGTCCTCTTATATCCTCGCTTCTAACGAATCGGAGTCGGCCGATGAACCCGAATCGCTTCAGCCAATGATTGTGGCCGAGATGGAAACAAAAATCCCATCTTTGAGCGTCGGAGAGGCCGTTATGCAAATGGAACTTGCCGGTGCGCCAGTACTGGTGTTCAGAAATGAAAACAAGGACGGATTGAATGTCGTTTATCGTCGCGATGACGGTAATATCGGCTGGATTGATCCGTAACAGGCAAGGATACGGGGCCGCGCCCGCTGATGCGGGTGCGTGCCATGGAGCGTGATCATGGAGCTTTCGAGCATACTGAAGCCCGAAGCGGTGCGTGTTTTGTCCGCGGCTTCCAGCAAGAAGCGGCTGTTTCAGGAAATCGGTGACGTCGCCGCGGCGACGCTGGGTATCGATCCTCAGGAAGCGGTTGATTTCCTGCTGGAGCGGGAAAGCCTTGGACCGACCGGTGTCGGCCATGGTGTGGCGTTGCCACATGCGCGCCTGCCCGATCTTGATTCGGTGTCAGGTGTTTTTGTCATGCTTGAGAAGCCGATCGATTTCGGTTCGGTTGATCGCCAGCCTGTGGACATTGCCTTCGCGCTGTTTGCACCGGAAGAGGCGGGCGTTGATCACCTCAAAGCTCTGGCTCTAGTGTCTCGCACATTACGGGATACTTCGGTTTGCACCAAGCTCCGGGCGAACCCTGATCCGGTAAAGCTCTATGCGATCCTGACCGAGGCGCAGTCTATGCAAGCCGCCTGATTAACAAAAAAGCCCCCGAAAACCGGGGGCTTTTTTCTTTCCGTTTGGCCGGATCAGCCGCCGGTTCCCATTTCCAGCGTCCACCAGATTTTACCACCGCCTTCCTGATGCCAGGCGAATCCCATTTGGGTGGCCTTGGCGTCCATTATGACAGCCCTCGGTCCGGGTTCCTGCATCCAGGCGGCAAGCGTTTCAGTCTCGGTCTCGTAAGTTTCGGAAATGGCTTCCCCCAGAAACGTGCCGAAATAGCCAACACGCGCTGCCCGGTCGATCGGTGATGAACCGTCTGAACCAAAGTGCCAGGGCCGGTTCTGCCGCGACATATCCTTCGAATGAGTCGCCGCCGCTGCGTTCAGCTGCGCGTTCAGCTGTACGGGCTGCAATCCCTGGGCCTGACGCAAGGCATTGACGGAATCAAGCATGCGGAACTGCAGCTTTTCCGGATTGCCGCGGATCTTATATACGGTCGGCAATGGGCGACCATCAGATCCCAGGGTGGTTGAGCCAGTGTTAGTACATGCCGCAAGCGCGACAAAGCAAATCAACAGTAAAGAAACGATGCGCGTCATGTTCGACCTGATTATTGTATCACAACAGGGCATAGCGTGCCTGCTTGTTCTGAGCAAACGTGCAATGGCCACAACTTGCGTGATTCTGCCGGTTTGGTTTGCGACTGAAGCATTCTGGCCATAGAATGCCTCTGATTTCAGACTTCACCAAAACACAGGACCCGTTGTCATGGTCAAAAAGCGCATTCTTTCGCCTACCCGCAGGGGATTTCTAGCAGGGGCTACCGCCACTCTGGCGACACCTGCACTGGCGCAGTATATCCCAGGCGACCCGCTACGTCCCGCGCCCGAGAGTGAACCAGCGGTTCGCCGCAACGTATCCGGGTTCCGGGCATTGGATTGGCAACCGTATTTCTCGAACACCAGAAATGGCGCCATATTGGTCGATACCGTCTCAAGAGCGCTGCATTATTGGTCGGATGATCAATCGGTGTACAAATTGTACCCGTCGTCGGTTCCGCTGACCGAAGACCTTACCCGGCGCGGGCGCACCAGTGTGATCCGCAAGGTCGAAGGCCCGAGCTGGTCTCCGACGCCGTCGATGAAAAAGCGAAATCCGGAATGGCCGGACTATATTCCTCCGGGTCCTGATAACCCATTGGGAACGCACGCTTTATATCTGAGCTGGAAGTATTATCGCATTCACGGCACCCATGATACGCGTAAAATTGGTCGCAGATCGTCGAATGGATGTATCGGCCTTTTCAACGAAGACATCGCCGAGCTGTTTTCGATGGCAAAGGTTGGCACGCAAGTGTTGCTAATATGACGACATTTTCATGTGCGAAGCCGCTTACAGGTCAAGTTGCAATTGCATTCCCGCTCTAATGCTGATTAGAAAAAACTACGAGGTAAGTCTTAGATGTGCGGCTCCGGATATTGGAACCGTGCAAATTCTGGAGGTTAATATGAAGAAACTCGTTCTCGCCGCAGCTCTGACTGCAGCAGCTTCGACTGCATATGCTGGCAACCTGAATGAGCCGGTTGTTGAAGCACCTGTTGTTGTTGAAGAAACTCAGGGTTCGTCGCAGGGCATTCTGCTGCCGCTGATCCTGCTGGTCGTTGTTGCTGCTGCTGTTGCTGCAAGCTAATCCGACACGGAATTCATGAAAAAGGCGGTGGAGCAATCCACCGCCTTTTTTAATTCCAACAGGTCTTCAAGCCTGTTGCGCGCCGAAGGGATACTGACGCGCCAGTATCAAGCCGAGCCTGACGTTCTCATGAGAAATGCGGCTTGTGTTCTGGAAACGCTTTACGCCAGCCACCCGCGCAGATTGTCTTCGATCACCTTTCCAAGTGCCGCGATATGGGCGCCGTCATCGTTAAGGCATGGAATATAGGTAAACGTCTCGCCGCCTGCTTCTTCGAAGCTCTCTTTGATTTCTTCGTTAATCTCTTCCAGCGTTTCGATGCAGTCCGCAGAAAACGCCGGGGCAATAACAGCAATGTTCTTTTTGCCTAGCTTCGCCAGGTCGGCCACGTGTTCCACAGTGTAAGGTTTCAACCATTCTTCGGGGCCAAAGCGCGACTGGAAGGTCGATACCAATTGATCATCCGTCCAGCCCAGTCGCTCCTTTAACAGCCTCGTCGTTTTAGCACACTGACAGTGATAGGGATCGCCCTGCTGCAAATACCGCTCGGGCATCCCATGATATGAGCAGACCAGAATGTCGGGTTTTGTTTCCATAGCCTCGTATGCACGTTCAACTGACTGTGCCAGCGCATCGATATAAATAGGTTCATCGAAATAGGCCGGAACGGTTCGCGTGGCGGGCTGCCAGGCTTCGTCCATCAGCGCGCGAAAGAACTGGTCGTTGGCGGTGGCCGTCGTTGCGCCAGCGTATTGAGGGTAAAGCGGAAAGAACAAGATGCGATCGCACCCTGCCGCTACCATCTCGCGCACTTTGGATTTGGTCGACGGGTTGCCGTAACGCATACAGAAATTGACCATGACCTGATCACCGTATCGTGCGTGCATGGCCTGGCTCAGCTTGGCAGTCTGGTCCTTGGTGATGGTCATCAGCGGGCTTTCGCCCTTTTCCTGATTCCAGATTGATTTGTATGCCTCGCCGGAACTGAATGGCCGTTTAGTCAGGATGATCGCCTGCAGAATCGGCTGCCATTTCCATTTCGGATAATCGATGACGCGCTGATCCGACAAAAACTCATTCAGATACCGACGCATCGGCCAATAGGTGTAATCGTCCGGCGTGCCCAGATTGGCCAGCAATATGCCGACGCGCCCCATCCTGATCTTGGGGTGATCCGTAGGAGCATGAGCGGGTCGCGTGGCATCAAACATATGAGGCTTCCTGAATTTCTTGCGTTAGGGCCTGAAATAAGGGGATTTGGTCGCGCGTCAATCGGGCAGTTTGCCCTCGTCGGTGCGCAAGGCGTCAGCCAAACGTGTTTGCGCCGACCCGGGACGCAGTGGCTTTGGTTGACTGTCGTGGGGGGCCCATCCCGTCAGGCAGATCAGTTCGAACGTGGCTGCCAGGCGCCCGGACCCCGTGGTGAAATGAGTCGCGTAGACGTTTTGCGCGGTTTCAAATACTGCGCGTTTGGTCGGGTGTTTCAGGCGCGCGGATAACGCATTGGCCTCACCCATATTCCGCAGATCGTGCATCAGGTGCCAGATGTCACGGTACTCAGCCGTGAGTGTCACCGAGTCTGCGACGGGCAAGGCCAGACCGGCCCGCTGCAACAAACCGCCCATGTCCCGCAGCTCGGCCATTGGAGCGATGCGGGGGCTGAGGCCACCGGTAACGTCAATCTCGGCCTGACCCAACGCCGCGCGCAATTCGTGCAGCGTTTCGCCGCCCAGACAAACAATCAGCAACAACCCATCGGGCTTAAGCGCGCGGTGGCATTGGATCAACTGACCTACCGGATCGTTTGCACAATGCAGTGTCATGGCGTGGATCACCAGATCATGTGCGCCGGGTTGCAGTGCCAGCACGTCGTTATCCGCAATGATCGAGGCCGCGGGAAAAGCGTCCGTCCAAAGCTGTGGGTAGGCCGTCACGATCGCTGCCGCCGTAAAGGTTTTGTTAACCATGGAGAGCCGATCCTGAACCTCGTCCATCGCGGCGCGGTGCAGAAAAAGAGCGTCATCCTGCACGCGGCTGCGATGACGCAGAATGGCGGCACGGTCAAAAAGTGAGGGTGCAGTGGGTTCGGGCAGTTTCATAGCTGGCAAGTATCGTATCGCGCAACGGATTCAAACCGCACTTGCGCTGATTTATCCACCACGTTGCATGGGGTGCGGCGACCTGACCGAGTCCGATTTTGGCCTGTGTGGCCCATGCTGGCGGGAAACGCCATTCATTGGCGGCACGGTCTGCGAAAGCTGCGGTTTGCCCCTGATTGGGGGGCAGGACGGGTTTCGGACTGAGTGCGACGATTGCCTGAAGACCGCGCGCCCCTGGAGGGCAGGCCGCGCCGCGCTTTTGTATGACGGCAAGGCGCGGTCACTGATCCTGGCGTTGAAACATGGTGATCGGCCCGAACTGGCCCGCCCTGCCGCGCAGTGGATGGCGCAGGCAGGGCGCCCATTGCTGCGAGCGGGTATGGTGATTGCTCCGGTTCCTCTGCATTGGTCGCGCTTGCTCAAAAGGCGATACAACCAGTCAGCTCTCTTGGCGCGGAACCTGGGGCGTGAGACAGGATTGGAATGCGTGCCCGATTTGTTGATTCGCAAAAAAAAGACGCCGGTGCTGGACGGCAAAACAGCAGCCGAGCGGGCACAGATCTTGGAAGACGCGATATGCCTTCAGCCCCGAAATGCCCGCCATCTAACTGGCCGGAACGTCTTGCTGGTAGACGACGTGATGACGTCCGGGGCAACACTGGCCGCATGCACTCGGGTCTGTCAGGCGGCGGGGGCAAATCATATTTTTGTGTTGGCTCTGGCGCGCGTTGCTAAGAATGCCTAATTCGCCCAAGATTGCGCGAAATCCGAAGGGAACGGAAAATGAAGTCGGTAGAGATCTATACATCGCCACTGTGCGGGTATTGTCATGCAGCCAAACGCCTGCTGAACCAGAAAGGTGTCGAGTTCAAGGAAATCGACGTGCTGATGCACCCCAAACGCAAACCTGAAATGATTCAACGTGCCGGAGGCAAACGCACGGTCCCGCAGATTTTCATCGGCACAACGCATGTCGGCGGTTGCGATGATTTGTACGAGTTGGAGCGTCAGGGCAAGCTTGACCGTCTGCTTGCGGCCTGATGAAAACCGCGCTGCTGCAAATCACCTCGTCGGACGATCCGGCTGAAAACGTCGGGATGGTACGAGGCCTGATGGCTGAAGCGGCAGAACAGGGCGCCCGCTTTGTTCTGACGCCAGAGGTTACGAATTGCGTTTCGACCAGCACCACACGGCAGCGCGCGGTTTTACAACATGAAGAAGATGACATCACCTTGGCGGGCCTGCGCGAACAGGCTGCTGATCTGGGTGTATGGCTTCTGATCGGCTCGTTGGGGCTCAAGACTCATGACAATGACGGTCGTTTTGCCAACCGCTGCTTTATGATCGGACCGCAAGGTCAGATCGTGGCGCGGTATGACAAGATCCATATGTTCGATGTGCAGGTCACCGAGACCGAGACGTTCCGCGAATCAAAAAACTACCGCCCTGGCGAAAAAGCGGTCATCGCCGAAACGGATTTCGGCAAGGTTGGTCTGACGATCTGTTACGATATCCGCTTTCCATATTTGCACGCGGCGCTGGCGCAGGCGGGCGCGCGCATTCTGACCGTCCCGGCCGCGTTCTCACCGGTCACGGGCGCCGCGCATTGGGAGGCCTTGCTGCGCGCACGCGCAATCGAAACCGGGTGTTGGGTGCTGGCCCCGGCCCAGACAGGGGAACACCCGAAAACCGGTAGCAAAACACGTTATACTCACGGTCACAGCATGGTCGTCGACCCGTGGGGAAAGGTGCTGATCGACGCAGGGACCGATCCAGGCATTCACATTTTCGATTTGGATGATAGTTCTGTAACTGAGGCACGCCGACGTGTCCCTTCACTGCACCACCGCCGATCCTTCGACGGACCCTGACAGAACGGAACAATGACAGACGACACCAATGCCCTTGCGGTCACGCTGTTCAGCGAGATCCTGACCGCCGACCAGCTATTGCGGAACCGGCTTAGTCGCGTGCTGCCCAAGGGCATGGAAATCTCGCATTTCTCGGTTCTGAACCACCTGGCTTTTGTCGCGGATGAGCGCAGCCCGGCGCAGCTGGCCAACACGTTCCACGTCACCCGCGGCGCGATGACCAACACCTTGGCCAAGCTGGAATGGGCCGGATACATCCACATCCGACCCGATTGGGACGATGCCCGCCGCAAGATGGTGGCGATCAGCCCCGCCGGTAAACGCGCGCGGGATCAGGCGATTTCCTCGATTGCCCCGTTGATCAACCGCGTGGTCGGAGAGTTGGGGGACGACCGTGTTCGTTCGACACTGCCGGTGCTGCGCGATCTGAGAAAGCAGCTGGAAGGGGAATAACCTTCAACCCGGTTTCACACTTGCCGTTACGTAATTCACGCTCAAATCCCGGTCCGAAATCGACCAGCTCCACAGGATCGGGTTGAACACGAATCCCTTGCGGTCCACCGGCTCGACCCCGGCTTGGCGCAGCAGGTCGAACAACTCGTCAGGGGTGATGAACTTGTTCCACTCATGCGTGCCGCGCGGCAGCCAGCGCATTACCACCTCGGCCCCGAAAATAGCCATCGCATAAGATTTCGGGTTGCGGTTGATGGTTGAGCAAATCAGCAGCCCGCCGGGCCTGAGCAACTGCTGCGAGGCGGTCAGGAAACCCTCCGGGTCGGCCACATGCTCCACCACTTCCATGTTCAGGACCACGTCGAACTGCTCACCCGCGGCGGCCATGTCTTCGGCTGTGGTGTGGCGATAGTCGATCTGCAAACCGGACTGCTCGGCATGGATACGCGCAACAGGCAGGTTGCCTCCGGCGGCATCGGCCCCGACGACCTCGGCCCCCAGACGCGCCATCGGTTCGCTCAGCAGACCACCGCCACAACCGATATCCAACAGGCGCAGACCTTCGAACGGTTTCCGCGCTTTCAGATCGCGGTCGAATTCACCGGCGATCTGCTGTGTGATATAATCCAAACGGCAAGGATTCAGCATGTGCAAGGGTTTGAATTTCCCATGAGGATCCCACCATTCCGCCGCCATCGCTTCGAATTTTGCGATCTCGGATGGATCCACCGTGTTCGGATGCGCTTGCATTCCTGTCTCCGTATGCTCTTTTACGCTTAAGGACTATATAGGGCCATAATGGACAAGTACCCGGACCAAAAGCGCGCAGTTCAATATCTGTACCCGCCGATCGACCCGTTCGACCAGCGTATGGTCGATATGGGCGACGGGCACCGTATCTATGTGGAACAATGCGGTAATCCCGAAGGCATACCGGTGCTGATCCTGCATGGCGGTCCGGGTGGCGGTTGCAGCCCTGCAATGCGCCGCTACTTTGATCCGCGTGTCTACCGGGTGATTCTATTTGATCAGCGTGGGTGTGGCCGGTCTCGCCCCACGGCTTCGGTTGAAAACAACACGACATGGCATTTGGTGGCCGACATTGAACGGTTGCGCGACCTGCTCGAGATTGATGAATGGATAGCTTTTGGCGGCAGCTGGGGCGCGACCCTTGCCTTGATCTACGCGCAGTCGCATCCCGACAGGGTCAGCCGTTTGGTGCTGCGGGGCGTGTTTCTGGCAACTCAGGCTGAACTTGACTGGTTTTATGGCGGCGGAGTGGGGCGTTTCTGGCCGGAGCAGTGGCAGAAATTCACCGCGCTTTTGCCCGAGGCCGAGCTGAAGGACACCATCACCGCCTATAACAAACGCCTGTTCTCGGGGGACCGCGCGACCGAGACCCTGTATGCGCGGGCATGGTCGCACTGGGAAAATGCGCTGGCATCGATCCATACGAACGGATCAGTGGGCGAAAGTCCCGGCGAATACGCCCGTACATTTGCGCGGCTCGAGAATCACTATTTCTACAATAAGGTGTTTCTGGAAAAGGATGGGCAGATCCTAGATCAAATGGACCGGATCGCTCATATCCCGGGTCACATCGTGCAGGGGCGATACGACATGATTTGCCCGCCGCAGGCCGCCTGGTCGCTAAGCGAACGCTGGCCGAATGCCGAGATCAAGATGGTACGTCAGGCCGGTCATGCGCTTTCTGAACCCGGGATCAGCGCAGAACTGATCCGGATCATGGATCGCGTGGCGGAGGGTTTGGCATGACACGCATCGACCGCCGTGCCTTGTTTGCTTCGGGTGCCGCCGCCGCGCTGCTTGCCGCGACAGGCGCGTCTCTGGCGGACAGACCCGAGAAAGGCGGAACGCTGCGATTGGCCGTGCCGCGCGACGACAGTCTTGAGCAGGTGGCGCGCGGTGCTGTTTTCGACACGCTGACCGAGATCGCCCCGGATGGCACTTTGCGGGGCGAGCTTGCGACGGGCTGGCAAACCGACGCCGATGCGAGGGTCTGGAGCTTTGATCTGCGCAATGATGCGGTGTTCCACGACGGCGCGCCTTTGGACATCTCAGACGTTGCGACCGTATTGGCCGAAGTCGGGTATACCGAGGCATTGACCGCCAACCGTTTGCGGCTGGAACTGGCCGAGGCAAATCCGGGCCTTCCATTCCTTTTGGCGGAAAGTCGTTTTGTCATTGCCCGCAATGGCGAAGACGTCACGCCGCTACACAGGGCCAACGGTACGGGTTGCTACCGTGTCGAGCGCGCCGAAGACGGGCGACATTTCCTGGGTCGCCGTGTTTCGGGACATTACAAGGACGGTCAGGCCGGTTGGGTCGATGCATTCGAAGTGATCGTTATTCCCGATGCCCGTGTCCGCGCCGAGGCATTGCGCGATGGCTACGTCGATATTGCGGCTTTCCCAGATCCGTCCGAGATCCGCAGTACGCGCGGTCTTCGCTTCCATCCTTCCGAGACCGATATGGCACTGGCCGTTTCTGGGACGGTGGGATTGCCGCGGCAGATTGCCGGACGCACGGTTCTGGACGACGGTCGTATCGCTGAACGGTGGTGGATCGTGTAATTCCGGGTGATACTTCTGTCGGGGGTTGCAGACTCGGATCATCCTGCGTATATGCAGTTTCAACAGCGGCGCGTTGGACTTCCGGTCCAAGGCTCCACCGGAAAATTCGACGGGCCGCGCGCCCGTTTTTTTGTGCCCGATTGACAGGGTAGAGAACCTGATGACAAACGACCTGATAGCCAAAGCTGCCATCGACCGGCGACTTGCCGAGATCATCACCCCGGTGATCGAAGACCTGGGGTATGAGCTGGTCCGTGTCCGGCTGATGAGTGGCAAGCAGACCACGCTGCAAATCATGGCTGACAAACCCGAAGGCGGCATCGAAGTGGATGACTGCGCCGAGATTTCGAATGCGGTCAGCGCCACCCTGGATGTGGAGGACCCGATCCTCGACGCCTATACGCTTGAGGTGTCCAGCCCCGGTATCGACCGCCCCCTGACGCGCCTCAAGGATTTTGAGACTTTTGAGGGGTATGAGGCCAAGATCGAAACCTCTGAACTGATCGATGGCCGCCGCCGGTTCAAAGGGGAACTG
This sequence comes from Ruegeria sp. AL2, assembly GCF_056540845.1. Taxonomy (NCBI): domain Bacteria; kingdom Pseudomonadati; phylum Pseudomonadota; class Alphaproteobacteria; order Rhodobacterales; family Roseobacteraceae; genus Ruegeria; species Ruegeria sp. AL2. Next base: position 92,260 of record NZ_JBQFXM010000012.1, read on the forward strand.
GCCGGGATCGAAGGGGAAGAGGTTCTGATCAATATTCCCGAAGGGTCCGAGACGATCACAATCGGCCTGCAATTCGACTGGCTGAGTGATGCCAAGCTGGTCCTGACCGATGATCTGATCAAAGAAATGCTGCGCCAGCGCAAAGATATGGGCGCCCTGAACGAAAAAGCTTTCGACGAGATTGAGACCGAAGGGTCCGAAGAGGAGACGAACTGATGGCAATTACCTCAGCCAACCAGCTGGAGCTGCTGCAGACTGCCGAGGCCGTGGCCCGCGAAAAGATGATCGACCCCGGTCTGGTTGTCGAAGCGATGGAGGAATCGCTCGCCCGCGCTGCCAAGAGCCGCTACGGCGCCGAGATGGACATTCGCGTGTCGATCGACCGCAAGACCGGCAAGGCGACATTCACCCGTGTGCGCACCGTGGTCGAGGATGACGAGCTTGAGAACTATCAGGCCGAATTCACCGTCGAACAGGCCAAACAGTACATGGAAGACCCGCAGGTCGGTGACGTTTTTGTTGAAGAAGTGCCGCCGGTCGAAATGGGTCGGATCGCGGCGCAGTCCGCCAAGCAAGTGATCCTGCAAAAGGTCCGCGAAGCCGAGCGTGATCGTCAGTATGAAGAATTCAAGGATCGTGCGGGCACCATCATCAACGGTGCCGTCAAGCGCGAAGAATTCGGCAATGTTATCGTCGATCTGGGCGGTGCCGAGGCCGTTCTGCGCCGCAACGACAAGATTGGGCGCGAAAGCTATCGCCCGAATGATCGTGTGCGCGCGTATATCAAGGAAGTCCGCCGCGAAGTGCGTGGCCACCAGATCTTCCTGTCGCGTACCGCTCCGGAATTCATGGCCGAGCTGTTCAAGATGGAAGTACCGGAAATCTATGACGGTATCATCGAGGTCAAGGCCGTGGCCCGTGACCCAGGTTCACGCGCCAAGATCGCTGTAATTTCCTATGACGGCTCGATTGATCCCGTTGGCGCCTGCGTTGGTATGCGCGGCAGCCGCGTACAGGCCGTTGTGAACGAACTACAGGGTGAGAAGATTGACATCATCCCGTGGAACGAAGACCAACCGACCTTCCTGGTGAACGCGTTGCAACCTGCCGAGGTTTCGAAGGTTGTTCTGGACGAAGAAGCAGGCAAGATCGAGGTTGTGGTTCCTGAAGAGCAACTGTCTCTTGCAATCGGTCGTCGCGGTCAGAACGTGCGTCTGGCAAGCCAACTGACCGGCCTGGACATCGACATCATGACCGAAGCTGAAGAATCAGCACGCCGTCAGAAGGAATTCGAATCTCGTACCAAGCTGTTCATGGACAGTCTGGATCTGGACGAATTCTTTGCGCAGCTGCTGGTGTCCGAAGGCTTCACCAATCTCGAAGAAGTTGCCTATGTCGAGATTGATGAACTTCTGGTCATTGACGGCGTCGATGAAGGCACCGCGCAGGAACTTCAGACCCGGGCGCGTGAATTCCTGGAAGCCCAGGCCAAAGCCGCTCTGGATGCCGCGCGCGCACTGGGTGCCGAGGATAGCCTCATTGAATTCGAAGGCCTGACACCCCAGATGGTAGAGGCTCTGGCCAAGGACGATGTGAAGACGCTGGAAGACTTCGCAACCTGTGCAGACTGGGAACTGGCCGGTGGCTGGACCACAGTTGACGGTGAACGCGTCAAGGATGATGGCGTTCTGGAGCCCTTTGGCGTCACGCTCGAAGAAGCACAAGACATGGTCATGACAGCGCGTATCCTGTTGGGTTGGGTTGATCCGGCCGAGCTGGAGCAGGCGGAAGAAGACATCGACGACGACGCAGCAGACGAGGAGGTCGAGGCCTGATCTCAGGTCTCGGGTGGCGCGTATGGGTCGCGGTGGCGTCCATAAGGATCGGTCTGACGGACCCGAACGCAAGTGCATCGCCACAGGCGAGGTTCAGCCTAAATATGGCTTGATCCGCTTTGTGACGGGGCCGGACGGTCAGGTCTTTCCGGATGTCGCGGCAAAGTTGCCGGGGCGGGGCGTTTATGTGGCGGCGGATCGTGCCGCGCTGGACAAGGCCATTGGCAAGAAACTGTTTGCGCGGGGGTTCAAGGCACAGGTGACCGTGCCTCAAGACCTGACGGCAGAGGTTGAAAAACAGATCGCGCGCCGTGTGATTGAGTTGCTCAGTCTGGCGCGCAAGTCCGGCGACGCGGTTGCCGGGTATGAAAAGGTCAAGTCGTGGCTGGACCGGGAAGAGGCTCAGGTGCTGATTCAGGCCACTGATGGATCGGGGCGCGGCAAGTCGAAGCTCAGTACGCCGCACTTAGGAAAATACATCGGTTGGCTGACGGCAGACGAATTAGGGCAAGCATTTGGGCGCCAAACGGTGATTCATGCGGCCTTGGCCTCTGGCGGACTCGCCAAACGTGTTGTAGAGGAAGCGCAGCGCCTGCGTGGCTTGCGCGAAACGGATGACGGCGGCAAGGGCCGCGCGGAAGGGTAAGAAGCTTTATGAGCGATAGTGACGGCAAAAAGACATTGGGTCTTCGTGGCGGGGCACGCCCCGGAAATGTGAAACAGAGTTTCAGCCACGGACGCACCAAGAATGTCGTGGTGGAAACCAAACGCAAGCGCGTGGTGGTCCCCAAGCCGGGCGCGGCAAAGCCGGGTGGCGGTGCCGCCCCTTCGGGTGATCCGTCGCGTCGTCCCGCAGGTATTTCCGACGCGGAAATGGCGCGCCGTATGAAAGCTTTGCAGGCTGCCAAGGCCCGCGAGGTCGAAGAGGCCGCTGAACGCGAAGCCGCTGAAAAGGCACGCGAAGAAGAGCGCGTGCGCCGCCGTGCGGAACAGGAAGCGAAAGAGCGCGAGCAGCGTGAAGCCGAAGAGCGCGCCCGTCAGAAAGCCGAAGATGAAGAGCGCAAGCGCGTGGAGGCTGAAGAAGAAGCCAAGCGTGCTGCTGTTGCTGCTGTTGCTTCGCCGGCCCCTGAAGAAGCCAAAGCTGCACGTAGCCCGGCCAGCAAACCTGCGCCTGCAGCCGCGCCTCGCAAGCAGGATCGCGAACGCGAACAGCGCGGTCGTGGCAAGGGCCGCGAAGACAACCGTCGTTCAGGCAAGCTGACACTGGGTCAGGCCACTGGTGACGAAGGCAGCCGCCAGCGGTCGATGGCAGCGATGAAGCGCAAGCAGGAACGCGCCCGTCAGAAAGCCATGGGCGGTTCGGTCGAGCGTGAAAAGGTGATCCGCGACGTACAACTGCCTGAGGCGATCATGGTCTCGGAACTGGCCAACCGTATGGCCGAGCGTGTGGCTGACGTGGTCAAATCGTTGATGCAGATGGGTATGATGGTCACGCAAAACCAGACCATCGACGCTGATACTGCCGAACTGATCATCGAAGAGTTTGGCCATAAGGTCACACGCGTCTCTGATTCGGATGTTGAGGACGTCATCAAAGAGGTCGAAGACAGCGAAGACGATCTGAAGCCTCGTCCGCCCGTCATCACCATCATGGGTCACGTCGACCACGGGAAAACATCGCTGCTGGATGCAATCCGCGATGCGCGCGTTGTGGCTGGTGAGGCCGGTGGCATCACCCAGCATATCGGCGCCTATCAGGTGAAAACCGATGGTGGATCGACGCTGACATTCCTGGATACACCCGGCCACGCGGCGTTTACCTCGATGCGCTCGCGCGGTGCTCAGGTGACCGATATCGTGGTTCTGGTTGTCGCTGCCGATGACGCGGTCATGCCGCAGACAATCGAGGCGATCAATCACGCGAAGGCGGCCAAAGTGCCGATGATCGTGGCGATCAACAAGATCGACAAGCATGATGCAAATCCGGACAAGGTGCGCACCGATCTGTTGCAACACGAGGTGATCGTCGAGAAAATGTCGGGTGAGGTTCAGGACGTAGAAGTGTCCGCCATCACCGGTCAGGGTCTGGACGAGCTGCTGGAAGCCATCGCATTGCAGGCCGAGATTCTGGAACTGAAAGCCAACCCCGATCGCGCAGCCCAGGGTGCCGTGATCGAGGCGCAGCTGGATGTAGGCCGTGGTCCGGTCGCGACCGTTCTGGTTCAGAACGGCACGCTGCGTCAGGGCGATATCTTTGTTGTGGGTGAGCAGTACGGTAAGGTCCGTGCGCTGATCAATGACAAGGGTGAACGCGTTCAGGAAGCGGGTCCTTCGGTTCCGGTCGAGGTTCTGGGTCTCAATGGCACACCGGAAGCCGGTGACGTTCTGAACGTGACCGAGACTGAAGCACAGGCGCGCGAGATCGCCGCCTACCGCGAGCAGGCCGCCAAGGACAAACGCGCTGCCGCCGGTGCCGCTACCACCCTTGAGCAGCTGATGCAGAAGGCCAAGGAAGACGAAAGCGTCACCGAACTGCCGATTCTGATGAAAGCGGACGTGCAGGGCTCGGCTGAGGCCATCGTTCAGGCGATGGAGAAGATCGGCAACGACGAGGTACGCGTGCGCGTATTGCATTCGGGCGTGGGTGCAATCACCGAAACCGATGTCGGTCTTGCCGAGGCCTCGGGTGCTCCGATCCTGGGTTTCAACGTGCGGGCCAATGCGTCTGCCCGGAACACGGCAAACCAGAAAGGTGTCGAGATTCGCTATTACTCGGTTATCTACGATCTGGTGGACGACGTGAAAGCTGCCGCATCGGGTCTGTTGAGCGCCGAGATTCGCGAGAAGTTCATCGGTTACGCCGAAATCCGCGAAGTCTTTAAGGTCACCGGCGTTGGCAAGGTTGCCGGCTGTCTGGTTACCGAAGGTGTGGCGCGCCGTTCCGCCGGTGTCCGCCTGCTGCGCGACAACGTGGTGATTCACGAAGGCACGCTGAAAACACTGAAGCGTTTCAAGGACGAAGTGGCCGAGGTTCAGTCGGGTCAGGAATGCGGTATGGCATTCGAGAACTACGATGACATTCGCGCAGGCGACGTGATCGAAATCTTCGAGCGCGAAGAAGTCACCCGCACGCTGGACTAACCCGGCATAAGTTGAAAACGAAAAACAGCGACCCCCTTAGGCCGCTGTTTTCATTTGTCGAGGCGCTTATTTTGTTTGGGGCAGAAACGTAGCTGAATGCATGATGATATCGAAATGATGCATTCCTTGCGCGAGCATAAAGCTGACAGAGTGTCCGGACTTTCGCAGCCTTTCGGCATAGTCACGGCTTTGGCGAATGAACTCATCCGTATCCCGTTCGGCCACCGAAACATGGTATCGAGGACCGGGCCGGGGCAGATTGCGGATGGGTGACAGATCGTTGACCTCGACCGGTGTCAATTGCAGCGGATCGTTCACCGACATCAGGCTGATCGGTTCCAGGTCGTATATGCCGCTGATCAGAAGCACATCCCGCACCCGGAGCCCCGCTTTGGCAAGGGCGTCTGATGAGGTTGCCATCACCATCGCCGCCAGATGCGCGCCTGCACTGTGACCTGACAGGGTGATCCGCGACGGATCGAACCCCAACTCCTCAGCCTGGGCCGCCAGCCACAACAACGCGTCACGGCACTCGTCGATCATGTCGCCAATCCGGGCATCGGGTGCCAGCGTGTAGTTCACAGTCGCAAAAGCTTGCCCGTGTTCCAACAGCCCCGGCGCCATCAGAGACGACTCATTCTGGCTGAGCGCCTGCCAGTACCCGCCGTGAATGAAGACGTGCAGGGGTGCCTTGTCATCGCGAGCGGGAAAGAAATCCAAAACTTGAAGGGGGCTGTCACCATAAGCCAGACTTTCCCGTACCGGAAAGCCGGCCCGCGCCTGAGCACTCAGCGCCTGATAACTGGCAAGATAGGGGCTCAGGTCGCCGCCGATCATTGTGCTGGGAGAGTACTCCCGCTCCAGATCGGATTGCGAAAATCCTCGATACAACATGTCTTAGTTCTGCCCGCTATATATCAATTCCGTACGCACGTCGTAAAGGTCGTGGAAAAACCGCAGCTCTAGCGCCTTTCGCAAAAAGGCCACGCCGCTTGAGCCACCAGTGCCAGGTTGCATCCCGATCACGCGCTCAACCGCGGTGGCATGGTCAAAGCGCCAGCGTTGAAACAAACTTTCCACATCCATCAGCTTTTCGGCCAAAGCATAAAGATCCCAGTATTTTTCAGTGTTTCGAAACACCTCCACCCAAATTTGCACCACGCGCGAATCGCCGGAATAGGGTTGGGCGTAATCGCGTTCGATCAGATCTTTGGGCACATCGAACCCTTGGCGGGCCAACATGTGCAACACCTCGTCATAAAGCGACGGTTTGGTCAGTGCGGCATTCAGCATCTCCATCACCTCTGGGTCATGCGTATGGACCTTCAGTGTTGAGGCATCCTTGTTGCCGAGAATGAATTCGATCTGCCGATACCCGTAGCTCTGAAACCCTGACGAGCTGCCAAGAGCCTGCCGAAACGTCATATAGTCGGCAGGCGTCATGGTCAGCAGGGTTTCCCAAGCCGCAATCAACTGCCGTTGAATGGCCTTGATTCGGTCGAGGTTTTTCATGGCTGGGCCAAATTCATCCTGTTGCAGAAAACGGCGCACCTCGACCAGTTGGTGGTGCATCAGTTTCAGCCACAGTTCGCTGACCTGATGGATAATAATGAACAGCATCTCGTCCGGCTGCGCAGGGTCCTGAAAGGTCTTTTGCAGATTCAGCAGCGTTTTGAGTTGCAGAAAATCTCCATAGCTTTTGCGATGTGTCTCGGCGAAATCAGTGATCAGAGTGTCTTCGACACCTCTTTGCAACAGACGATCGTCTTTGTTCTCGCCCATCTCATGCCTCCGTTGTGCGATCCTTGCACCTGTCTAGGCGTTGAGTTCGTAACTTTCCAGCGGGTTAGGTCCAGTCAAGGACAACCTTGCCTGAGAGGCCGGATTTCATCGCGGCAAAACCATCCGCGAAATCATCAACCGCAAAGCGATGCGTGATCACGCGGGACACATCTAAGCCATTTTGCAGCATGGCGATCATCTTGTACCAGGTCTCGAACATTTCGCGACCATAGACACCCTTGATTGTGATCGCCTTGAAAACGATACGCGACCAGTCGACTGGAGATTTCCCCGGCGGTATCCCCAGCAAGGCGATTTTCCCACCCATCACAAGCGCTTCGACCATCTGGTCAAGCGCGGCTTGTGAGCCGGACATTTCAAGCCCCACATCAAAGCCTTCTTTCATTCCTAGCTGTGCGATGATGTCGTGCAAATCTTGTTTGGAAACATCAACGGTCCGCACCGACGGCACGACATGTTCCGCGAGTTTCAATCGTTCAGCGTTTATGTCGGTAATCACAACGTTACGGGCACCTGCATGGCGGGCAACGGCGGCGGCCATGATGCCAATGGGTCCTGCGCCGGTGATCAGGACATCTTCGCCCAGAAGATCGAAGCTTAACGCGGTGTGTACCGCATTGCCCAGCGGATCAAGGATTGCCCCGATCTCATCCGGGATATCATCCGGTAGGGGAACAACATTGAAGGCAGGCAGTTTCAGGTATTGCGCAAACGCGCCCTGTTCATTCACCCCGATCCCGCGCGTGCCGGGGTCGAGGTGAAACTTGCCTGCGCGGCTTTGACGGCTTTCAGTGCCGATCAGATGCCCTTCGCCGGAACAGCGCTGCCCAACGTTCAGGCCGGTTACGTTGCGCCCAATCTCAACGATTTCCCCAGCGAACTCATGACCAGTGATCATCGGAACCGGAACGGTGTGAGAGGCCCACTCATCCCAGTTCCAGATGTGAATGTCGGTACCGCAAATTCCGGTCTTGTTGATCTTGATCAGCACCTCATCAGGCCCAATTTCCGGGACCGGGGCCTGTACCATCCACAACCCCTCTTCGGGTTTCGACTTTTCCAGCGCTTTCATCGTGTTGGGTCGCATCAGATCACCCCCAGTTCCTTGCCGACTTTGCCAAAGGCCGCCAGAGCGCGGTCCAGTTCGTCCCGCGTCAGGGCGGCGTTCATCTGTGTTCTGATCCGCGCCTGCCCGCGGGGAACAACAGGAAAGAAGAAGCCCGAGACATACACGCCCTCGTCAAACAGCTTGGTGGCCATCTCTTGTGCCAGCGTCGCGTCGCCCAGCATGACAGGGATGATCGGATGTTCGCCGGGCAAAACGTCAAAGCCAAGCTTTTCCAAACCGGCACGCCAGTACTTTGCGTTTCCGAACAACTGCGCGCGTAGAATGTCGCCTTCTTCGACCAGGCGGATCGCCTCAATCCCTGCGGCGACGATGGATGGCGGCAGCGAGTTCGAGAACAGATAGGGCCGCGCCCGCTGCCGCAGCAGGTCGATCACTGGCTGCGGCCCGGCGATGTAGCCGCCGATTGCCCCCCCAAGTGCCTTGCCCAAAGTTCCAGTCAGAATGTCGACATCAACACCAAAGTGATCCGGTGTTCCTGCACCGCGCGGCCCCATGAAGCCCGTTGCATGGCAATCATCGACCATCACGATGGCGTCGTATTTGTCAGCCAGTTCGCGAATTTTCGGCAGGTTGGCCAGATAGCCATCCATCGAGAACACGCCATCGGTTGCGATCATGATGTGACGCGCGCCATCCTCGCGCGCTTGCTTCAGCCACGCTTCCAGGTCGTTCATGTCATTGTTCAGATAGCGATAGCGCTTGGCCTTGCACAGCCGCACCCCGTCAATGATCGAGGCGTGGTTCAGACTGTCCGAAATGATGGCATCTTCAGGCCCCAGCAACGGTTCGAACAGCCCGCCATTGGCATCAAAGCAGGCCGCAAACAGGATCGCATCGTCCTTGTTCAGGAACTTCGCCAACCGCTGTTCCAGTTCACGGTGAATATCCTGCGTCCCGCAGATGAACCGGACCGAGGCCATACCGAATCCTTTCGGACCCATCGCATTTGTTGCGGCCTCGATCAGCGCGGGGTGATCCGCAAGACCCAGATAGTTGTTGGCGCACAGGTTGATCACCCGTTTGCCGCCAACCGTAATCTCACCGCCCTGAGGCGAGGTGATCATTCGTTCGCGCTTATACAGCCCCTCGGATTCGATCTGCGCGAGTGTGTCCGTGATGTGGGACAGGAATGCATCTGCCATGGCGACCTCCGTTCAACTGAGTCGCACGTCTAACATAGCGGATGGATTTCCCAAATAGGGGAATTTCAATATACAGGAAAATTTTCCGTGAAGGCGGAAATCTGCTGATGTTAGGCGTTCTTTACGATCAGAAACACCCGCGCTGGTTCTTTGGCCGAGATGGAATGCACGATATCCGCGGCATAGCGGGCGGTATCCCCTTGGCTCAGTTCCGACACGGCACTGCCCGATGTAACCTTGACGGCGCCTTCCAGCACGGTCAGCTGCTCACGCGCGCCGCGCGCATGGGGCTGGCTGTTCAAGGCCCCGCCTTTGTCGAACTCGATATCGTAAACCTCATGACCTCCGGCCTCTTCCGGCGGGGACAGGATGCGAATGCGGCAGTTCTGCCCCATATTGTCGATGCTGGGCACTTCGGACGCGCGCAGCACCTCGATCTGATCACTGGCTTTTGAACCTTCCAGAAGACCGGCAAAATCCACCTGTAGCGCACGGGTCAGGTTCCAGAGGGTCGAGATCGTCGGGCTACTTTCCCCGCGTTCGATCTGGCTAACCATGGATCTGGACACGCCACTCAGGTTTGCGACTGCTTCCAGCGACAGTCCTTTGGCCCGGCGTGCGTTTTTCAGGCGGGCGGGCAAAAGGTTCAGGATATCGTCTGTGTTCTCCGTCATGACGGAATCCATGCGTGTTGGGACCCCGCTTGTCAATTCCATCCGTGACGGCACGTCCTATAGGACAGGATCATGCTGCATGTGCATACTGACGACGATTCCAAGAGGAGAAAGACATGACAGACATCGTATTGTTGGATGGTGCGCGCACCGCGATTGGAACTTTTGGTGGCGCACTTGCGTCAACCGCGCCCATTGATCTGGCGACGGTGGTCACCGAAGCGGCCTTGGAGCGGTCAGGGGTAGAAGGTGCTCAAATCGGGCATGTTGTGTTTGGTCATGTCATCAACACCGAGCCTCGGGACATGTACCTGTCGCGCGTTGCCGCGATGCAGGCCGGGATTCCGAACGGCACCCCTGCGATGAATGTAAACCGACTGTGTGGTTCAGGCGCACAGGCGATCGTGTCGGCAATGCAGTCCTTGATGCTTGGCGATGCCGATTTTGCCGTGGCAGGTGGGGCAGAAAGCATGTCGCGAAGCCCTTACATTGTTCCACAGGCACGCTGGGGCGCGAAAATGGGTGATGTCACATCACTGGACATGATGCTGGGTGCGTTGAACTGCCCCTTTGGCACAGGGCACATGGGTGTGACGGCCGAGAACGTTGCCGATGAACACCAGATCAGCCGTGAACAGATGGACGAATTCGCCCTTGCCAGCCAGACCCGCGGGGCCGCCGCAATTGAAGCCGGATATTTCGAAAGCCAGATCGTGCCCGTTCAGGTGAAGGTCAAGCGGGACATGGTGGATTTCAAAGTTGATGAGCATCCCAAAGCGACGACCGCCGAAGCGCTGGCCGGGTTGCGACCTGTGTTCAAGAAAGATGGGCGTGTAACGGCAGGCAATGCCTCGGGCATCAACGATGGCGCGGCGGCGATGGTTCTGGCAACGGCGGATGCGGCGGAAAAGGCCGGGTTGAAGCCAAAAGCGCGTGTAATCGGCTATGCACATGCTGGCGTGCGCCCCGAAGTCATGGGTATTGGCCCGGTACCGGCCGTGCAAAACCTGCTCAGGAAGACGGGTCTTTCGGTGGAAGATTTCGATGTGATCGAAAGCAACGAAGCATTTGCCGCGCAGGCGCTGGCCGTCAATCAGGAGCTTGGGTTGGATGCAGCGAAAGTGAACCCGAATGGAGGCGCGATAGCGCTGGGGCACCCTGTAGGCGCGACGGGCGCCATCATTACCATGAAGACACTTTACGAGTTGGAGCGTACAGGTGGATCAAAAGGGTTGATCACCATGTGTATTGGTGGCGGTCAGGGGATAGCCATTGCCATCGAGCGGCTCTGATCCAGGTTTGGGCAAGGGGGGCTGTCTGCCCCCCCATCGCGCAAGGCGCGATTCCCCCCGAGGATGTTTTCAGCCAGATGAAGCTGCGGATCACAACCAGCCGAGTGTCGTGATCAACAAAACTATGGCTGCGCCGGCAACTGCACCGAGAGCGGCTGGCAGGATTTTTGGCAAAAGACCCGAGTTTTTCGGTTCTTCTTTGTGTGTCTGTGCAATCAACGCGTTTTCGACCAATGTCGGCAGGCGCGGACCAAAGCGTGCCAGAACCAAAGCGGTTTTGGCAAAGTCACGAAGCGCGGCGCGCGGGCCGATGGATTGTTTAATGTAATCTTCGACCACGGGGCGGGCGACTTCCCAGATATTGATGTGGTCATCCAGTGACCGGGCAACACCTTCAACCACGACCATCGTGCGCTGTAGGAGGATCAGCTCGGTACGTGTCTCCATGCCAAAACGCTCTGTCACTTCGAACAGATAGCTTAGCAAACGGCCCATCGAAATATGCGAGGCATCCATACCGAAGATCGGTTCGCCAACCGCACGCAGGGCGCGGGCGAATTCATCGACGTCCTGATGTGCAGGAACGTAACCGGCTTCGAAATGCACTTCGGCCACGCGCTTGTAGTCGCGGCGGATGAAACCGAACAGGATCTCGGCATAGACCCGGCGCGTGTATTCGTCGATATGGCCCATGATACCGTAATCATAAGCGATGATGTCACCGTTGGCGGCGACCTTTAGGTTGCCCTGATGCATATCGGCGTGGAAATAGCCGTCGCGCAAGGCGTGAAGAAGGAATAGACGCAGCACACGTTCAGCCAGGTCGCGGCGATCGTGGCCTGCGGCGTCCAGTGCGTCATTTTCACCCAATGCAACACCGTCGGCCCAGCTGAGTGTCATCACGCGCCGTGCCGACAGTGACCACAAGACGGGCGGCAGCCAGAACCCTGTGTCGTCTTTTGTGTTGGCCGCGTATTCCGAGGCGGCAGCGCTTTCCAGACGCAGATCCAGTTCGCCCCGAACAACGCCGTCAAAATGTTCAATGACCTCCATGGGCCTCAGACGGCGGGCACCGGGGGCGAAAAGCTGCACGATGCGAGCAGCGAAATAAAATGCATCCACATCCTTACGAAATGCGCGCTCGATCCCCGGGCGCAGAACTTTGACGGCGACATCTTCGCCTGTGTTAACCAGTTTGGCTTTGTGGACCTGAGCGATGGACGCGGCTGCAATAGGTTCACTGAACTCAGAGAACACGTCCGCCACAGGCTGTCCAAGTTCCTTTTCAACCTCGGCCATGGCTTTTGTCCGGGAAAAAGGCGGGAGTTTGTCCTGTAGGACACGTAATTGTTCTGCCAGTTCGTTGCCGACGACATCAGGGCGGGTGGAAAGCACCTGCCCGAATTTGATATATGCCGGACCCAAAGCGGTCAGGGCACGGGTTGCGGGTGGCATCTGCGGGTCGCCTTTGTAGCCCAGCCACTGAAACGGTTTGCCCAAAGCATGAGCGATGACGCGAAGCGGGCGCGGGGCTTCGAATGCATCCAGCACGACATTCATGGCACCGGTGCGCTCAAGCGTGGCACCCGTTCGGATCAGGCGGATGATATTATGTGGGCCACGCATGTGTCAGATTTTCCAGCCGGAATGCAGCGCGGCGATACCCATGCTGAGATTGCGGTATTTGGCGTTTTCGAAGCCAGCAGTTCGGACCATGTTCAGGAAGGTTTCCTGATCAGGAAACTTACGGATCGACTCCACCAGATACTGATAGCTGTCGTAATCATTCGCGATCAGTTTTCCCATGCGTGGAATGACATTGAAACTGTAGAGGTCATAGAGCTTTTGCAACCCGTCATTAGGAAGCTGACTGAACTCCAGCACCATCAGGCGGCCACCGGGTTTCAGCACGCGAAAGGCTTCGTTCAGGGCCTCTTGCGGGCGCGTCACGTTCCGGATGCCGAACGAGATCGTGTAGACGTCAAAGGTGTTGTCCTCGAACGGCAGGGCCATGGCATCGCCCACCACCCAGTTCAGGCTGTCGGCCATCTGGTCGGCTTCGGCGCGTTGCCGGCCTTCGACCAGCATGGGTTCTGTCAGATCAAGAACCGTGGCATGGCCATAGCCTGCACGTTTCAGAAAGCGAAAGGAAATGTCACCGGTTCCGCCCGCAACATCCAGCAAACGCTGACCGGGACGCGGAGCTAGCCAGTCCATCATCGCGTCTTTCCAGACCCGGTGGATACCCATCGACATGACATCGTTCATCACGTCATATTTCGAGGCGACCGAGTTGAACACGCCCTGCACGCGCCCGGCCTTGTCAGCCTCGCGTACGGTTTCGAACCCGAAATGAGTGGTGTTGTCGCTGTTGTCGGACATAAGCCTTGCCGTTTGTCGAATTTCGCTTCTGTTATAGGGCTCTGGAAGCGGGGCACAATGCGGCCCTTTGGAATAGGAGCCCTGTAATGCCGGAATTGCCCGAGGTCGAGACCGTAAGACGCGGCCTGAGCCTTGCGATGGAGGGGGTCGAGATCGAACGCGCCGATGTGAATCGCCCGGATCTGCGCTGGCCATTTCCCGAACGCATGGCAGAACGGCTGACCGGGCAGCGCGTGGATCGGTTACGGCGGCGATCAAAATATATCCTGGCCGATCTCAGCAGCGGCGAGACATTGTTGATCCATCTGGGGATGTCCGGGCGAATGACGGTGTCAGGGGATCCACTAGGTCATTTCCTGCGCGAACATCCTGCCGCTGATAAACATGACCATGTTGTTTTTCACATGGCCAACGGGACGCGTATCACATTTAACGATCCACGCCGGTTCGGAGCGATGGACCTGCTGCCCACAGCCACAGCCGAGGATCACAAGCTTCTGGCGGTTCTGGGACCAGAGCCCTTGGGCAATGATTTCCACGAGCAACACCTGATTGAGGCGCTCAAAGGCAGGAATACCCCAGTCAAATCAGCCCTGCTGGATCAGGGAATCGTTGCCGGATTGGGGAATATCTATGTTTGCGAAGCGCTTTATCGCGGCAAGGTGTCGCCACGTCGCAAAGCAGGGCAAATTTCTGCGGCGCGTGTCGCATCGCTGGTTCCCATCATTCGGAAGGTGTTGCAGGACGCGATCCAAGCAGGCGGATCATCCCTGCGGGATTTCCGGCAAGCTGATGGAGAACTTGGATATTTTCAGCACAGTTTTGATGTCTACGGTCGTGAAGGAAAGCCCTGCCGAACCGAGGGTTGCAATGGTCTGATCCAGAGAATCACCCAGTCCGGTCGCTCATCCTTCTACTGTGCGCAATGCCAAAGATAGCTTGATCCAGAGAATTCGCGTGGTAAGGACTCGTAACTGAACGGAACAACCGGAAGCTTTTTTCTCATGGCTTTTGAGACGATCATCGTCGAAATCGAAGACCACGTCGCCCTAATCAAACTCGACAGACCAGATGCGTTGAATGCGCTGAACTCCCAGTTACTGGGTGAGTTGTGTACCGCGCTGGAAGAGGCGGACAGCAACGACAAGGTGCGTTGCATCGTCATCACCGGATCGGACAAGGCCTTTGCCGCAGGCGCGGACATCAGGGAAATGTCCGAGATGAGCTTTGTCGATGTCTACACAACCAACCTTTTTGCTGATGCAAACGATCGGGTTTCGGCGATTCGCAAACCGATCATCGCCGCGGTCGCGGGCTATGCTCTGGGTGGGGGATGCGAGTTGGCAATGCTTTGCGATTTCATCATTGCTGCGGACACTGCAAAATTCGGCCAGCCTGAAATCAACCTTGGCGTCATAGCCGGGTTGGGCGGCACCCAGCGTTTGACGCGCTTTGTCGGCAAGTCCAAGGCGATGGACATGAACCTGACTGGGCGGTTCATGGACGCGGACGAAGCCGAGCGCGCTGGTTTGGTCAGCCGGGTCGTACCGGCCAAGAAGCTGATCGAAGAAGCCGTCGGTGCGGCGCAAAAAATAGCCGAGAAATCGGCACTGACGGCAGCGGCGGCAAAAGAAGCGGTCAATCGCAGTTACGAGCTTCCGCTGAGTGAAGGTATGCTGTTTGAGCGTCGGGTCTTCCATTCCATGTTTGCCACCGAAGACCAGAAAGAAGGCATGGCGGCGTTTCTTGAAAAGCGGGCTGCGCAGTTTCGTGACAAGTAGAACGCAAGAGACTAATGAAAGGCGGGTGTTGCCCGCCTTTTCTTTGCCGGGTCTGTGAGATCCAAGAATCGGCTTGGCAATCCTTGAAATGTTCGGTAATGAGCGCCGCAATACATGCGCGTGCGGCCCGCTTGGCCCGACTCACACTCGTGATTTCTGATCCGGTGCGGATATGTCCGTGGCGCGCAACCCTTGATAACCGTACCGAACGAAGGTCAGAGACACATGGCAAATTCGCCCCAGGCAAAGAAACGCGCCCGTCAGAACGAAAAGCGTTTCGCTGTTAACAAAGCGCGTCGTTCGCGCATCCGCACCTATCTGCGTAAAGTCGAAGAAGCGATTGCATCCGGTGACAAAGATGCGGCAACCGCAGCACTGCGCGCCGCCCAGCCCGAGCTGATGCGCGGCGTCACCAAAGGCGTGTTCCACAAGAACACTGCTGCGCGTAAAATGTCGCGCCTGTCGGCCCGGGTCAAAGCTCTGGGTTGAAGCCTGCGGGTTACCCTAGGTCAAGTCAGCAAGGCTGAACTAATGTCAAAGGCGCTGCGCATTGCGGCGCCTTTTTTCGTGTTGCCGGAATACCGCGCCTTCACGAAACCGAGAGATTCTTTCGACCAAAGACCCGAGTCAATATCAGAGTTTCGTTGCCGCGCCCCATTTCAAGTTGCTACCACTGATGTCAGCGATTCACTCGCTTGGGGGGACAGGCTGTTTACTCGATCGGACTGACGGGCATCAGATCGATCAGGAAACATTCGTCGACGACTGGCGCAAGCTGGGCTGCCGATCTGCCGCGAAGTCCGGATTATCCGGGATTCTCGGCCCTGTCTGAAAAATGAGATTGTGACGTGCAGCCCGAGTTTCGGGACGCTCATTTATTGTTGAGCGTCGAAAATCCGGGTGCACCGAACTTTCAGGGGCGATCCCGCCAAGCCGTTAGGTTTGGCGACAGGTTCCCTTTGGGCGTGTGAATGCAAGACCGGGCAACCGGCTTCGTATGATAAGGCCGACAGGCCAATAAGAATGGGATGCGTGAGGCGCTGAATGACACAAGAGAAATGGGGACTACTGCGTAACAAATTGCTGAAGGCTGTCGGTCGGAATAATTACACCACATGGATCGAGCCTCTGGAATTTAAAGAGCTGCAGGATGGTGTGGCGGTTTTTTCCGTGCCAACGAACTTTATGGGGAACTACGTCAGCCAGAATTTTGCGGACCTCATCTTGTACGAGCTGAATACGGCTGGGGAAACCGTTCAGCGTCTGGACTTCCGTGTTGCTGCCAACTCGCCCGCGCGTCCCAAGCCCGCAGCCAAGGTGGTCACCGAAACTCAGCCAGAGCCGGTACCCTTAGCGGCGACGGATAGTGCGCAGAACGCTTTGGAGTCGTTGCAGGCCGCGCCGCTCGATTCACGTTTCACCTTTGACAGTTTTGTGGTGGGCAAACCCAACGAGCTGGCCCATGCTGCCGCGCGCCGTGTGTCCGAAGGTGGCCCGGTAACATTCAACCCGCTTGTTCTGTATGGTGGAGTGGGTCTGGGTAAGACCCACCTGATGCACGCAATTGCCTGGGAGCTGAAAACCAAGCATCCGGAACTGAATGTCCTGTACCTGTCAGCCGAACAGTTCATGTATCGCTTCGTGCAGGCCCTGCGGGAACGCCGGATGATGGATTTCAAACATTTGTTCCGTTCGGTCGATGTGTTGATGGTCGATGACGTGCAGTTCATTGCCGGAAAGGATTCTACTCAGGAAGAGTTTTTCCATACGTTCAATGCGCTGGTGGATCAGAACAAGCAGATCATCATCTCGGCCGACCGCGCCCCGGGCGAAATCAAGGATCTGGAAGATCGTGTAAAGTCCCGCCTTCAATGTGGTTTGGTCGTTGACCTGCATCCGACCGACTATGAATTGCGTCTGGGCATTCTTCAGAACAAGGTCCAGCAATATAGCAGTTCCTATCCCGACCTGACGATTGCAGATGGCGTCCTTGAATTTTTGGCTCATCGTATCTCGACCAATGTCCGCGTGCTGGAAGGTGCTCTGACACGTCTGTTTGCCTTTGCCTCGTTGGTTGGACGCGAGATCGACATGGAGCTGACGCAGGATTGTCTGGCAGATGTCCTGCGCGCATCCGAGCGTAAGATCACGGTTGAAGAGATTCAGCGGAAAGTATCCGAATACTACAACATCCGCATGTCTGATATCATCGGTCCCAAGCGCCTGCGATCCTACGCGCGCCCTCGTCAGGTGGCGATGTATCTGTGCAAGCAGCTGACCAGCCGGTCGCTGCCAGAGATCGGCCGCCGGTTCGGCGGGCGCGACCACACCACGGTCATGCATGGCGTCAAGCGCATTGAAGAGCTGAAACTGACCGATGGTCAGATCGCTGAAGACGTGGAAATGCTGCGCCGTTCTCTCGAAGCCTGAACCGGGCCAGTAGTGCTAAGAAACGCTCCGGACTTCTGTGCCGGGGCGTTTTTTGTGCGTAAGAATCCACGGTTGCACCAGAACTGAGGCGTGTGGGGCACGCCGCACTTGACGGTTGGTGCATTCCAACCCAGAAATCCGTAAAAAATCCTTGTGCCTCGGGGTGGAACCGCTAACGTGCCAGTCCCGCCCATGTCGGTACGCAAGTCAGAGGAATTGAGGGTATGAAGATCAGCATTGAACGCGGCACCCTTCTTAAAGCCGTTTCGCAGGCTCAGTCCGTTGTAGAACGTCGCAATACCATTCCTATACTTGCCAATGTCCTGATCGAGGCCGAAGGCGATCAGGTCCAGTTCCGTGCCACCGATCTGGATATCGAAGTGGTCGATAAGGCACCCGCACAGGTCGAAAAGGCGGGCGCGACGACCGTCGCGGCAACAACCCTGCATGAGATTGTGCGCAAACTGCCGGACGGTGCGCTGGTGACATTGACTGCTGACAGCGCCGCAGGACGGCTGACAGTTGAAGCGGGTCGGTCGAATTTTTCGCTGGCGACACTGCCAAAAGAAGATTTTCCGGTGATGGCGTCCTCGGAATATCAATCGAATTTCAGCGCGTCGGCAGCATTGCTGCGCCGGTTGTTCGACAAGTCAAAATTCGCCATCTCGACCGAAGAGACCCGGTACTATCTGAACGGTGTGTACATGCATGTGGCAGATGGGTCCGAGGGTGGAAAAGTGTTGCGTTGTGTGGCCACCGATGGCCACCGGCTTGCGAGAATTGACGCAGATTTGCCAGCTGGCGCGGCGGATATGCCCGGCGTGATCGTGCCTCGCAAAACAGTGGGCGAGTTGCGCAAGCTGTTGGATGACGACGAGATGGATATCGCCGTTTCGGTCAGTGAAACCAAGGTACGCTTTGCCACGCCGGATATCACGCTGACGTCGAAGGTTATTGACGGCACCTTCCCCGACTACACACGTGTTATCCCACAAGGAAATACCCGCAAGCTTGAAGTGGATGCTGCTGAATTCGCGCAGGCCGTAGATCGCGTGGCGACTGTTTCGTCGGAACGGTCGCGGGCAGTGAAGTTGCAATTGGAAGGCGACAAGCTGATCTTGTCGGTGAATGCTCCTGACAGCGGCGCGGCCGAGGAGGAATTGGCTGTCGCTTACGGAGATGAGCGGTTGGAGATCGGGTTCAACGCCAAATACCTGTTGGAGATTGCGTCTCAGGTGGATCGTGAGAATGCAGTTTTCCTGTTCAACTCGGCTGGTGACCCGACATTGATGCGTGAAGGCAACGATCTGAGCGCTGTATACGTCGTCATGCCGATGCGCGTCTGATCGCGCGGATGCGATGCCTCCGGCGGGAGTATTTTTGAAAAGATGAAGGGAGGGGTCATGGGATTGGCCCTGACCGAGCTAACGGTCTCGCATTTTCGATCTCATAAGCTGGCGCGGTTGTCTCTGGACGGCCGACCGGTTGCCATTCACGGGCCGAACGGGGCCGGGAAGACCAATATTCTTGAAGCGGTGTCGTTGTTTTCGCCCGGTCGCGGGATGCGGCGGGCGAGCGCGGCCGAGATGACCCGTCGGCCCGAGGCGTTGGGTTGGAAACTGTCCGGGTTGCTGGACGCTCAGGGGCAGCGGTTTGAAATCGAAACCTGGTCCGAGGGCAGCGCAGCGCGACAGGTGCGAATTGATGGCAAGTCGGCGACCCAGATCAATCTGGGGAAACTTGCACGGGTAGTCTGGCTGACCCCGTCCATGGACCGTCTGTGGATTGAAGGGGCTGAGGGACGCCGTCGGTTTCTGGACCGTATCGCGCTGAGTTTTGACCCGGCCCACGCCGAAACATCGCTGATTTATGAAAAAGCGATGCGCGAACGTAACCGTCTGCTGAAAGAGCAGATCAGGGACGCGCATTGGTACGCCGCGCTTGAAGGGCAGTTGGCCGAGACGGGGCACCGCATCCATACCGCGCGGTTGAGGTCGCTGGATCTTCTACGGGCGGCGCAGGACCGGGCGGAAACGGTCTTTCCTTCGGCCGAACTGGAGTTGGTGCAAACCGAAGGCGCAATGCCCGAGACAGCGGAAGATTTGCGAGACGCGTTGAGCGAGAGCCGGTTCAAGGATCTGGCAGCGGGCCGAACCCTGGTGGGGCCGCATCGGTCCGACCTGTACGGTGTGTTCGCGGCCAAGGGCGTGCCGGCACGGGAGTGTTCCACTGGTGAGCAGAAAGCGCTCTTGGTGTCGCTGATCCTGTCCAATGCGCGGGCGCTGGCGGCGATGCTGGGCGCACCTCCGATCGTTCTGCTGGATGAGGTGGCCGCGCATCTGGATGCTGGGCGGCGTGCAGCGCTTTATGACGAGATTTGCGCGCTGGGCGCTCAGGCCTGGATGACGGGTACCGGGCCTGAGCTGTTTGCGGAAATGGGCGACCGGGCCCAGACGCTGATCGTTACCGACAGCGATCAGGGCTCGGTCGTGACCGCTTAGGCCGGTTCGCTGACTTTGCGTTCCCACAGAAAGCCGCGCATAACCTCGTCCACCGGGGTTTTGGCCATGTGGTTGACGTAGTTCGACATGGTTTTCTGGGCCAGACCCAGCACGACATCCAGAACCGCGCGGTGTGAATAGCCCGCGTCAAAGAACGCCTGAAGCTGGTCTTCGGTCGGGTTGCCGCGGGTTTCCATCACTTGCAGGGTGAAGGTGCGCAGTGCTTCGAGTTTGGCTGAAGGCAACGGAGTTTCGTTACGCAGGGCGTCCGATATCTCGTCCGAGATCTTCATCATCTTGGCGATCCCGGTGTGGGCGGGCACGCAGTAGTGGCATTCGTTTTCCACATTGATGGTCTGCCAGACGACGGTTTTCTCATCATTGTCGAAATCAGTTTGCAGGAACAGGCCGTGCAGAACCTGATAGCCTTCCAGATGCTGAGGGCTTTCGGCCATGACCTTATGCAGGCCGGGCAAGCGACCAAAAGCGGCCTGAGACTTTTGCAGCAGCGGTTTGGACGCTTCAGGCGCGGTTTCGAGGTCGTGAGACGGGAAATTGGCCATGTCGGAACTCCTGTTTCTGGCGCGATGGGTCGTATTTAGGGTTTCTTGAGTGAACGCTCAAGTATATACTTGAGTGAACGTTCAAAAATTGGTGATGCTGATGCCCCGCAAACCCGCATACGATCGTGACGTGTTGATCGCGAAGGCGAAGGATATCTTCTGGCGTCAGGGCTGGGCTGGTACATCGCTGAAGGATCTGGAGCGGGAACTGAAGCTGAAGCCTGGCAGTTTTTATGCGGCGTTCGGGTCGAAAGATGCGCTCTATGCGCTGACGCTGGAGAGTTATACGCAAGAAGGTGTGGCGCGCTTAAAGGCCCTGGCAGAGAGACTGGGTCCGAAGGAGGCGCTGAAAGCGCAGCCCCGATTGGTGATCGAAGCGGTCGAGACCCCGGCAAAGGCCTGCATGTTGGCAAAGACATATGCCGAGTTGAAGGCGAAGGATCATGACCTTGCGGATCAGGCGGCGCATCACATGGCGGAAATGAAAGGCTGTTTCGCTGATCTGTTTCGCAGGGCTCAGGATGCCGGTGAAATCGGGGCGGGACATGATCCGGATCGACTGGCGGCACGGTATCAGTCGGACATTCTCGGGCTGCGATTGTCGGCCGAGCGCAAGGATGTCGACGCGTTGGAAATTGCCGCGGATATCGCTTCTGATATCGATCGTTTGTGATCCCTTTTTCGGGCGGCAAAAAACGATCCGGAACAACACAAAATATTGGGGGATGGCGTGACAATCCCTACCAGAAAACGTATAAGTTACCAAAATAATATAGGTACTGACTGAATGTCCGAAGACGCACAGGCCCCCCAAGAATACGGCGCAGATTCTATCAAGGTTCTCAAGGGCTTGGAGGCAGTTCGCAAACGCCCCGGCATGTATATCGGGGACACGGATGATGGCTCGGGTCTGCACCATATGGTGTATGAAGTTGTCGACAACGGGATTGACGAGGCTTTGGCGGGTCATGCCGACCATGTGACGGTGAAAATTCACGCCGATTCCAGTGTTTCGGTCAGCGACAATGGACGCGGTATTCCGGTGGACATCCACCCGGAAGAAGGCGTGTCGGCGGCCGAGGTCATCATGACCCAGCTGCACGCCGGTGGGAAATTCGACAGCAACTCGTACAAGGTGTCGGGCGGCCTGCACGGTGTGGGTGTTTCCGTGGTGAACGCGCTTTCGGATTGGCTGGAACTGCGCGTCTGGCGCAATGGCAAAGAGCACATCGCGCGATTTGAAGGTGGCGAAACCGTTGAGCACCTGAAGGTTGTTGGCGAATGCGGGGACCGGACAGGAACAGAGGTGCGGTTTCTGGCTTCGACCGACACATTCTCGAACCTTGAATACTCATTCGAGACATTGGAAAAACGCCTGCGCGAACTGGCTTTCCTGAATTCGGGCGTTCGGATCATCCTGATTGACGAGCGTCCGGCGGAACGGCTGGAAACCGAGCTGTTCTATGAAGGTGGGGTCAAGGAGTTCGTCAAGTACCTCGACCGGTCCAAAACCCCTGCTATGTCCGAGCCGATCTATATCAAGGGCGAGCGCGACGATATCGGTGTGGAAATCGCAATGTGGTGGAATGACAGCTATCACGAGTCTGTACTGCCCTTTACCAACAATATTCCTCAGCGCGATGGCGGTTCCCATGTGGCGGGTTTCCGTGGTGCCCTAACCCGGACGATCAACAACTACGCGCAGTCCAGCGGGATCGCGAAAAAGGAAAAGGTCAGCTTTACCGGTGATGACGCGCGCGAAGGTCTGACCTGTGTGCTGTCGGTCAAAGTGCCTGATCCGAAATTCTCGTCGCAGACCAAAGACAAGCTGGTCAGTTCCGAGGTTCGCCCAGCGGTCGAGGGTCTGATGAACGAAAAACTTGCCGAGTGGTTCGAAGAAAACCCGACCGAGGCCAAGGCGATCGTCGGCAAGATCATCGAAGCTGCACTGGCGCGCGAGGCCGCGCGCAAGGCGCGTGAACTGACCCGCCGCAAAACGGCTATGGATGTGAACTATCTGGCGGGGAAGCTGAAGGATTGTTCCGAAAAAGACCCGTCCAAAACCGAAGTCTTCCTTGTCGAGGGTGATTCAGCCGGAGGGTCGGCGCAAACGGGCCGTGACCGGCTGACACAAGCGGTTCTGCCTCTGCGCGGTAAGATCCTGAACGTGGAACGCGCGCGGTTTGACAGGATGTTGTCCTCGCAAGAGATCGGTAATCTTGTCATGGCTCTGGGCACGGGTATCGGCCGTGATGAGTTCAATATTGAAAAGTTGCGTTACCACAAGATTGTCATCATGACCGATGCGGATGTGGACGGTGCGCACATCCGGACTCTGCTGCTGACGTTCTTCTACCGGCAAATGCCTGAGCTGATCGAAGGTGGGTATCTCTATATTGCGCAGCCGCCGCTTTATAAGGTTTCGCGTGGAAAATCAGAGGTTTATCTGAAAGATCAGGCGGCTCTGGACGATTATCTGGTCAACCAGGGGATCGAGGGCGCCGTGCTGAAACTGGGTTCGGGTGAAGAGATCACCGGGCAGGACCTGGCCCGCGTGGTGGACGAAGCGCGCCAGTTGAAACGCGTTCTGGACGCCTTCCCGACGCACTACCCGCGCCACATTCTGGAACAGGCCGCCGTTGCAGGTGCCTTTGTGCCGGGTGCGGTGGACGCAGACCTGCAAGGGGTGGCTGACAAGGTTGCCGCCCGTCTGGACCTGATCGCGCTGGAGTATGAGCGTGGCTGGCAGGGCCGGATCACACAGGATCACGGAATTCGGCTGGCCCGCATTCTGCGTGGTGTCGAAGAGGTTCGCACCTTGGACGGCCCGATGTTGCGGTCGGGAGAAGCGCGCAAAACAGGCAACTTCACGCAAAGCCTGCAAGAGGTCTACAACACTTCGGCCACGTTGATCCGCCGTGATCGTAGCCAATTGATCCACGGTCCGCTGGACCTGTTGCGCGCCATTCTGGAAGAAGGGGAAAAGGGCCTGTCCTTGCAGCGCTACAAAGGTCTGGGAGAGATGAACCCCGGCCAGCTTTGGGAAACGACTTTGGACCCGGATGCACGCACGCTGCTGCAAGTGCGCGTTGACGATATGGTGGAAGCTGACGATCTGTTCACCAAGCTAATGGGTGATGTTGTCGAACCTCGTCGAGAATTTATCCAGAAAAACGCACTGAGCGTCGAGAATCTGGATTTCTGACGGTTTGTAGGTTTGCGCATAGCACTTCGCGCACCCAATAAGTTTGCGTAGTTTGCCCATAGTTTTGCGCTGCGCGATTGTCTGCCCTAGCGGTGAATTCAATCAGTATTTGGCGTAGTCGTTGCGGTTATGGTCCTTTGCGTTGCTCAATCCCGCAAAGGGCCTCCCTAAGGAACCTTGGGTTCCATGCGGCATTTTTGCTTGGATTCTCGCGAAGGTCTGCGACGCGCAGAAAGCAGACTTCGCAAAGTCTAGCTACGGCCCATACCACCAAAACTAGATTCTGAGCTTGCAGCTCACACAGCGGACATTGATCGATATAGCTCAGCGCACTGGCAGTCGGCCTTGTTGTCACACACGATGCTAGGTCATGTTGACAAAAGGGATTCACATCTGTCGGCGGGCATGATTCAAGCTGGTATCTACGACGGAGACCAGCTTGGCACGAGACCTG
The DNA here is from genome assembly GCF_056540845.1 of Ruegeria sp. AL2. Classification (NCBI taxonomy): domain Bacteria; kingdom Pseudomonadati; phylum Pseudomonadota; class Alphaproteobacteria; order Rhodobacterales; family Roseobacteraceae; genus Ruegeria; species Ruegeria sp. AL2. The sequence continues at coordinate 116,592 of NZ_JBQFXM010000012.1, forward strand.
A